>VGZJ01000266.1 GCA_016872595.1 Planctomycetota bacterium
CCCGAGCCAGCCGCCACGCCGCGAAACAGAAAGGGGCACACACGTCGGTTCAACGTCGCCGCCAAGCACGAAAGGCCAAGGTGGCGACGTGATACTCAGTTGTGCACAGCACTGCCCTGAGGGTCCGCTGAGCGAATCTGAAGTGTGGAACTACCGGCGGGCTTACGCCGCGCCGCTCGCGCGCGAGATGCGCGTGAGTGAACTTCAGTCCGATTTCCCTCAAGTCGGGTTCGGTTGGCGCGAGTTTGGCGCACGCGCCCGGCCGCGCCACGTTGCGCCTTCTGGCGCGGTTGGTGCGCGCGCGCCCGGCGCGCGTGACTCTGCCGGCCGCGCCACGCGCCTTACCCAGATACCGCCCGCAACCGACCTTGCGGCGCGTTGGCGCACCGCGTTCGTGGCTGATATTGGAGGCAACCCCGCAACGCACCGTGCCGGAGCCTCTTCGTGCCCCCTCGACTCGCCACCCGCGCGCCGGTCCCGCAAGCGGTCCCGCAGGAAGCGCCGCCCGCGCCCCGCCCGGCCCCGCCCGCCCTCGCGGACGCCGTCGCCGCGCGCGTCGGCACGGCCCGCTTCAACCTGTGGTTCCTCGGGCACGCCCAGTTCGTTCCGCTCGGCTCGCACGTCGTCGTCGCGGCCCGCAACCAGCACACCCGCGAGTGGCTCGAACACGCTTTCGGCGCGGCGGTCGCGGAGGCCGTGGGCGAAGTGTACGGCCCCAACGTCGGCGTGCAGTGGGCCGTTGACGAAGTGCCGAGCGCGCCCGCTGTTGCCGCGCCCGAAGCGCCGGCTTCGGCGCAACCGGCCGCGCCGAAGCAGCAAGTGAACCTGTTCGGCGAAGCCGTGGCCGCGCCGAAGCCGAAGGTCGCGCGCATCAGTGCGGACGAAGTCGCGCTCGCCAAGCCGGTCGCGTCGCAGCGCACCGGGCGGCGGTGGAAGGGGTTGGCCGACTTCGTGACCGGGCCGAGCAACCGCGTCGCCCACGCCGCGGCGCTCTCCGCCGTCGAGGAACCCGGACAGGGTGCGAACCCGCTCGTCATCCACGGGCCGACCGGCACCGGCAAGACGCACCTGCTCGAAGGCATCTTCGCCGGACTGAAGCGCCAGAGCGACCAGCGCCCGGTGTACACGACCGCGGAAGAGTTCACGACTCGGTTCGTGCAGGCCTCGCGCCTCGGCAAGATGTCCGCGTTCCGCCGGCAGTTCCGCGAGTGCTCCGTTCTGCTCCTCGACGACCTGCACTTCCTCGCCACCAAGAAGGCCACGCAGGAAGAGTTCCTGCACACGTTTGACGCGCTCGTTTCGGACGGACGGCAAGTCGTCGTGACAACGGACTGTCACCCGCGGCTCGCGGACGAACTGATGCCGGAGTTGGTCGACCGCTTGCTCGGCGGCGCGGTGTGGAGCCTGCAACCGCCCGACCCGGAAACGCGGCTCGAAATCCTGCGCAAGAAGGCGACCGGCATTTCGCCCATGATCCCCGACAACGTTCTGAAGTCGCTGGCGTCGAGCCTGCGCGGGAACGTGCGCGAACTCGAAGGCGCGGTGAACAGCGTCCGCCACTACGCGAAGGTGACGGGCCGCCCGGCCGACATGCAGACCGCGCGCGAAGCCCTCGGCGACCTCTTGCGGCACGCGGTGCGCGTGGTCGGCGTGGCCGACGTAGACGCGGCCGTGTGCGCCGTGCTGCGGCTCGCCGGCGGCACGCTGCAATCGAAGTCGCGGGCGTGGACCGTGACGCACCCGCGCATGGTCGCCATCTACCTGTGCCGCAAGCACACGGCCGCGACCTACGGCGAGATCAGCAAGCACTTCGGGGCGAAGACGCACAGCACGGCCGTGGCCGCGGAGAAGAAGGTGCGTGCGTGGATCGAGAAGGGCGCGGGCGTCGCCATCGGCGACCGCGACTGGCCGGTGAAGGAACTGCTCGACCGCGTCGAGCGCGAGCTCCAACGGTGAGGGCACAGCGACGCGCCTTTCGCCCTCACTCCTTCGTGCCGACGCAGTACAGCGCTTTGCGGCCCTTGAGGTACAGGCGACCGTCGGCGACCGCGGGCGAGGCGTGGCTGTCGTCGCCCAGATCGTTCGACGCCAGAATCTCGAACTTCGCCCCGGCCTTCACCACGTACGTTCGGCCGGCGCTGGCGAGGTAGATGCGCCCGTCCGGGGCCGCGACGGGGCTGGCGTGGTTCGACACGCCCTGCAGCCGCTCGCTGTACACCACCTCGCCGGTCGCCAGCTTCAGGCACTTCAGCACGCCGGGCGCGTGCAAGCGGTACAGGTGCTCGCCCACGATCACAGGCGAGCCGAAGCCCTCCGGCATCGTGCCGGTCTTCCATTTGAGGTGCGTCTTGGTCACGTCGCCGGTGCCGGTGGGATCGACCGCGACGCCGGTTCCGCCGCGCCCGCTGTCGAGGTACACCAGCCCGCCGCCGAGGACCGGCGAGACGGTGTCGCCGCTCGCGGCGCACGTCCACAGCACTTTGCCGCTGGTCGGGTCCAACCCTTGCAGCGCGTTGTTGGCGGCGACGAGGAGTTGCTTCTTGCCGCCGATGTCGGCGACCACCGGCGTGCTGTGCGCGAACCCGTGCGCCGGGCGCAGCGCCTCCCATTTGGTGTCGCCGGTGGCGCGGTCGAAGGCCACGATGCGCGACTGCTTCCCGGTCTGGTCGCACTGGAGAATCACGGTGTCGCCGAACAGCACCGGGCTGGCGGCGAGCGCCACGTCGAACTGGAACGGCTTGACCTCTTTGCGCCAAACCGGCTTGCCGTCGTGGTCGAGGGCGGCGATGACGCTGGACCCGAACACGACGTAGACGCGGTCGGCGTCCGCGGCCGGGGTGGGCGCGGTGTACCCGCCGCGCAGGTCGGCGAACAGCCACGGCCCCGGTTCGACCTTCCGGTTCCACAACAGCTTGCCTTCTTTGGCGCTGAAGCACACGACGCGGTGTTCGGGGTGCGCCTTCGGGTCGGTCTTCGCGCTCCAGTGGCTGACGGTGACGAACACCTTGCCGCCGACCACGACCGGGCTGGATTGGTTCTGATCGACGCCGCTGACGACGTCGGCCGCGCCTTGGAGCGGCAGGTCGGCCTTCCAGATGACGTTCGCGCCGGTCTTGGCGCTCCACGTCAGGGGCAGGTTCGGGTCGGCGGTGTGGCCGAACCCAGTGGGGCCGCGCCACGCGGGCCAGTCGGCGGCGCGGGCGGGCGCGGCGGCGCAGAGCGCGCCCGCGAGGAGCGCGAGCATGCGGGCGGGCATGGCGGGTGTCCGGTTGGGTTCAGGGTTTCTTCAAAGGGGGAGGCGGGGGCGGTCCCCCGCCCTTGCCACCGGGCGGCGGGCCGACGGGGGTGTCGCCGGGCGCGCCCATGCCGGGCGGCGCACCTTTCACCGGCTCGGGCGCGGCCCCGGTGTTCTCCACCGGCGCGCCGCACCCGGCCGCCCATACCACCAGCGCAACGAGAACGAGACGGCTCATCGGGTCGCTCCGGCCGGACGTGGGGTCGCTCACCAGTTGCCGGGCAGGGTTTCGCCGCCGGACGCGGTGATCGCGGACCACCACGTCGCGTTGGAAACCGACGGCGACACCGCGCGCACGCTCCCGTCGCCGAGTCCCACGAGCATACTGGTGGCGTGAATCTGTTGGGTCAAGGCCGGGTTGCATTGGGTGTTCCACGAGGTTTTTGGGACGCTCTGGAACTTGGCGTTATTCCCCACCATGCCGGCGTAGGCGGAGCGCGCCGTGTAGCCGGTGGCCCCGTTGCGCGACCCGAACGCGAAAATGGGCATGTACGAGATGTTCCACCACCCGTGGCCCCAAAGCGGCGAGTAACTCTGGTTACAGGTGCGCTGCTTCTCGGCGAAGAAAATGGTATTCGAGGAGCCGTCCGCGACGGTGTCGATCTTCAACGTGGTTTGGAGGTTCCACAGGTCCACGTTCCCCATGTCCGGGTTGCCGAACACTTGGAAGTTCGCGCCGTAGTTCCCCGGCATCCACAGGCCGGCGGGGTCTTCGTTCCCCACCCACCCCGGCCGCCAGATGCCGGCCTCCTGCCACGAGCTGTCGCTGGGGCAGAAGAACGTCTTGATCGGGTACGTGCAGGCCATGCGCGTGCGCCCGCCCCCGGTCGAGATCTGGAAGTAGACGTCGCTGTTGGCCATGCGGAACAGGTTGTCCTGTTCGATGTACGGCAGGATCAGGAAGAACAGCGGGCCGCGCGGGGCCGGCGTCTCCTGATACATGCTCGGCAGTTTGCCGTTCGCGTCTTGGAACCCGTGGGTCGCGAGACTGATCTGCTTGAGGTTATTGCTACAGGTCATGCGGGCCGCGGCCTCGCGCACCTTTTGCACCGCCGGCAGCAGCAGTCCGATCAGAATCGCGATGATCGCGATGACCACCAACAGCTCGATGAGGGTGAACCCGCGCCGGGTTCGGCTGATAGAGGACACGGTTACGCCCCGGAATGGAGAGAAGAAGGACTCTTCATACTATCGCCGGGCGCGCCCGCGGCGTCAACCGCGGGGGCGCTCGAACCGCCGGGCCGGTTACACGTACACGATCTGGGTCACGTCGCCGTCGGCCGCGGTCACGTCGAGGGCCAGTTCATCGAAAAGGGGCACGGGCGAACCGGCCGGGTTCCGCTGCCGGCGCACGAACGTGTCCGCGCCGGTGCCGCCGATCAGCACGTCGAGCGCCCCGTCCTTCGTGCCGTCGTCGAGGGTGTCGTCGCCCGCGCCCCCGTCGAGCACGTCCCACCCCTTCCCCCCGCTCAGCGCGTCGTTCCCCGCCCCGCCGCTCAGCACGTCGTTCCGCGCGCCGCCCCAGAGCACGTCGTCGCCCGCGCCGCCGCTGAGGACGAGCGCCACGTTCGCGGCGCTCCCGTCGAGCACGTCGTTGCCGTCGCCCCCGTCCATCACCACGGAGCGCACCCCGGTCCCGGCGAGCGCGGTCACGGTAATGCGGTCGTCGCCCCCGCCGGTTTGCAGCGCCACCACCTCGGTCGCGGTGATGCCGATGGAGAACGGGATCAGGTTCGTGCGCCGGAACAGCGCGCCGCCGGTCGTCGGGTCGGCGTCGAGGCGGAACGAGTCGCCGTTCGACGTATCGTTCGGGTCCGGGGTCGTGACGTCCGGGATCGGCGTCGTGTTGCCGACCACGACGGCGGTATCGACGCCCTCGCCGCCGTCGAAGGTGTCGATGAGCGTGCCCGGCAGCCAGCGCATCGTGTCGTTCCCGTCGCCCCCGAACAGAGCGTCGTTGCCGAACCCGCTGTCGAGGAAGTCGTCGCCGCCGCCGCCGAACATCGCGAAGTTGCCGACGATGGGGCCGCCGATCACCCCCCCCACGAACCCGCCGGACAGCACGCGGATCGTGTCGTTGCCCGCGCCGCCGAGGAGCGTGCCGTTGGCGCTCGCGGCCAACTTCCCGTTGGCGTCGAGCACGTTCACGCTGCGGTCGATCACGACGGAGTCGTTGCCCCCGCGCGCGTCCACGGTGATCGACTTCAGGTTCGCCCTGTTGGGCGTACCCGAGATCGACGAGATCGCGACCGCGGCCCCGTTGTTGGTCACTTGCAGGGTCCCGGCGCTGTCGGCGGCCACGACGATGTTGTTGGCGGCGCTGTCGCCGAGAACCACGAGCGCATCGGTGTTGAACACGGCGAGCACCGCGGGCACCTCGCGGGCTTCGAGGGTGTGCAGTTGCGGGGCGAACCGACCGGACTTGCGAGCGGACATGCGAGAACTCCTTGCGCGAGCGCGCACGGCGGCGGGCGCGGGCACGAGGCCGCGCGCCGGACCGCGGAAATGAGACACGATGGCCGGAAACAGCCGGCCACGCTGAAGGGGGGAGCGAGTTCGGGGCGAGGGGCGGCGCGCGAACGGGGCGCACGGGAGACGGGTGCGACTATTCTTACGCCGCACGGGGCGCGGAAAAGTGTCCGCCGACGAAGATTCGCGCGCCGCGCGGCCGGCTGTGAACCGCCCCGCGCGCGCGCTCAGAGACGTTAGCGGGGTTGTGGCAATAGCAGAGAGAAGAGGTTCGACAGGATCACAGGATGAAACACGATCAAGAGGGCTGCGCCTTCATCCATCCTGTCTCATCCTGTGATCCTGTCGAAACTCTTCTGCCTTCTACTTCTTCCCGGTGAAGGCGTAGAGGAACTTGTCGCTGCGTATGTAGAGCGTGTTGTGGGCGATGGCCGGGGTCGCGCGCACGCCCTCGGCCAGTTTCACCGAATGTACCACGGTCGGCTCGTCGTCGCCCGCGACCACCACCGCGACCGTGCCGTCGAGGGCCGCGATGTAGATGTGCCCGTTGGCCGCGACCGGCGAGGCGTAGTACCGCGCGCCGGCCTTCACCCGCTCGGCCTCGTACACCGGCTTCCCGGTCTTGGCGTCCAGGCACGTCATCAGCGGGCCGTCCTTCAGCAGGTACAGCTTGTCGCGGTACGCGATGGGGCTGGGGACGTAGGGCAGGTTCTTGGTGTACGCCCACGCGACCTCGCCCTTCGTGTTCGGCTTCAGTGCGACGGCGCGGTTCTCGCCCCCGCTCAGTGCCTTCATGTTGGTGTCCCACTCCTCGCGGGTGATCTTGCCGTCCTTGTTCGGGTCGTTGTTGTCGAAGAAGTTGGCGAACGGGGTCTTCTTCGCGCCCTCCTTCGTGATGTGCCCGACCTTCTCGTCGCCCGCGGCCTTCAGCATCTCGTCGAAGGTCGGCATCTTGAAGTCGCTGCCGCCCGGCCCCCACGCGGCGTACACGAGCGTATCGCCGTACATGACCGGGGTGTTGCACGCGACCGCCGACACGCGGTCCACCACCCACAACCGCGCCCCGGTCTTGAGGTCGTAGCTGGTGAGGTTGGTGTTGCCGCCGACCACGAGTTCCTTCTTACCGTTCGATTCGCGCACGACGGGCGTGCCGTAGGCGGTGCGCGCCTTCGGGCGCTTGGCCTTCCACTTCTGCGAACCCGTCGCGAGATCGATCGCGTACACCGCAGAGTCCTTCGACAGGTCGCGCGCGAGCAGCACGAGGCCGTCGGCGAGGATCGGCGAAGTGCCGGTGCCGAACTCGTTGTTGGTCACGGCGACGGGCAGTTCGAACCGCCACAGTTCCTTCCCCTTGAGGTCGTAGGCGATGAGGCCGCACGAGCCGAAGTAGGACACGACGGTCTTCCCGTCGCTGGCGGGCGTGGACGCGGCCGGGCTGCCCTCGGTGGGGTGGAACGGTTCGAGCTTCGCGGCCTTTGCGTCGGCGCGCCACAGTTCTTTGCCGTCGGCGCGGGCGTAGGCGATGGTGAACAGCTTACCGTCGTCGAGCGCCGTCAGGATGATGAGGTCGCCGACGACGATGGGCGACGACGCGCCCGGCGGCACCGGCACCTTCCACGCGAGGTTGTCTTTCGGGCCGAACTTGGTGGGCGGCTTCTGGTCGTCGGCCACCCCGCCGCCCGCCGACCCGCGGAACTGCGACCAGTCGCCCGCGGCCAGCGCCGTTGTGAGTGCGAGTGAAACAGCAAGCGCGCACTTCGTCATGTGTGTGGTTCCGAGCCAACGTGGAACGGGCGACGACAGAGTTTAGCGGCGGCCCCGGAGGGGACGCGATGTCATACGCGGATGACCACGTCTTTGGCGTCGAAGCGGACCTTCGTCGCGCTCGCGTACTTGTCGTCGGCCGCGCGGTAGCCCGCCGTCGCGAGCACCACCGCCGCTAGCCCCTTCTCCTTCAGGCCGAGAATCTCGTCGTACTTGTCGTTCTGGAAGCCCTCCATCGGGCAGGCGTCCACGCCCACCATCGCCGCGGTCGCGAGGAAGGTGCCCAGCGCGATGTAGGTCTGCTTCGTGGCCCAGCGGTAAGCTTTCTCCGCGTCCAGCTTCCCGACCGAGCCGAGCATCATCTGCTTGAACCCGTCGAGCGATTCGACGGTCGCGCCGCGCACTTCGGCCGTGCGCGCCACGTACGCCTCGATGTGCGCGTGCGTGGGCGGGTTCATGGCCGCGAACACCACGAGGTGCGAGGCGTCCAGAATCTGCGGCTGGTTGTACGACACCGGGTGCAGCTTCTTCCGCACGTCGGGGTCGGTGACGACGACGAACTTCCACGGCTGGAT
The DNA here is from genome assembly GCA_016872595.1 of Planctomycetota bacterium. Lineage (GTDB taxonomy): Bacteria > Planctomycetota > Planctomycetia > Gemmatales > Gemmataceae > Gemmata. Next base: position 8,104 of record VGZJ01000266.1, read on the forward strand.
GCCGTACGACGACGGCGACAGGATCGCGCCCTGCTCGACCTGCGCCCACAGCGCCGGGTCGATCTTCTTCGTGGAATCGAACTTCTTAGTGGCGTAGCGCCACTTGAGCTGCGCGAGAACGGCGTCCGGTTGGAACGGCATGGGGACCTCCTCGGAAGAGATGACGTACCGCATATAGCTACGGCGCGCCGCGGACCTTTCACGGGGCGCGTAAGCGACGTGGCGATGAAGTTTCGAGGTGTGATACACTAAGCGCGACTGGAGGACGCGATGAGCACGACGATTGCCACGCCGCCCGCGCCCGTGGGGCCGCCCCATGTACCCGCCCTTACGCTCGACGGGTTCCTGCGCCGCTACGCCGGCGCGTACGTCGAGGTGCTCGACGGTGTCGTGAAGGAGATTCCGACGCCGCAGCCGCTCCACGGGCAAGTCTGCTTCAAAGCCGCGCTGTACCTCGGTGGGCACATCACGAGCAACGCTCTCGGTGTGGTATGCACCAACGACACGTTCGTTCTGATTCGTGCCGACCCTTTGCAAGTCCACGGGGCGAATGTCGTTTATTGGAGCAAGGTGAAAGCGCCCGTTGGCGTGCCCCGTGAAGGCATGATTACCGCCCCGCCCGACCTCTGTGTCGAGGTCGTCTCGCCGACCAACACATGGTCCGAGGTGTTCACCAAAGTCGGCGAATACCTCGGCATCGGCGTATCGGTGGTGATCGTACTCGACCCGAACACAACGACCGCATCGGCCTACCGTGGCCAGCCCGGACAGAACCAGCAGATATTAGACTCGTTGCGCAATAGCGATCGATGGCCTATTCATAGGGTTATGACGAATTACGAGAAATTGCGTCGGAAGCCGTTGTTGTTCCGCATGTTC
>VGZJ01000267.1 GCA_016872595.1 Planctomycetota bacterium
GTTGTCGTGCCGGCGGTTCCGGAACAACGCGGCCCGGTTACAGTTGTTCGCCCTGGCGTACAACCTGGCCAACTTCCTGCGGCAACTGGTGTTACCCAGTTGAACGATCTCGGCGGGCCACATGCCGTGGAGCTCGTCCCACGAGTGGCGGTCGTTGACCGGGGAGCGGAAGTGGTCGCGCAGCGGCATGGCGGTACTCCTTCGCCGGCTATTCTACACGCCCGCCGGAGCCTGTACGATACGCACAGAGGTGCCGCGGTGCCGTTCCACGACTGGGTCCGCGCGAGCGAAACCCCGCCGGCCGCGTGACCGGGTGAAGCCATGGCCCCTGCGCCCGCATTCGAGGAGGTGTACGCCGAGCTGCGGCGGGTCGCCGCGGCCCGGCTCGCGGCGGAAGCCCCCGGCCAGACCCTCAGCGCGACGGCCCTCGTTCACGAGGCCTACCTGCGTCTGGTCGGCGCGGGCGACTTTGCCGATCGCACCCACCTCGTCGCGACCGCGGCCGAAGTCATCCGGCACATCCTGATCGACCGCGCGCGAGCGAAGGGCCGCGCGAAGCGAGGCGGGGGCCGCACTCGCCTCGACCTGCGTCACGAGATCGCCGTTCACGAGCTACCGCCCGACGACCTACTCGACCTGACCGACGCGCTCGACGCGCTCGCGACCGAAGACCCGGCCAAGGCGGAACTGGTGAAGCTGCGGTTCTTCGGCGGCTTGTCGGTCGAAGACGCCGCGGCCGCGCTCGGCGTCGCGCGCGCCACCGCCGACCGGCACTGGGCCTACGCCCGCGCGTGGCTCCACGACCGCCTTTCTTCGGGCGAATGACATTTTCCCAGATTCCGTGAGGCGCGGCGCGCGCCGACGGCGCTTTCGGGGATAACCGCACGCTCCCCCAGAGGGTTCGCCATGCCCGCCGATCCGAACCACGTCGAAACGATCTTCAACGGCGCTCTGGCACTTCCGCTGACGAAGCGCGCCGCGTTCCTCGCCGCCGAATGCGGGGACGACGCAGACCTGCGCGCCCGCGTCGAGCGCCTGCTCGCGGCCCACGACGAACTGGACGCGCCGCCGGCCACGGCCAGTTTCGCGCCGGACGCCGGCACCGCGACGTTCGGGCCGGATGCCCCCGAGCCGACCGCCGACTACCCCGGCCGCGACGAGCGCGCCGACGCGGTCATCGGCGGAAAGTACGCGCTGGTCGAACCCATCGGCGAAGGGGGTATGGGCACGGTCTGGCGCGCCAAGCAGACCGAGCCGGTCAAGCGGTTCGTCGCGGTGAAGCTCATCAAGGCCGGCATGGACTCGAAGCAGGTGCTGGCCCGGTTCGAGGCGGAGCGGCAGGCGCTGGCCGTGATGGACCACCCGAACATCGCCAAGGTGCTGGACGGCGGGCTGCACGACGCCCGCCCGTTCTTCGTCATGGAACTGGTCAAGGGCGTCCCCATCACCGAGTACTGCGACCACCACAAGCTCACGCCAAAAGCGCGGCTGGAACTGTTCGTGCAGGCGTGTCACGCGATCCAGCACGCGCACCAGAAGGGCATCATCCACCGCGACATCAAGCCGAGTAACGTGCTCGTCGCCCTGTACGACGACCGGCCGGTGGTGAAGGTGATCGACTTTGGCGTGGCGAAGGCCACCGGCGGCGCGCTCACGGAACGCACCATCGACACCGGGTTCGGAGGCGTCGTCGGCACCCCGCAGTACATGAGTCCCGAACAGGCCACGTTCAACAACCTCGACATCGACACGCGCTCGGACGTGTACGCGCTGGGTGTGCTGCTGTACGAACTGCTGACAGGCAGCCCGCCGTTCTCCAAGAAGGAACTGGAGCAGAAGGGGCTGATGGAGATCCTGCGCATCGTCCGCGAAGAGGAGCCGCCGCGCCCGAGCACCAAGCTGAGCACGGCCGACGCCCTGCCGTCACTCAGCGCCAACCGCGGCACCGAGCCGAAGAAGCTGACCGGGCTGCTGCGGAACGAACTGGACTGGATCGTGATGAAGGCGCTGGAGAAGGACCGGACGCGGCGGTACGAGACGGCCAACGGGTTCGCGGCCGACGTCCTGCGCTACCTGAGCGGCGAAGCGGTTCTCGCGCACCCGCCGAGCGCCGGGTACAGGCTGCGGAAGTTCGTCCGGCGGAACCGCGGGCAGGTCGTGGCCGCGAGTTTGGTGCTCCTCGCGCTGTTGGCCGGGATCGTTGGGACGAGTTGGCAGGCGGTCCGGGCCGAGCGGGCGCGGGCGGACGAGGCCGCCCAACGACAACTGGCCGAGGCGAACGAGAAGGAGGCGAACGACGCGCGGGCGAAGGCCGTGGACGCGGCGAACCGGGAGCGGCTGGCAAAGGTCGCGGAAGAGGTGAAGCGGAAAGAGGCCGAGACGAACTTGGCGTTCGCCACCAAAGGGAACGAGATCCTGACGATGGTGTTCGCCGGGCTGGACCCGAACCGGAACTACGCGAACGTCGGCGAGCTGTTGCAAGTGTTGAAGGAGAACCTGACGAAAGCCGCGAAAGAGCTGGACGGCGCGGCGGTCGGCGATCCGCTGGTGGTGGCCCGCATGCAGAACAACTTGGGGATCTCCCTCGTCGGTCTGGGCGACTCGGATCAGGCGGGCCTCCTGTTCCAGAAAGCCCGCGACACCTTCGAGGCCAAATTCGGCCGCGACCACCCCGACACGCTCACCAACATGAACAACGTGGCGACGTGTTTGGAAGATGCCGGGAAGCTCGATCTGGCGTTGCCCCTCTACGAGGAGACGTTCCGGCTGACCAAGGCCAAACTCGGCCCCGACCACCCCGATACGATCACCAGCATGAGCAACCTCGCGGGGGGCTATCGGAAGGCCGGGAAGCTCGATCTGGCCCTGCCACTGTTCGAGGAGACGCTTCGGCTGCGCAAGGCCACGCAGGGTCTCGACCATCCCGAAACCCTCAAAGGCATGGGCAACTTGGCGACGACGTATCGGCACGCCAAGAAGCTCGATCTCGCGTTGCCCCTCAACGTGGAGGCGCACCGGCTGTGCAAGGCCACCTTGGGCCAAGACCACCCCGAAACCGTCAACAGCATGGCGGGCTTGGCGATCACCTACCGGGACGCCGGGAAACTCGACCTAGCCCTGCCGCTGTTCGAGGAAGCGCTGCGCCTGCGCAAGGCCAAGTTGGGCCTCGACCACCCCGACACCCTCAGCAGCATGAGCGGCGTGGCGGCGTGTCTGTGGTCGCTCCGGCGGCTCGACCAATCGGTTCCGCGGTTCGAGGAACTGCTCCCGCTGTTGGAGAAGAAGCACGGTCGCGCGCACCCCGAAACGCAGACCGCGGTTGCCAACCTCGGGGTGAACTATCTGGAAGCCGGGCGCGCGGGGGCGGCCGTTCCGCTGCTGGAGGAAGCGTACCGGACGTCGCAGAAGCAGGTGACTCTCCGCTGGGTCGGCTCGTCGTTGGTCGACGCCTACGCCAAGACCAATAAACCGGCCGAGGCCGCGAAGCTCATCGGCGAGTTGCTCGCCGAGGCCCGCCAAGAGCTGCCCAACGGCGGCCCGCCCCTAGCCGGGCAACTGGCGTTTTACGGCTCGGTTCTGATGCGGATCGAGCGCCACGCCGAAGCCGAGCCGCTCCTGCGCGAGTGCTGGGCCATTCGCGGGAAGTCGCAGCCCGAGGCGTGGAACACCTTCAACTCGCAGTCGATGCTTGGTGCGGCGCTCTTGGGTCAGAAAAAATACGCCGACGCCGAACCGCTGCTGGTCAAAGGCTACGAGGGGCTGAAGGCCCGCGAGAAGTCGATGCCGCAAGGCAGCACCCGTATTCCCGAGGCCCTCGACCGGCTGATCGAACTCTACACGGCGACGAACAAGCCGGACGAAGTGAAGAAGTACCGCGACCTGCGGGCGAAGTACCCGACCAGCGCCCCGATGCCGCGCGCGGCGAAGGGCTGACTCGTGCGCCGTGTCGCGATACGATACCGGCACCGCTCGGAGTCCCCACATGACCGCCGCCGACACCATCGCCCTGTTGCAATCGCAGTTCGGTTCCGCCATCGCCGGCGCGAAGGCCGACGCGCTCGACCCGTTCGTGACGGTCGAACCGGCGAAGCTGGTCGAGGTGTGTACGTTCCTGCGCGACGACGCGCGCCTGAAGTTCGCGCTGTTGAACGACATCACCGGCATCGACTACCTCGAACCGGACGCGAAGAAGGCCCCCAAAGCCGGGTTCGAGCCGCACCTCGAAGTGCTGTACCACCTGTCGAGCTTCGCGCGCCCCGGCGCGCGGTTCACGGTGAAGGTGGTTCTTCCCCGATGGAAAGATGGTGTGGTGGGCGCGCTGCCCGAAGTGCCGAGCGTGAGCGCCGTTTGGAAGACCGCGGACTGGCACGAGCGCGAGGCCTACGACCTCGTGGGCGTGTTCTTCACCGGCCACCCGAACCTCGTTCGCATCCTGCTCAACGACGACTGGACCGGCCACCCGCTCCGCAAGGACTACGAGTTCCCACTGGAGTACCACGGCATCCGCTGCCGGTAGCGCGTGCGAAGCCGCGAGCGGCTTACTTCAGCGCCTTCTCGACCACCTCGGTCCACAGTTCGTAGCCCTTCGCGGTCATGTGTAGGCCGTCCTTCTGGAACAGTTCCGGGGTGGGCTTGCCGTCGGAACCGAGCATCAGCGGCACCACGTCCACGAACACCAAGCCCTTTTCGCTCTCGCAGTACGCGCGCACGAGCGCGTTGGCCTTCTTCTGCGCCTCGAACAGCTTCCACCGCGCGAGGCTCGGCTTGATGGCGACAAAGAGGACGCGGCAGTTCGGGTTGCCGGCGCGCGCCGCGGTCACGAACGCCTTGAAGTCGTCGGCCACCTTCTCCGGCTTGGTGCCGCGGCCGATGTCGTTGTCGCCGGCGTAGAAGACGACGGTTCCCGGCTTGTGCGGGGCGAGGATGCGCGGCGCAAAGTGCGTGCTGTCGGGAATCACCGAGCCGCCGAACCCGACGTTCACGTGCCCCGCGCCGGGGAACGACTTCGCCACATTCCAGCCGACGATGCTGGACGAGCCGACGAAGAACACCGCGCCCGGCTTCGGCGGGTTCGCGGTCAGCCGCTTCTCGATGGCGGCGATGTCCTTGTGCCACCGCGCGAACGGATCGACCGGGCGCGGCGGCGGCGCGACCTCGACGGGCGGCGCGAGCAGCAGAACGAAGGTGAGCGCGGTCATGGGTGAGCCTGTGGGTTCGGGGGCCTCAGCATACCGGAACCGGCGCGCCAGCTTCTACAATGAACCCGGCCCGAACTGGAACCCAAAACCCGTGACCCCCGACATGACCGAAACCACCGCGCCCGCCCCCTCTTCGGTGCCCGCCGCGCGCCCCGGTCGGCGCGCGGTCCTGCTGGGCGGGCTGGCGGGGCTGGCGGCCGGCGGCGCGGCGGGCGGCGCGGCGGGGTACGCGGCCCGCCCGCGCGCCGCGCCCGACGCGCCCGACGAGGTCGAGACCGAGCGCCGGGCCGCGGCCGTGACCTCCTACGCCCAGTTCGGCGAGGACCTCGTTCTGGCCGGCCTGCTCCCGTACTTCGGCGTCGCGAACCCGAGCTACCTCGACATCGGCGCGCACGAGCCGATCCGCGGCAGCAACACCTACCTGTTCTCCGGCCCCGGGCGCGGGCGCGGCGTGCTGGTCGAGCCGAACGTGGACCTGAGCGACAAGATCCGCAAGCACCGCCCCGGCGACACGCTCCTCGTCGCCGGCATCGGCACCGACGAGACCCCGGAGGCCGACTACTACATCATGTCGGCCAACGGCGTGAACACGTTCGACAAGGCCCAAGTGGAGATGATGGAGCGCACCACCGACCTGCGGCTGAAGCGCGTGGTGAAAATGCCGCTGCTGAACATCAACAAGGTGATCGCGGAGCACTTCGGCGGCGCGGCCCCGGACTTCATCTCCATCGACATCGAGGGGCTGGACCTCGCGGTCCTCAAGACGCTCGACTTCGCGCGGTTCCGGCCCAAGTTCATCTGCGTCGAAACGGTCATCTTCGCGACGCTCGCGCACAACACCGAGACGCCCCAGTTCCTGACCGCGCGGGGCTACGAGCTCCGCGGCATGACCCACGCGAACATGATCTTCGTGGACCAGAAGCTGACCGTGAAAACCAAGAAGTAGCGCCCGCGACCCCTCCCCGCGCCGAGCCGCCCCATGCCACCCGAAGACCCCACCGTCATCGAGTTCGACGTCCGCACCGACGAGATGCTCGTCAACATGGGGCCGCAGCACCCCAGCACGCACGGCGTGCTGCGCCTCGTGCTGCGCACCGACGGCGAGATCATCTCCGACGTGCAGCCGCACTTGGGCTACCTGCACCGCTGCGCCGAGAAGATCGGCGAGAACGTCACGCCCATTCAGTTCATCCCCTACACGGACCGGATGGACTACCTCGCCGGGATGAACATGAACCTCGGCTTCTCGCTCGCCGTCGAGAAGCTGTGCGGCCTCAAGGTGCCCGAAAAGGCGCAGGTCATTCGCGTGCTGATTTCGGAGCTGAACCGGATCGCCTCGCACCTCGTCGGCATGGGCGCGTACGGCCTCGACCTCGGCACGTTCTCGCCGTTCCTCTACGCCTTCCGCGAGCGCGAGCACATTCTCGACCTGTTCGAAGACGTGTGCGGGGCGCGCCTCACGTACAGCTACCTGACCATCGGCGGCGCGCACGACGACCTGCCCGCGGGGTTCACCAAGCGCGTGCGCAAGTTCCTCGAGTACTTCAAGCCGCGCATCCCCGAGTACCACGCGATGCTGACGGACAACCACATCTTCGTGAAGCGCACGGCCGGCATCGGCGTGCTGTCGAAGGAGATGGCGCTCGACTACGGCTGCACCGGGCCGATGCTCCGCGGGTCGCTCGACCGCACGACGGGCGATCCGGACTGGGACCTGCGCAAGACCGAGCCGTACAGCGGGTACGAGCAGTACACGTTCGCCGTGCCGCTGCCGCCCTACGACCGCGCCCCGCCGGGCGCGGTCATCGGCGACTGCTGGCACCGCTTCTACGTGCGCATGCTCGAAGTGGTCGAGGCGGTCAAGATCGTGGAGCAGGCGCTCGACAAGTACGACGCGCTTCAAGCGGAATGGGAGAAGGTGAAAGCGGAGCTTGACCCAGAAGTGAGCCGCGACCCGAAGGGGCCGGCGGCGGCCAAGCAAGCCGAGCTACTGAAAACCAAGTACGCGCACCGCGTCGAGCCGCCGCGCACGCTTTCGCCGGGCGAGTGCTACGTCGAAACGGAGTGCCCGCGCGGGCAGATGGGGTTCCACGTGGTCGGCCGGCCGGCGAAGGAGAACGTGCCGCTGCGCGTCCGCGCGCGCTCCAGTTGCTTCGCGAACCTGAGCGTGACGAACGAGCTGTGCAAGGGCTGCCTGATCGCCGACGTGCCCGCCATCGTCGGCAGCATCGACGTGGTCATGGGGGAGATCGACAGGTGACACCATGAAGCACTCCGTCGTCCTGCTCGCGTGTTGCCTGGTGTCGCTCGCGCGCGCCGATGTCGGGCCGCCGCCGGGCAAGAAGGTCGTGCCGGTCACGACGACCGTCGAAGTGGCCGACGATTTTCCCGACTTCGCCTTCTTCGCGACCTCGTTCTCGTCCACGCCCGGCCCGCCGCCGCACGGCGGCTCGTCGCGCGGCGTCACGCTCCACTTCTTCGTCCCCGGCACCACGATCAAATGGAGCGGCGACCGGCGCAGCGGCGGCCGGCTCTACGCCGTCCCGCGCGCCGAGGCCGAGCGCGTGCCCGGCTGGAAGCAGGACGCCGAACAGTACGCGAAGCAGAACCCGCGGAAGCACGCGACCATTTCCACCTCGGACGAATCGTGGTTCGCGCTGGCGCGCGCGGTCACCGAAGGGAAGGTGCCCAGCGCGGTGTCGGTCCGGTTCGGCGGCAGCGAGGAGCTTGCTGTCTCCGACGCTCGCACCGCGATCACGGAGAAGGTCCGCGTCGTGCGGACGCCTTCGGGCGTCGCGTTCGTGAACCCCGACGACGCTTCGCCGGCCGCGCGGCCGCGCGAGGGCGACCCGGCCCTCGGGCCGGGGCCGGCGGAACCGTCGTTCCCGTGGAAGTGGGTCGTGGCCGGTGGAGCCGCGACGCTGGGGCTGCTTCTCGGCGGCGTGTGGCTCATTCTGCGCAGCCGTAAGGGATGAATCCGTTAGCGCGGCGGTCTCGTCTGGTATCTTGAGCTTCACACACACAACCCATCCGACAGGAGAACCCCATGAACCGGTTTCTGGCCGCAGCCGTTGTCGCGGCGCTCGTCGCGCCCGTCGCTCTCGCGGACGTGCCGCCGCCGCCCCCGCCGAAGGGCAAGAAGTACATCAGCGTCACGAACCAAGTGCTCGTCGCCAAGGACGTGACCGGGTTCGTGTTCGTCGAAGAGGTCACGGTGTTCCTGCCCGGCGCGCAGCCGCCGACGTACAAGAGGCTCGAACTGACCGCCGACAAGCCCGTCACCCCGACCGCGTCGGCCCGGCGCACGTCGGTGGCGCTGCTGGCGATCCCGAAGGCCGCGGCCGACGAGTTCAAGGGCGATAAGGAACTGTTCGACGCGCTCAAGGCCAAGAAGGTGAAGGACGTGGCCCGCACGTACTTCACCGGCACCGCGACCGTGTCCGACGCGATCAAGGGCGACACCGTGAAGTGGACCGTGACCGTGACCGGCGTGGACGCGAAGGGCATCAAGACCAAGACCGAGGGCGAGGGCTACGAGGAGCGGAAGCCCAAGTCCGGCGCGCCGGACGGCGAGGACGGGACCGAGGAACCGGTCGCCGCGCCGCGGAACTACTGGATCGCCGGCGCGGGCGCGGCCCTCGCGCTGATGCTCGGCGGCATGTGGCTCGTCGGCCGCGCCCGCCGCACGTGACACAGTTTTTCGCAAACGCTCTGCCCCTCACTCCGTCTGGAACGTGAACGCTTCATAATTCACCTCCGGACGGAGC
>VGZJ01000268.1 GCA_016872595.1 Planctomycetota bacterium
CGTGTGGGGCACGGCTGTGGTCCCGAACCGTTGGAGGTAAGAGACCGATAGTTTAGGCCCAGCCGTGCTTCACACACTACACGCCCGTTAACCTCCACCCGCAAGTGTTGGTAGTTTCAGCGCGCAGATCACTCGTTCCGGCGTGACCGAAGTACGGGCGCTCGCTACCAGCCGTGTGGAGCAACCAATAACTCAGTTTGCAGATTCCGTACGGAACCGAGTTGATCGCGTAGACACCCTCGACCGCGTCTGATTGTTCATTGTACTCATGGTAGGTAATGATCGGCACATGCTCGTGGTCCGCGTTCGCCTCACAGCGAAGCATGTAATCAACCACTTCGCGGCGCGGAATATGAGGTGCGATTCTGCGGACGTAGCTACACGCTACGAGCAAGCACTTCCGCCGCGACAACGGTTGCGGCAGAAACTTTGTCATCTTGTGCGTGTTGTCGCACCTCAGCCACTCTTCCTCCGTCATATCACGTCTCCCACAGCTTGCGGTCGAGCGCCCTAAACCCGATGGCTTCGGCGACGTGGTCTTGCGTGATGTTGTCGCTCGCGGCGAGGTCGGCGATGGTGCGCGAGACTCGCAGGATGCGGTCGTGGGCGCGCGCCGAGAGGCCCAGCGATTCCATTGCTTCTTTCAGCACCGCGTGGCCGTCGGCGTCCAGCACGCAGTGCTCGCGGATCTGCTTCGAGGTCATGCGGCCGTTCAAGCCGCCGGCTCTGTCGCCGAAGCGTTTCGCCTGAATCGCGCGCGCGGCGAAGACCTGCTCGCGCATCGCGGCGCTGCCCGTGCCGTCGCCCGGTTTGGAGAGGTCGTCGAACGGGACCGGCGGAACCTCGATGTGCAGGTCGATGCGGTCGAGCAGCGGCCCGCTGATGCGGCCCATGTACTTTTCCACCGCGATGGGCGCGCACTTGCACGCCCGCTTCGGGTCGCCCATGAACCCGCACGGGCACGGGTTCATCGCGGCGCACAGCACGAAGTCCGCCGGGAACGTCGTGCTGTGCGCCGCGCGACTGATCGACACCTTTCCTTCCTCCAAAGGCTGGCGCAGCGCTTCGAGGCTGTTGCGGTTGAACTCCGGTAGCTCGTCGAGGAACAAAACGCCGTGGTGGGCGAGGGAGATTTCGCCCGGTTGCGGCACGCTCCCGCCGCCCACCATGCCCGCCCCGCTGATGGAATGGTGGGGGCTGCGGAACGGGCGCGTGCAGAGCAGCGATTCGCCCGGCGCGAGCTTGCCCACCGCGGAGTAGATGCGCGTCGTTTCGAGGCTCTCGTCCGGCGTCAGCGGCGGCAGGATCGTCGGCAACCGCCGCGCCAGCATCGTCTTCCCGCTGCCGGGGCTGCCGAGCATGATGACGTTGTGCGCGCCGGCCGCGGCGACCACGAGCGCGCGCTTCGCGAACTCCTGCCCCTTCACGTCCGCGAAGTCGATGGCGTACCTGTTCAGCTTCCCTTCCACTTCCTCCACTGCGGGCGCGGTCGGGTCGATGGGTTCGTGCCCGGTCACGATGCCGACCGCCTCCACCAGCGACCCGACGCCGTACACCTCGATCTCGCGCACGACGGCCGCTTCGCGGGCGTTCGCCAGCGGCACGATGAGCTTCTTGATGCCGCGCGTGCGGGCCTCCATCGCCATCGAGAGCGCGCCCACGACGGGGCGCACGGTGCCGTCGAGCGCCAGCTCGCCCACGAGCGCGAAGCTGGCGAGGTCGTCGGCGACGATCTGGCCCATTGAGGCGATGATGCCGAGCGCGATGGGCAGGTCGAACGCGCCCGCGTCCTTGCGCAGGTCGGCGGGCGCGAGGTTGATGACCGTGCGGCCGAACGGGAGCCGGTAGCCGAGGTTGACGAGCGCGCGCTCGATGCGGTGGACGCTCTCGCGCACCGCCGCTTCCGGCAGCCCGACGATGGTGGTCTTCGGCTGCTGCGCCGGCGACGTATCGACCTCCACCTCGACCGGCACCGCGTCGATGCCGAGCAGCGCGAAGGTGCGGAGCTGGGCGAGCATCGGTTCACCGTTGGGGGGTGAGTAATCTTGGCGAGCGGCGCGGCGTAAGCCCGCCGGTAGCTACACAATTCATCACCGCAAAGCGCATCTTGTGGGACAGCTACCGGCGGGCTTACTCCGCGCCGCTCGCCAGTGCCACACGCCTACGTGGTCTTCACCTTCTCGGTCGGCCGGTTGTCGATGGCGAGGCGCTTGATGGCGAAGCGGGTGAACTTGATGATCGGGATGATCGTGGCCGCGAGGATGAACGTGATGAACGCGCCCGGCTTCACGTAGAACGCGATCTCGCCCTGCGCGTCCTTCTCCTCCTTCTGAAGGAACGTGTCGGTGAGCCAGTCGCGCATGCTCACGAGGCAGACGATGTTCAACACGATCAGCAGGATCGCGGCGACCGCGGCGGCGATGCCGGGGCCGAGGTGGTTGATCCAGTCGTTCGTGTCCGGCTCCCACACCTGCTTGGATTCGGCCTTCGTCCGGGTCACGTTGTTGAACCCGCAGTGGATGCACACGACCGCGTCCGGCGGGTCCAGTTCCTTCGCGCAGTGCGGGCACCGCGGGATCTCTTCCCCCTCGTACACCACGCCCAGCGGGCTCGGCTTCGCGGAGTCATCGTCGTCGTCGTCTTGGAACTTGTAGGGGGCCGGTGCCGGCTTCGGCTCCTCCTTCTTCGGCTCCTCCTTCTTCGGCTCCTCCTTCTTGGTCGCCACGGTCGTGCCGCCGGGCTTGGACGGCTTGGGAACGGGCTTGTCGGCCGCGGGCTTCTTCTTCTTGGCCTTCGGTTCGTCGTCGTCGAGATCGATCTGTTCGACCTCGAACGGCTCGCCGCAGTGCTTGCACTTGATCTTCTTGCCGAAGACGGTTTCGGGCACCTTGAGGACGCGCTCGCAGTTGGGGCACGGCAGGTCGATGGTGATCGGCATTGGCGAGGCCCTCGTTCGATCCGGGTTCGGTTCTGCCGCGCGCGGGCGGGCGAAATCCCGGCGCGGGCGGGCATAAAACCGGCCGGGTCGGGATCGCTATCCTAGAAAATAGCGTACCCGGCCGGCACTCTACCAGAGGCGGAGTTCCAAGTTCCGAGTTTCACGTTCCAAGTTCAGAACGTGACCGCCTCTGAATCGCCGGCCGACCGACCCACGCCGTGAATCCGTTGGCCGTTCCGATTGAACTGGGAACATGAAACTCGGAACTTGAAACTACCCGGTGCCGCCGTGCCGCACGCCACACTTGAGCCGCTCGTGAGCACTTCCCCCGAACCCGCGCCGGCCGCCGACGAACCCGCGCCCGCGCCGGCCCCGCGCGCCGGCGAACCGCGGCTGCTCGTCTCCCTCGCCACCTACAACGAGGCCGGCAACATCGCCGCCCTTATCGCCGACATTCAGAAGGTCGTGCCGCACGCCGACGTTCTGGTGATCGACGACAACTCGCCGGACGGCACCGGGCGCATCGTCGCCGACCTCGCGGAGAAGGACCCGCGCGTCCACCTGCTGGCGCGCCCCGGCAAACTCGGCCTCGGCACGGCCACGCTCGCGGCGATGAAGTTCGCGATGGCCCAGAACTACGACTACCTGCTGAACATGGACGCGGACTTCAGCCACCCGCCGCGGTACCTGCCCGGCATCCTCGCGGGGATGAGCACGTACGACGTGATGATCGGCTCGCGGTACGTCCGCGGCGGCGGTACCGAGAACTGGCCGCTCCCGCGCCGCGTCATCAGCCAGACCGTGAACATGATGGTGCGGTTCCTGCTGCGCATGCCGGTGAAGGACGCCAGCGGCGCGTTCCGCTGTTACCGCGTCGGCCTGCTGCGCGAGGCGAACCTCGGGCGGGTGCGCTCGCGCGGGTACTCGTTCCAACAGGAAGTGCTGTTCCGGTGCCACAAGGCGGGGGCGAAGTTGGGCGAGTTCCCGATCCTGTTCGAGAACCGCCGCGCCGGGTCGAGCAAGGTGAACCGCAAAGAGGCGGTGCGGTCGATGAGCATGCTGCTGTACCTCGGCCTACGCAACGTCTTCGGCCTCGAACCGGGCCGGCGCTAGCCCCCCGTCTCCGCGCGCGTCGCGTCCGCGCCTCAATCCAAGTCCCACACCACGACGTCGCCGGTCGCGGAGCCGGCGGCGGCGAGGGTGCCGTCCGGCGACACCGTCACCGTGCTCAGCTTGTCGAGTTGCCACTCGTAGCGGTTCACGCGCGCGAGCGTGTGCGGGTCGAAGACGTGAACGGTCTCGTCGTTGCTGGTCACGAACAGGCGCGCGCCGGTCGGGTCGTAGGCCAGCGCGGTGAGGTGCTTGCGGTTGTCGCTGTGGACCACGCGCGGCTCGCCCCCGGCGGGCAGGTCCCACGCCAGCAGCGTCATGGCGTTGATGCCGGCGACCTGCTTGCCGGCCGGGTGGAACCGGAGCCGGGCCGCGTAGCTGTACGGGTACGCGCCGGTACTGAGTACGTCCGCGGTGGCCGCGTCGCGCACCTCCAACCGCATCGGGCGCTCCCACCAGCGCGGCTCGGTGGTCGGGCGCGTGAGCATCGCGAACCGCGCGCCGGACGGTTCGAGGGCGTACCCGTCGGCGGAGAGGTCGCGCGTCGACAGCGCCCACTGGCGCACCCACTCGTCGCCCTTCAGGAGCCAGCCGGCGAGGTGGTAGTCGGGCATGCCGTGCGCGGAGACGCCGCGCGTGCCGTCGTCGCTACGGTCCCACCACGCGGCCGTTCGCCCCTGCGGGGGCGGCTCGCTCGTGTTGGCGCGCGTGTCGCGGTCGTAGGCGCGCGGGCCGTCGGTGTTGTGCCACAGGAGTTGCCGGCCGTCCGCGGAGAACCGGAGCCCGCCGGGGCGGTACGCGCCGGCGGCGTCGAGCCGCACCGGGGCGATGGTGGGCGAGTCCAAGTTCCACAGCAGCAGGAACGTGGCCTCGACCGCCGCGGCCACGGCCCGGCAGTCCGGGCTGAAGGCCACGTCGATGATCCGCGCCGGCGGCGTCTTCAGCACCCGCATTCCGGTTCTCCCCCAGCGGGAAGAGTAGCCCGCGGCGCGGCGGCGCGCCACGCCCAACGAGGGAATCCGGGTCACTCGTCAACGTCCCAAACGATTGCTCCGGTATGACCGGCCGCGGCCGCGCGCAGGCCGTCGGCGTCGAAGGCGACCGCGTACACCGGGCCGACGCCCCACTGAAACGCGGCCAGTGGTGGCGCGGCGCTGTGCGCGTCCCAGACCGCGACGCCCCCGTCCATGCCCCCGGTCAGCACCTTCCGGCCGTGCGGGTCGAAGGCGACCGAGAGCCAGCCCCCGTGTACCGGGGCGGCGCGGTCGGCGACGGCGGCGCGCGCCCCCACGTCCCACACGCACAGGTTCCCGTTGGTGATTGTGGCGGCGCGCGCGCCGTCCGCGGTGCAGGCGACGCGGTGCGGGCGGCCCGACACCGGCAGCGCGTCGAGGCTCGCGCCGCCGGCCCGCGCGAACTGCTCGATCAGCCCGCCGCCCGCGGCCGTGACGCGCGCCGCGAACACGCGCCCGTCGGCGGTGATCGCCGCGTCGGTGGTCGTGCCGGGCCGGTCGTCGCGGGCCCATTCCAAGTGCGCGTCGTGGATGTCGACCGGGGCGTGGCGCAGCAGCGTCGGCACGGTGAGCACGAACGCGGTGCCGTCCGGGGCGATGGCGGCCCGGCGCGGGTCGAACACCCGCCGCGCGGTGTGCATCGCCGGTTCGACCGGGTCGAACGTCTGGAGCCAGTGCGTCGAGACGGCGATGAGCCGGCCCGTGGGGGCGAACGCCGTACACAGGATCGGCCCGGCTTGGTCTTGGAACCGGCGCGGGGGCGCGTGCGGCGCGCGCAGGTCCCACACGTCGAGCGCGTACGCGCTGCCGCCGGCCGCGAGCCACCGCCCGCAGGGCGAGAACGCCACCGTGTAGTGGCACTGACCGGACGCGGGCAACGGGAGCATGGCGCGACACACCTCGAATGGGACCGCGCTCACGATACCAGAGCGGCGCGGCGGCACAACTCGCCCTATCGATACGACCCGAACAATCTGCCCATCTTCGCTCCCGGCGCGAGCACGTTTGGGGCGTTGCGACCGGTGTACCCGTTAGTGCCGGTTTACGCCGGCCGTGCCCGCACCTGAAAAGGGGGGCACGTGGGCGGAACTAATTCATGCCACGCGCGTAACCCAGAAAATCCTGACAATCCGTGCAATTGATGGAGTTGACCTACCCGGCAAAGTCGTCCTAGAGACTTGTGTCTGAAGAGCCTGCCGCGTCCTGATCGGCCCGCCCCGATCACCCGGCAGGCCGGTGCCGCGAGGCACCCGCCGAGTTCGGTCGCGCCGGTCGCTCCTCACGACCCGCTGTCGCCCGGTCCCATCGGCACCCGCGCCCGCCGTGCGCCCGACTCGCACTCGGGGCCGCGCCGGGCACTAGCGCCGCCGCCGCGAGCGGCCCCCTTCTCAACCCCGCGAGCGCCGCTCACCGGCACGGGCACCGCACGCCCGCGCCCGAGGGCCGCCGCGCGGACTTCGGGGGCACACCGCGGGCGCGGCCCGACACTAGGGAGCGCTCATGTTGAACTGGCTGACTCGTCGGAACCCCCGCCCCAACCGTACCGGCCCCGCGACCAAGCGCCCCGCGCTGCGGCTCGAATCGCTCGAGGCCCGCGAGGTGCCCGCGGTCCTGATCCAGCTCGATTACTCGTACGACACCTTCGGGTTCTTCAACAACGCCGAGGCCCGCGCGACGCTCGAGCGCGTGGCGTCCGAACTGGGCAACAGCCTGAACGCGAACCTCGCGGCCCTCGTGCCGGGTGGCGGGAACCAGTGGACCGCGACGTTCTACAACCCGGCCACCGGCGGGCAGGTCAACCTCGCGAACCTCGCCATCGGCGCGAACACGATCAAGCTGTTCGCCGGTGCCCGCGACATTCCCGGCGGCGCGGCCGGTGTGGGCGGGTTCGGCGGGTACGGCATTAGCGGCTCGCAGTCGTGGATCAACACGGTCCAGACCCGCGGCCACGGCGGGTTCGCCCCGTGGGGCGGCAGCATCACCTTCGACACCAACCTGCGCTGGCACTTCGGCGCGACCACCGCGGGCCTCGACTCGAACGAACTCGACTTCTACTCGGTGGCCGTTCACGAGCTGGGCCACGTCCTCGGGATCGGCACCGCGAACCAGTGGCGGAACCTGATCTCCGGCGGCACGTTCCGCGGCGGCAACGCGATGGGCGTGTACGGCGGCGCGGTCCCGGTCACCTCGGACGGCGCGCACTGGGCCGACGGCATCACGGTGAACGGCCAAGCGGTCAGCCTCGACCCGTCGCTGACCTACGGCCAGCGGGTGAACTGGACGAACCTCGACTCCGCGGCCCTGCGGGACCTCGGCTGGGGCGCGGTCACGGCCACCCCGACCCCGGAACCGACCGTACCCCCGCTGGCCCGCGTGCCGCTCAACAACGGCACCGGCACCCCGGTGGCGTTCTCCGGCAGCGCCGACGGCGCGCTCACCCTCTACACGTACTCCGGCGGCGCGCTCGCTCCCACCGGCCAGTCGTTCGTGCCCTTCGTCGGCTACCGCGGAGTGCTCCGCGTCACCGGCGGCGACTTCAACGGCGACGGCGTCACCGACTACGTTGTCACCACCGGGGCCGGGCCGCAGTCGGTCATCGAAATCTTCAACGGGCGCGACGGCAGCACGCTCGTAGGCCAGACGCCGATCTTCCACGGGTTCACCGGCGGGCTGTTCATCTCGGCCGGCGACATCGACGGCGACGGCCGGGCCGACCTCGCGGTTTCGGCCGACGGCGGGGCCGGGCCGCACGTGCAAACGTTCCGCGTCGCCAACGGGCGGTTGGAACTGCAGTCCAGTTTCTTCGCGTTCGACGACCCCGGGTTCCGCGGCGGGGCGCGGGTCGCGCTGGGCGACCTGAACCGCGACGGGTTCGCCGACCTCGTCGTCACCACCGGCGGGTTGGTCGAGGCGCGCGTCGCCATCTACTCCGGCAGCACCCTGCGGCACAACAACCCGACGCGCCTGTACGCCGACTACATCCCGTTCGTGGGGTTCCGCGGCGCGATGAACGCCGTGGTGGGCGACATGGACGGCGACGGGCTGGGCGAACTGGTGTTCTCCCCGGACCGCGGCACCGTGGCCCACGTCAAGATGTGGACCGGCGCGAGCCTCGCGACCGGGGCGAACCCGAACGGCCTCACCGCGGCCAGCAGCTTCTACGCCTTCAACCCGGCCGACCCGAGCGGCGCGCGGCTCGCGATGCGCGACATGGACGGCGACGGCCGCACCGAGTTGGTCGTCGCGAGCGGGAACCGGCAGAACGCCGCGGCCCGCGCGTTCAACTTCGACCAGATGATGGCGAGCGGGGGCGGCGCGCCCGTCGTGTACCCGCTGGGCGGGCCCAACTCCATCGACGGGTTGTACGCCGGCCTCGAAGTGGCGCAAACCGCGACCGCCACCGACGACAACGACGACAACACGACCGCGACCGCGGACGGCACCGAACCGGTCTACACCGTGTCGGTAGCCCCGCGTGCCGACAAGTGCTCGTGCGGCGGGTGCGCGGCGCTGGCCCAACTCGCGGCCGGCGAGCCCGACGACTTGTTCGCGACGGTCCCGGTCGCGTAAGCGACCGCAACAACCGAACGACCGCACAGGGGGCACACGCCCCCTGTACGCATTTCAAGGACCGTCACCCCGCGCGCCCCCGAATCGGCACAGCTTCAAAATCGGTTGCACAACGCCCGCGTTCCCCGTTTGTGATCGCCCGGCGCGCGGAAGCGGGGCGAAATCAAAGCAACGATCCGCGAGAGGGCTAAAACCCAGGTGATTCGCGATACCTTCGCTCCAAGTCGGCCATGAGTATTGGCCGCTTCTTCTTGGATCGTGCCTTCTTCATGATCTTGCGTCGTTTCATGGCCTCT
>VGZJ01000269.1 GCA_016872595.1 Planctomycetota bacterium
GCGGCACGGGATGCGGGTCCGGGCCATCGCCGGACTGGTGAACCGGATGATCGACGCCTGAACCCACCCGCCGATCAGCCACGCGGCGGGGCCGCACGGGCGCCGACCTTATCGTGAAGAACATCTATTATGTCGCGGGCCGGGCTATTTCCCCAGCTTCTTTTTGAAGAAGTCGAGCGTGCGGCGCAGTCCCTCGTCGCGCCCGACCTTCGGCTCCCAGCCCAGCAACTGCTTCGCGCGGGTGATGTCCGGCTGGCGCACCTTCGGGTCGTCCTGCGGCAGCGGCCGGTACTCGATCTTGCTCGCGCTGCCCGATAACTTCAAGATCTCCTCCGCGAACTCCTGAATGGTGATCTCGGCCGGGTTGCCGATGTTCACCGGCTCGTGGTAGTCGGTGTGCAGCAGCCGCCACACCCCTTCGACGAGGTCGCTGACGTACTGGAAGCTGCGGGTCTGCTTGCCGTCGCCGTACACGGTGAGCGGTTGGCCCATGAGCGCTTGATACATGAAGTTCGGCAGCACGCGCCCGTCGTTGAGCCGCATCGCCGGGCCGTAGGTGTTGAAGATGCGAACGATGTGCGTGTTCACCCCGTGCGCGCGGTGGTAGGCCATCACGATGGACTCGGCGAACCGCTTGGCCTCGTCGTAACAGCCGCGGATGCCGATGGGGTTCACGTTGCCCCAGTAGGTTTCCTTCTGCGGGTGTTCGAGCGGGTCGCCGTACACTTCGCTGGTGCTGGCGACGAGGTAGCGGGCGTCGTGGGCCTTCGCGAGGCCGAGCGTGTTGTGCGTGCCCAGCGCGCCGACCTTCAGTGTCGGGATCGGGTGTTCGAGGTAATCGACCGGGCTGGCGGGGCTGGCGAAGTGCAGCACGTTGTCGAGCTTGTCCTTCACCTTCAGCGGGTTCGAGATGTCGTGCCCGATGAACCGGAACCGCGGGTTCGTGCGCAGGATGTCCAGATTCGCGAGGTCGCCGGTGATGAGGTTATCGACCGCGATGACCTCGTGCCCTTCGTTCAGGAACCGCTCGCACAGGTGCGAGCCGATGAACCCGGCCCCGCCGGTGATAAGAGTGCGCACGCGCAACGCTCCTTGAAGTGTGCTGGTGACTGTTGGGATATGGTGCGCGATTGGCGAAGCAAGACGACCTTCGTGAGCCGTTAGCCGCAGGCAAGCGCGGCCTGAAAAGAACGACGCCGGACGGGTGCGGGTCTACTTCTTCACCTGAGGCGCGGAAGGCTCACGGCACCGCCGAGTAGATCGACACCAATTCAAACTCGGAACCGCGACCCGCGAGGTTGTCCCAGACCGAGTTTGAATTGGTGTCGATCTACTCGACAGCGGTGCTGGAACAGCCTTCCCCGCGGCGCACGAAAAGCAAACACTCGGCCGACGCAACATCGGCCTGCTGCAAAGCAGCGAGCTAAACCCAAAAACACCCGTCCGGCATCACCAACAGAGATACCCGCGGCGCGTTCGGATGGCAACGGGTTCGCCGCTCGGCTACCATGCGGCGCTCGTGAGGGACAACCGATGGCGCGTGTCGCGTGTGTGTTCGTGGTGCTGTGCTTCGCGTCGGTCGCGCGTACGGCCGACCTGCCGCCCGGCGCGCTCGTGCGCCTCGGCGGCGACCGCTTCCGCGCCGGCGGCGAAATCGAACACCTCGCGCTCTCCCCCGACGGCAAACAGTTTGCGACCGTTAAGCGAACGGAAGCCCGCACCGCAACACTCACGCTTTGGGACGCGAAGACCGGCTCTCCCATCCGCGAACACGAAATCAACAGCACACTCTTCGGAGCCGGCCCTTTTCGGGGCATCGTGTGGGGGCCGCGCGGTGCGTTCGCGGTCTTCATTCGGATCGAGCTGTTGCAACTCCAGAAAACCCCGACGGCGTTCCCCGACGATTTCCGGGTCTGGGAGTTCACCGATCCCAAGACCGCGCCGCCATTGCTAGCGACCGGGTTCGGTGGTGATCTCGTAATGCTCGGACCTCTCGTTGGGGTCGTCGTAGAGCGGCCCAAGAAAAGCGCCGAGTACCTCGACTTCCGGTTCAGCGCCGACGGTACGCGCGTCGCCGCGTCGTGGCAGTCGGCCAATGGAAAGAAGCACGGGATTCACGTCTACGAATTGAAGGCGACCGACACCGCGGCCAAGCTCAAGCGGGTCGGCGAAATCGACCTCGGCGGCGAAGGGGCCGACGGTTTCCGCCTATCCGCGGACGGCACGGCGCTCGTTACCTTCCGCGACCTCGCAAACGCGGACGCCGAGGAATGCACCGCGACCGCGTGGGACGTTGCCGCGGGCACGCCGGGCAAGGCGGTGCGCGTGCCGCGCTCGCCCCACCATCCGCCCGCCCTCACGCCCGACGGCCGCGAACTGGTCGTGCCCGTGTGGAGCGATGGCGAGGCCGGGTACGATCTCGTCGCGCTCGGCTCCGGCGCGCGCCGCAAGCTGCCGCGGTTCCGCAGCGCCCCCGCGCCCGACGCCCCAGACGCTTGGAACCGGGGCACGGACGCCGCCTTCGTTCCTTCGAGTCGCGTGTTCGTGCACCCGGGCGCGCCAACGCTCGTCACCGATCTCGCCGACGGAACGGAACTGGCCCGGCTCAGTGGGCACGTGAACCGGCCAACGGCGGTCGCGGTGTCGGCCGACAGCAACACCATCGCCACCGCCGACACGCACGGCCTCGTGCGCCTCTGGGACGCGAAGACGCTGCGCGCGATCAACGACGCGCCGGGACACCGCGCGAAGGTCCAACACGCGCAGCTTTCGCCCGATGGCAAGCGCCTGCTGACGTGGGCCGCCGATCACACGGTTCGGCTGTGGGACATCGCCAGCGGGAAGGAACTGCGGGCGTTCACCGGCGCGACCGACAACTGCGCGCCGCTGTTCTCGCTCGACGGAACTGCTGTGCTGTACCTCACGAAAGACAAGCTGATCGCGCGCGACCTGCAAACCGGCCTTGAGGTTCCGCTGCCCAAAGACGCGGACGATTTGGAACCGCGCGTGGCGAAGCGCGAGACGCCCCGCGTGTCAGTGGAAGGAGCGCACGACGGCGCGCGTCTGCGCGAAACGGCGTCCGGCAAAGTGCGCCGCACGCTGACGGGGCACCGCGGGGAGGTGCGCGTTCTCGGGTTCACGCCGGACGGCACGAAGCTGCTGACCGCGGGCGGCGATCACACGGTTCTGGTGTGGGACATGCGGCTCGCGCACGTCCCGCTGCCGGACGCGCTCAAGAAGGAAACCGACGCCGCGAAGCTGTGGGCGGCGCTCGCGGACGGCAAGGCCGACGCCGCGTACCTCGCGATGGCGCGCCTCGCGCGCGAACCGGACGCCGCCGTGAAGCTGCTGCGCATGAAGCTGACACCCGCGAAGAAGGGCGAGACGTCCGACGAGGTCGCCGACGCGCGCGCGGTGGAGTTGCTCGAAGCGCTCGACACCGCCGCCGCCCGCGCGTTTCTGAAGGAACTAGCGGGCGGTCACGCCGACGCCTTCCGCACCCAAGACGCCAATCGCGCCCTCGCGCGCGCCAAGCGCTAGCACCATCTTCAACCCGGCGACCACCAGCACCAGCGCGAGCAGTCGGCGGAGCGCCCGGTTGCCGAGGTGCTTGCTGCCGAACTCGGAACCGACCAACCCGCCGAGCGCCGCGGCCACCGCCCAGAGGCCGATGCCGGCGGGCAGCGTCGGCGAGTGCGCCATCAACCCCACCAGCCCCGCGACCGAGTTCGCCAGAATGAACGCGACCGCGACGCCCGCGGCCTCCTTCGTTTCGGCCCACCGCATGAACAGCAACAGCGGCGAGAGGAAGATGCCGCCGCCGGTGCCGGTCAACCCGGACAGCAGCCCGATCCCGCCCCCGCACACGAGCGCCGCCCACAGCGGCGCGCCCCGCTTCTGCGCCGGATCCGGGTTCGGGTTGGTCGCCACCAGCCGCAGCGCGGACAGCAGCAGCACGACACCGACGATGGGCCGATAGACGTTCGTGGGGAGCGTGAGGTAGCCGCCGAGCGCGGCCAGCGGCACCGACGCCGCGGTGAACGGCAGGAACAACCGCCACGAGAAGCACCCGGCGCGGTAGAACCGCACGGTCCCGATGCTCGCAACGATCACATTCAGGATGAGCGCCGCCGGGCGCATCTGGGCGGGCGCGAGTCCGAACAGCGCCATCGCCGCAAGGTAGCCCGACGCCCCCGCGTGCCCGACCGACGAGTACAGCACCGCCGCAGCAAACACAAGCGCCGCCAGAAGCCAGATGTCCGACATGCCTTCGTTGTAGGGAGGTCGCGGCCTTGAACTGATTCCGTTCTCAACAGCCGCCGGGCACTCGCTGCGCGCGCCCGGCGTGAGGGGCCGTTACTTCTTGACGTGCTTCTTGCACTCCGCCGCGCATTTCTTGCACTGCGCGGCGCACGCCTGACACACCTTGTCGTCCTTGTGCTTCGCGCACTCGGTGGCGCACGCTTCGCATGCCGCGACGCACGCGGCGGCGATAGTCGCTTCCAGCGGGCCGTTTCGGGCCGCGATCCGCGCGCACGCCCCGCAGACGTCGGCGCAGTCCTGACACAGCTTGATACAGTTCTTCCGATCCGCCTTCCCTTCCGCCAACTCGGTCAGGCAGGCGTCGGCGCACGCCAGACACACCTTCTGGCACTCCATGCACTCGTTGCAGCACGGATCGGCTTTGGTGTCGTCGGCCACGGCCACCGGGGTCGCGCACAGGGCCACGACCAACCCGACGAACAAGACGCGGATCATCTCTGGCCCTCCGTTACTTGGGTGTGGAAGGTGGGGGCGCGGTGCCGGCGCGCCGGTCGGTCTCTTCCACGAGACACAACCCCCGCTCCAAGAGGATCAGCACGCAGTTGTCAACAATCCGGTAGTAGGCGTTGTTCCCCTGCCGCCGGGACGCCACAATGCCTTTGTCCTGCAACCGGGCCAGTTGGTTGGACACGGCCTGCGGCTTCATCTCCAGCGCCGCGGCGAGATCGCTGACGCACACCTCCTCGCGCCGCGCGACTTCGTGCAGCAGGCGCAGCCGAGAGTCGTTCGCCAGTACCTCGAACAGCGCCTCGACCTGTCCCGCTTGGTCGTAGGACATCAGCGGGCGCTCCCTTAGACGGGCCTTTTCGGGACACGGCTCCGGGGTCACTCGAACCGGGCGGCGTTTCACAACTGCGTTCCTCAAGTTGACGAGACACTGATACACTACTCAGTGTCATTGTTGCTGTCAAGGTGATTCGGTCGGATCGCACTCCGGTCGTAAACTAAACTGATCCGCACTCCTCGAAGGAACTGCCCATGAAACTGCGCGGCATCATTCCGCCCGTTGTTACGCCCATGACCGCGGATCAGGAGGTCGACCTGCCGGGCTTGCGCGCGCTCATTGATCTGATGCTCGCGCGGGGGGTTCACGGCATCTTCGTGCTGGGCACCACGGGTGAGTTCTACGCGCTCGACGAGCGCGAGAAGCAGGCCATTGTTGCCGACGCGGTCGCGCACGTCGGCGGGCGGTCGCCGGTGTACGCCGGCACCGGGGCCGAGACCACGCGCGAGGTGATTCGCCTCACCAAGATGGCCGAGCGCGAAGGGGCCGCGGGCGTGTCCGTCATCACCCCGTACTTCATCAAGCCCAACCAGACCGAACTCGCGGACCACTTCCGCCGGGTCGCGGAGAGCACGGCGCTGCCCGTCGTGCTGTACAACAACCCCGCGACGTGCGGCGGCCTGAGCATCGAGCCGGA
Organism: Planctomycetota bacterium; assembly: GCA_016872595.1. Classification (GTDB taxonomy): domain Bacteria; phylum Planctomycetota; class Planctomycetia; order Gemmatales; family Gemmataceae; genus Gemmata. The sequence goes on from VGZJ01000269.1 coordinate 5,745, forward strand.
GACCGTCGCGCGGCTGGCCGAGGTGCCGAACATCATCGGCATCAAGGACTCGTCCGGCGACCTGCAGAACACCATCGAGATCATCCGCCAGACGCCGCGCGACCGCTTCAGCGTGCTGAACGGGCGCGACACGCTCATTCTCTCCGCGCTCCAGAACGGCGCGCAGGGCGCGATCCCGGCGTCGTGCAACATCGCCCCGGACCTGTGCGTCGGCATCTACGAATCGTTCGTGAAGGGCAACCTCGACGCGGCGCGCGAGTTCCAGTCGCGGTTGCACGGCGTGCGCATGGCGATGAGCCTCGGCACCGGCAACAGCGCGGTGAAGGAAGCGATGGCGCTCCTCGGCCGCAGCGCCGGGCCGATGCGGTCCCCGGTGCTGCCGTTCGGCGACGCGCAGAAGGCCAAGTTGAAAGCGATTCTGGAAAAGGCCGGGCTGCTGTGATCGCGCGCCCGGTCGGGTAGAATGGCCGAACGTCCCCCGCTTCGGAGCGACCCGTGATGACGCGCTTCTTCCTCGCCGCGGCCCTCGGTCTGGCCGCGCTCTCGGTCGCCGTGCCCGCGCCGCCCGGCGTGCCGGACCTGCGCGACCCGCCGAAAACCAAGTCCGCCGAGCCGACGCCCGAACCGCTCCCGGTGAAGGTCGAGCGTAACATCGAGTTCGACACCATCGACAAGTTCCCGCTGCTGCTGGATGTAGCGCGGCCGAAGGAGGGCGGGCCGTTCCCGTGCGTGGTGATGTTCCACGGCGGGGCGTGGCGCGGCGGGAGCCGCAAAGACTTGTCCGTGGGCGACAAGCTCAAGGACGACACCTACACGCCGAGCGTGATCGAGCGCGTCGCGGCCCGCGGGTACGTCGCGGTGTCCGCGAGCTACCGGCTCGCGCCCAAGCACCAGTTCCCGGCGCAGATTCAGGACGCCCGCGCCGCGGTGCGGTTCCTCCGCGCGAAGGCGAAAGACTACGCCATCGACCGCGACCGCATCGGCGCGGCCGGGTTCTCGGCCGGCGGGCACCTCGCGCTGTTGTTGGGCCTCGCCGACAAGGTCGAGGGGTGGGACGCCGGCGGCAACACCGATCACAGTTCGCGCGTGCAGTGCGTCGTCGATTTCTTCGGACCCGCGGACCTGAGCCTGTACGCCACCAGCCCCGGCCTCGAAGACAGCTTCATGGTTCCGGTGTTCGGTAAGGGCGTGAAGACCGACCCGGCGATCTACAAGAAGGCGTCGCCCATCACCTACGTCACGAAAGCCGCGCCGCCGGTGCTGATGCTGCACGGCACGTTCGACCTGATCGTGCCGGTGATCCACTCCGAGAACTTGCAGAAGAAGCTAAAGGACGCGGGCGCGACCGCGGAACTGATCACCGTTCGCGGCGAGGGCCACGGCTGGAGCGGCCCCGTACTGGAGCGCACCACGAACGACGCGCTCAAGTTCCTCGACACGCACCTGAAGGGGAAGAAGTGACAATCAGAGGACAGGAGACAGGAGACAGGGGACAGGAGACAGAAGACAGGAGACAGAAGACAGGAGACAGCACAGAACAGACAAGACACGACAGGGAACGCCTTTCTGTCCTCTGCCTCCTGTCTCCTGTCTCCTGTCTCCTAGGCCGAAGGCTCTGCCCTCTGTTCTGGCTCTTCGTTGCCGCGGCCCTGCTGCTCGTGCCGCTGGCGCACGGGTGCCACGGGCCGGACGTGGACCACGAACCGGTGGTCGCGCCGCTGCGGTCGAACCCGGAGGGCCGATGACCCGCGTACCGTTCGCCGTCGCGCTCGTACTGGCCACCGGCGCGCTCGCCGTTCTGCCCGACCGCGCGCCGGGGTGCGCCACGGTTCCCCACCGCGACGAGCGCGTCGAGACGTCCGACGAGGGCGCGCTGATCGTGTGGGACGAGGCCACGCGCACGGAACACTTCGTCCGCCGGGCCAGCTTCCGCAGCACCGGCTACGACTTCGGGTTCCTCGTCCCCACCCCGAACCGCCCGGACCTCGATGTCGCCGACTACTCGCTGTTCGGCGAACTGGCCGCGCTGACCGCGGCGAAGGTCGAGTACCGCGAAGTGACGCGCGAGGTGCCGGCCGACTTCTGGCCGGGGTGCGGGGCGAAGTCCGCGTCGCGCGCGGAACCGGCCTCCGACCTCGCCGCGGGCAAGGCCGACGCGCCCGGCGGCGTGGAGGTGCTGGAACAGAAGCGCGTGGGCGACTACGACGCCACCGTTCTGATCTTCCGCAAGGGCGCGGGCGACACCGCGGCCAGCGGCGCGGCGGCGCTGGAACTGTGGCTCGCCAAGCACGGCTACGAGACCCCGCCCGCGGTGCGCGCGTGGCTCGCGCGGTACGTCGCCGATCAGTGGTGCATCACGGCCTTCAAGATCGCCGCGCCCGACGCGAAGAACGCGCCGAAGCTCGCGCCGAACCCGGCCCGCACCGCGCGGCACGACCTCAGCGCGAAGCCGATCCGCATGTCGTTCAAGACCGACCGGCCGTTCTACCCGTACCGCGAACCCGAAACCGAGCCGACCGCGCAGCCGATCAAGGACGGCCGGTTGCTGCGCGTGTTCGTGGCCGCGAAGGGGCGCGTCAGCGGCGCGCTGGGCGACGGGGCGAAGCCGTGGCCGGGCCGCACCGTGTGGGCCGACGCGCTCAATTCCCCGCGCGCCGAATCGCTGTTCGCGCTCGGCAAACTGAACGCGCCGGTCGAGGTGGAAGGCCTGCGCGTGATCGAGCCGCCGAAGGCCGCGGCCGGGTGGTGGCTGACCGAGTTCGAGGACACGTCGTCGCCGCGGCCCGGCACCGACGAGGTGTTCTTCGCGCCGTCGGCCGACCAAGCCGCGGTCGCGCGCCCCACCGTGTACGTGGACCGCACGCGCCTCGTGACCGTGACCCCGTGGTGGCACGTCGCCGTGTACATCGCCCTCCCGGTCGTGTTGGTGATGGGCGGCCTCGGCGCGTGGCGCGCCTTGCGGCGCTGAACCCGCGACCCACGAACGAGTTGCGCGAAAGGGCGAATAAATTGTCAACGATCCGCGAGAGGGCTAAAACCCAGGTGATTCGCGATACCTTCGCTCCAAGTCGGCCATGAGTATTGGCCGCTTCTTCTTGGATCGTGCCTTCTTCATGATCTTGCGTCGTTTCATGGCCTCT
>VGZJ01000270.1 GCA_016872595.1 Planctomycetota bacterium
GCGGCACGGGATGCGGGTCCGGGCCATCGCCGGACTGGTGAACCGGATGATCGACGCCTGAACCCACCCGCCGATCAGCCACGCGGCGGGGCCGCACGGGCGCCGACCTTATCGTGAAGAACATCTAATAGCCAGACTGCCGCAACGTGTGACGGATTCCGCGCCTGACGGCGCAACAACCCTTGCTGACTAACAGCTAGCAGCTAACGGCTAACGGCTCACAACATGAGTACCACGATCACCGAAAAAGACCTGCCCACCGGCCTGACCCCGCAAGAGGCGGTCGAGCAGGCGTACAGCCACGAACTCGCGGACGTGGCGAACAAGCTCGTCCGCGGGCTGCCCGTCCTCATCGAGTGCGACAAGGAACTCGCGCCGTACCTGTTCATGAACGTGCGCGACCGCCTGCGCCAGCACAAGCTCCAGTGCGTCTACCTCGACGGCCGGCAGCGCGAGCAGCAACAGGGCGCGATGCCGATGGGCCTGATCGGGACCATGATCGCGCAACTGCGCGACGCGGTCCGCGGGGCCACCGAGCGCCGCGTCGTCGTCCTCCCGCACCTCGACCTGCTCACCACCAGCCAAGGCGGGCTGACCGGCGAGGCGCGCGAGGTGATCCCGCTCTTGTACGAGAACCCGGAACTCGTGTGGCTCGGGTTCAAGGACCCGTCGTTCCCGCTGCCGAAGGTCATCGAGAACCTGTTCCCGCACTGGCTGAGCATCCTCGGCACGTCGCGGAACCGGCTCCGCCACCTGATCACGCAAAAGGAGTCGCGCAAGTTCGGCAAAGACTTCTCGCCGTGGCAGCTCTACAAGTACGTGTCCGGCGTGAACGCGGTGCGCCTGCGCCGGCTGCTCAGCACGCTCGAAGGCGAGGACTACCCCGCGGACCCGAAGCGGGCCTACGCCCAGTTGCGCCAAGCCACCCTCAACGGGCAGATGGAGATCCCGTCCGTCGACCTCGAAAAAGACATCGGCGGGTACACCAAGGTCAAGCAGAAGCTGAAGAGCGAAATCCTCGACACGCTCCAGAAGCGCGACAAGGCCACGGACCCCGACGAGGTCTCGCGCCTCGAAGAGCTGATCCCGCGCGGCATGATCTTCTGGGGCCCGCCGGGCACCGGGAAGACGTACTTCGCGAAGGCCATCGCCGCCAGCATCGGCGCTGCCATCACCATCGTGAGCGGCCCCGAACTGAAGTCCAAGTGGGTCGGAGAATCGGAGGAAAATCTGCGGCAAATCTTCCACAAGGCCCGGCAGAGCGCGCCGTCGATCATCGTGTTCGACGAACTCGACTCGTTCGCCACCGCGCGCGGCACCTACACCGGCAGCGGCGTCGAGCACTCGATGGTGAACCAACTGCTCACCGAGATGGACGGGTTCCACAAGGACGAGCTCGTGTTCGTGGTCGGAACGACGAACTTCGTCGAGTCGCTCGACCCGGCCCTGCTCCGCCCCGGCCGGTTCGAGTTCCACATCCACATCCCGTACCCGGACGACGAGGACCGGAAGGCGATCTTCGAGATTTACAACAAGAAGATGAAGCTCCAGTTCGACGACGCTGCGCTGGAGTACGCGGTCAACCGCACCGGCAACCGCTACATGACGCCCACGGGCACCGCGTTCAGCGGCGACCACATCAACGCGATCTGTCGGGCCGTCGCGCGCCTCCGGATGCGCGACCCAGAGATCAAGAAGGACGACCCGACGACGCCCAAGATCATCGAAAAGGCGCTGACCGAGTTCGACGAGAAGGTGGAGCTGCACGAGAAGGACCTGCCGGTCGTGGCGACCCACGAGAGCGGGCACTTCCTCGTTTCCATCTTCTGCCCGAACCACGCGCCGCCGGAAAAGGTGACGATCCAGAGCGACATGCCGTGGGCCCCGTTCTTCACGCAGTTCAAGCACGAGAAGAAGCGCATCGGCATGAGCCGGGCCGAGATGCTCGACATGCTCGCGGTGCTGTACGGCGGGATCGAGGCCGAGCGCCTGCTGGTGGGTGAGGTGTCCACCGGCGCGAGCGGCATGGGGCACCCCGGGTCCGACCTGTCGCGCGCGTCCGAGCTGGCGGAACTGATGGTCGAGGTGTGCGGCATGTCGAACCTCGCCGCCCCGCTGCGCTCGTTCCACGACCACAAGGGCGACCGGGCCGTGCTGTCCGGCAGCATGGCCGAGGCCATCGACCGGCAGGTGAACACGATCATCGTGGAGGCCCAAGCCCGCGCCGCCGCGATCCTCGCGAAGCACAAGGCCGACCTCCTCAAGATTCGCGACGAACTGATGGAGAAGAAGACCATCGAGGGCGAGCGGACAAAAGAGATCATCGAGGAGTTGCGGAAGAAGTACCCCAAGGACGTGGGCGCGCCCGGCCCCGAGGTGAAGCTCGGCGCGGGCGCGGGTACGACGACGGCCGTGCCCGTCGAAGCGACCCCGGCCCCCAAGAAGAAGAAGGACGAGTAGGTGCCGTTGTGTTCCTCAAACGAGTCAATTTGGGAAACTCGCTCTTTGACGTGTTTCTCGACTCGACGGAGGAAACGTTGCTCGACAACGCGCTCCTCTGGCGGGCGATTAGTCGCCTTCTCGAAGCAGATGGGATCGATCCCTCTCAAGTGATCGATTTCTGGACTTACGTGAAGAACAATGCAGACGAGTGGGTCACGGCGGCTCGAAATAGTGAAGGTAGATTTGCTCCTGTGCCCAAGTGAACAAGGTGGACCGAATATGGCCGAAATGATCATCATGCTGCGGCGCGACCCGAACACCGGGAAGCAGAACATCATCATCAAGCTCGACTCGGAGCCGGACGCGCTGCCCATCGAGCACGAGCAGATGCACCGCCAGTTGGCGGAAAAGGTTCTCGGGCGCAAGCTCCAAGACGACGACCAGATCTTCGTCGAGCGCGAGGGCGAGGCGCAACCGGCCGGGCCGATCAGCCAGCCGAACGAGGGGCAGAAGCAAAAGGCCGGGAACAAGGGTTCTTGATTTTCGATTGCAGATCGGTGATTGACGATTGAAGGACCGGTCTCGCGCCTTCCAATCGAAAAGCACAAATCTGCAATCGCAACTCGTAACTCCGTACGCAGCGATTCACCCGCGAAGCCAACACCCATGATCCTCCTGTTCCCCGACCTCGACACGCTGCGGCTCGCGCTCACGAGCGGCACCGTCCCGGCCGACGTTACGCTCGCGCCCGCGGCCGTCAGTTTCGACGCCGAGGGGCGCGTGTACCTCGAGCCGACCGTGAACCTGTCGCGCGCCGCGGCCAAGAACCTCGACCGCCTCGGCGTGAAAGGCTCGAAGCGGCACGCCGGCGACGCCCCGCAGGAGGTGAGCTGCTGGCCGCAGGTACTGCCCGTCGCGCGCGAGGCCGCGCCCCCCGCGCTCTCGAACCAAGCCCCGGTGCTGTTCGAGTTGGAGCGCGCCGAAGACCTGCCCGCACTCGTCACCGAGATGCTGCGCCTCGGCAACGACCGGCAGGGGTTCCGCTGGTTCGCCGCGCCCGGCGACCCGGACACCAAGCGCGTTCTGCTGCGGGTGATCGGCCCGCCGTACTACACCCTGCTCCGCGCCATCGACACGACTTCGTCCGGCACCGCGGGCACCGTGCGCGCCTACATCGAGCGCGCGCCGCGCGTCTGGGTCGAACTCGGCCACGCGCTACCCCTCGCGCACCAACTGCGCGTCGCCGACAAGCAGGCGCTCCTGATCCGCGCGCCGCGCGAGTGGCTGTACCTCGACGACGCCCCGTTCCAAGACGTCTACGACACGATGCAGTTCAAGCTGCCCGCCGCGCCGGTCGGCTGGACCGAGGCCAAAGCGCCCAAGAAGATGACGGTCACGCTCAAGCTCGCCCCCAGCACGACCACCGACGCGGCCGAACTGTGGGTGCTGCGCGACAACGCCGTCGAACAGCTCGACGCGCTCGTCCGCGACTCCGACGAGAAGTTGCTCCAGCGCCTGATGTTCGCGGTGGCGACCGACCCGAACGGCACGCGCACCGTCGTGCTGCGGGTGCGCCCGTCGAAGCTCCAGCCGCCGCCGCTGACGCTCGACAACGCCCTCGCGTTCAAGCCGTACTGGAAGCTCCCGAACCTGTTCCTCCCGGTCGGCAAGCGGCTCCACCCGACGCTGCGCCGCGAGGCCGTGCGCAAGTTGCTCGCCGACGACGCCGACCAGATCGTTTGGCTGTACCCCAACGGCGACAGCGGCTTCACACCGGAGAGCGTACCGGACGCGGCGTTCCGCTCGCTCGAGGACTGGGTCGATTACGTCATTCAGGCCGAGCAGACCCCGCTCGCGGCGTGGATCGAGGCGACACGGTTCGACTTCGACACGTTCATCTGCAAGGACGCGGGCGGCCCGAAGCCGAAGCCCGACAAGCCCGAAAAGGACCCGAAGGAGCGCGACGACGACCGCTACGGTAAGGGCGGCGGGGCCGGCGCGAAGATCGCCGGCAAGGGCAAGCCCGCGGCCACCAAGCCCACCACGCAGGCCGAGTTCCTCCCGCCCGTTCATGAGGTGAAGCGCCCGAACGAGTGGGAACTGCGCTCGAAGGAACTGGAGGCGCAGTTCACCGCCATCGACGGCCCGCTCGACCACCCCGACCGGCAGGCGCTCTGGCCCGAACTTGCGACCGCGTACTCCGGCGCGAAGAAGCCGATGGACGCCGCCGTGTGCTGGCTCGACGCGCTCTGGGACGCCGACCCCATGCCCCCGCAGTGGCTCGCGGGCTGGGCGCGATCCGAACTGCCCGACGCCGGCAACACCATCAGGGCCGACGAGTTCGACAAGCTGCTGAACCACAGCGGCACCGGCATGGAGGAGTCGCGCAAGGTCGTCGCGGCGTTCCTGTGGCTGGCGTCGCAGCAGCCCGTTCAGCCGTGGCTGCTCAACCGCCTGCCCGCGATGCAGAAGTACATGGAGTCGCACGACGGAGCGCTGCCGGTGCGGGCGGTGTGGCTCGTCGGCTACCGGCTCGCGCAGCTCTCTGGGGCCGACGTGCTCGGCCTCGCCCGCGTCCGCGACCGCCTGCTGAAGCGGCTGCTCGATCAGGGCTTGCAGGCGCAGCATGACCTGCCCAGCTTCCTGCGCTTCCAGGGCATGAAGGACTCCGACCGTATGCGCGTCGTGCGCGACAAGGCGGCGGAACTGCACACCACCGTCCGCAAGTGGCTCGACGACTCTGCCGCGACGCAGAAGAACGAGCACTTGCGCGCCAACCAGCCGCTCATCGACCTACTGTTCTCGTTCGCGGTCGCGAAACTGGGCGAGGAAGCCAACTCGAAGAAGATGTTGGAGGACGCCCGCAAGGTGATGGAAGGGCCGATCCCCAGCGGCGGCAACCCGCAGGCGGAACAGGCCCTGATCGCCGCAATCGTGCGCAACTTCCTGTCCAAAGCCTTCCGCTCACGTGTGGAGCAGGTGCTCGCAGGCAAGCCGCACACCGGGCAAATGGCCCCGGAAGTGCTAAACGCGCTCGACGACATCGCCAATAAAGGTCGCAAAGGTGCGATTAACAACCCGTACCACATGGCCAAGTACAGCATTGACAGGATGCGCAAAGAGTCGTGGATTATGGAGCCACAGGAGAAGCCGGACCCGTACGCCGACTGGACCAAGCACGGCGACGCGATGAAGAAGGAACTCGCGGAACTGCACACCATCCGCGACCCGAACAAGCTCGCGGACCTCATCCGCAAACTGTATAAGGACGGCGTCGCGGGTAAGCAACTCAAAGAGGTGCAGTTCTACGTGCTTCACCAGGGGCTGCCGCTGGCGGGGCGGGTGAACGAGGCGTTCACCGTGGAACTGCTTACTCATGTCCCAACGGCTTTGGCAGGCGGCGTAGGCGCGACCGTCGAGTCGTCCGATTTCCCTGAGAAGCAGGGCGAACTGCTCCAGCGGGCGATGACGCTCGCTGGCCACTTCAACCGCGACGACATCGTGAAGAAACTGGTGGACGACTTCACCGCCCTCGTCCACTCCAAACCGGAGGAGACCAGGTTCAAGCTCATCAACGTGGCCGCCGCGCAGTGCATCCGCAGCCTGAAGAAGCTCGGCCTGACCAACGAGATCGACCGGTTCTTGACCAAGCTGCACAGCGAGGTGCTGCGCGGCGCGTCCACGGCCGAACTGCGGAAGAAGCACGCGGCGAAGCCGGAGTCGTGGGCGGCGGTGCTGCAAACGCTGCTCAACCTCGCAGGCGGCTGGCTCCACTTCGGGCTGACCGATCGCGCCGCGCCTATCATCGACGAGGCGCGAAACGAACTTCTGAACGCAAGTGGTCTGGCATTTCAGCCGCAGCACTACACGGCGCTTGCGCGGGCCTATGTCCTCGCGCTCGGTCAGGGGCCGCCGGAATCCGGCCTGGCGCGGATGATCGAACTGTTCCGGAAGATGGACCCGCGCAAGGTCACCAACACATTCACGACAGCGCAATACTACTCGCGGCTCCACCTCACTCTGGTCGAAGATGTCATCCGCGCGATCGTGAGCGACGACTCCGCCCTCGGCTCGTCCGGGCGCAAGTGGCTCGACGACGACGAGTACCTGGTCCGCCGCCGCATCCACGCCGACATGAAGCGCAACCTCGCCACCAACAACCTGTGAGCAGTGAGCAGTGGGCAGTGGGCAGAGAAGGCGCTGTCGAATCGAAGAGGTCAGGGTTTAGCGTTCGTCCCGAAGGGGCAAACGCCGACCTCGAAGAGATGTGTAGTTTCACTCTGGCGTATCTGCCTGCGTGATTCTGTGAGCGCTTGCTATCCACCAGTTCCAGAACGCGCGCCGCGCCTTCGTGCTGGTTTCCGGTTCCCAGATCGCGCCCCCGGCCGCGGCAATCGAGGCCAAGAGCGCGGGGTCGAAGTCGCGCGGTTCGAGGTCTTGGTCAGTGACGAGTTCCGCGTCGGGCGCGGCCGGGAATTGCTCGTCTTGTGTAGCAACGAGCATCAGTTGGTTCGCTGCGTACCCCACCATAATTGCCGGTTGGAGTTCTTCGTTGTCGTAGGCTAGATCGTCGAAGTACGTCCAGTTCTCGTTCCACGCGGCTTTCGCCTGCTTGTTGCCGATGTCGCCAGCGATGATGGCGTTTGCCACTTCGAGCAAATGATGGGGGGCGCTGTCGTCAGAGAGTACCGCGTCCCAGATCGGCAGCACCCTCCGCACGCTCGCTTCGGCGAGCCGCAACCGCAGCAGGTGGGGCTTCGATACCGACTTGGGTTTGGCCGTCCGTCGCGGCCCGATGGCCCGCCACACATCACGACGAAAGCCGAGCGGCAGATCACCGCGCGCGTGACGCGCGACTTCTTTCTTTGCGCGATCCAAAGCGAGTTTCAGCGTCGTCATTCGTGATTCGGGCCTTGCAGGTTTAGCTGTCGTGAGGGTAAGTAGAATCAGGCGCGCAGTCCGGGGCGCGACCCCTCGAACGCTCACTCCTCATCGTGGCCGTTAAGTTGGGCGGTCGAAATAAATCTTGTCCCGTTTTCTAGTCGTTGTCCACTGCTCACCGAATACCGCCGTTCTACACTTCGGGCATGCCGGCGCTGTTCGTTCCGACGTTCGACGCGCTCCGCCTCGCGCTCGCCAGCGGCCTCGTGCCGGGCGCGGCGGCACGCGCGCCGGGCCGCGCCGGGCGCGATACCAACGGCCACCTGTGGCTTGAACCCGACGAGATGCCCGCGCGCGACGCCCTCGCGGCGCTGGCGCGCCTCGGCGTTGTCGCCCTCGGCAGCCCCGGCGTACCCACCGAGCCGGTGCGTTGCTGGGCCGATCTTCTCCCCTTGCGGCGCGCGGCCCCCGCGCCCGGCCCCCTGCTCTTTAACGTTCCCGACCGGCACCTCGCCGCGCTCGTCGCGCGGTTGCGGCGCGACGGCGCGCCGGTCGGCGTGCGCCTGCTGCCGGACCCGCACGCCGGGCGCGCGTGGGCGACCTGCGCGGCCCCGTCACCATCGGTCGTCGGGCGCGCGGAGGAACCGGACTCCGGGGCGCGCGTCTTTTACCAACAAGCGCCGCACGTGTGGGTCGCGCGCGGCTGGGAGCACCCTCTCGCGTCGCACCTCGTCGCCCCGCCCGACGGCGTCCTTCTCGTCGCGGGCGAGGGCACGGCACTCGTGCCGGGGTTCGTGCCGGAACCGCACGCCGACGACTTCGCGCTCGCGCCGCGCCCGGTCGCGCCGGTCGTGCCGGTCGCCGCGCCGCCGTTCGAGGTCCGGTTCCGGTTGAAGCGCACCGACGCCCCACACGAAGAGCGCCTGTGGGTGCTCGGCCCGGCGGAAGCGCCCGCGTTCGACGAGTTCTGCCGCACTGCGGACGAGCGCCTGCTGCGCCGATTCGAGTACGCGCCCGTGAGCGCGGGCGCGGACTCGTGCGTGGTGGTGCGCCGCGCGACCGCGGCCGACGGCGCGGCGGTACTGCCGGTGCTAGCGCCGGGGTTCGCGCCGGACCCGCGGCTGGCCGGGCTGTTCGTGCCCACCGGGTTCGCGCTGCGCCCGCACGCCCGCACGCACGAATTGGCCGCGGCGCTCGGCCTCGCAACGGGGCGCGTGGTCTGGGTGACGGGCGCGCCCGGCGGGGTCACGGCACACGGCACAGACGCGCGCGCGTTCCGTCCGCTGCACGAGCGCATCGAGTACGCCGCGCCGCCGGCCGCGCGCCTTACGCCGGACGCGGTGCCGGAGGAACTGTTCCCGTTCGCGCGCGTCGCGCTCCAGCAGGAAACGACCATCGACCTCGAACCGGAGGCCGCGCCCGCGCCGCCGCCGCGCGACCCGGGGCCGGTCGCGCCGGTCGCCGACGCGCCGCGCGGGCCGGGGTGGGTGGCGCGACTGGCGGGCTGGCTGCGCGGGCGGCGC
>VGZJ01000271.1 GCA_016872595.1 Planctomycetota bacterium
AAGGCACGATCCAAGAAGAAGCGGCCAATACTCATGGCCGACTTGGAGCGAAGGTATCGCGAATCACCTGGGTTTTAGCCCTCTCGCGGATCGTTGTTTAGAGTTGGTCCGGGCCCGGGCGCACATTCGGCCGTTGCCGATCGTGTGCCGCGAGCGGACAATCCGCCATATGAGCCGCGAACAGAACCTACAGCGCGTCATCGACTGTGGCATCGTCGCCGTCGTTCGCTTTTCCGACCCCGCGCCGCTGGTGCGCGTGGTCGAGGCGCTGGCCGCGGGCGGTGTCACGGTCGCGGAGGTCACGTTCACCGTGCCCGACGCGCTCGACGTGATCCGGGCCGCGAAGCGGCAACTCGGCGACCGCGTGCTGCTCGGCGCGGGTACCGTGCTCGACCCGGAGACGGCGCGGGCCGCGTTCCTCGCGGGCGCGGAGTTCGTCGTCGCGCCGACCGTGAACCCGGACGTGATCCGCATGTGCCGGCGGTACGACAAGCTCGCGATGCCGGGCGCGTTCACACCCACCGAAGTGCTGACCGCGTGGGACGCCGGCGCGGACATCGTGAAGGTGTTCCCGGCCGAGGTCGTCGGGCCGGCGTTCTTCAAGGCGCTGCGCGGCCCGCTCCCACAGGTGAAGTTGATGCCCACCGGCGGCGTCGACCTGAGTACCGCGGGCGAGTTCCTCCGGGCCGGGGCCGTGTGCCTCGGCGTCGGCGGGCAGTTGGTAGACCCCAAGGCGGTCGCCGCCGGCGACTTCGCCCGCATCACCGAACTGGCGCGGCAGTACACCGACACCGTCAAACGTCACCGCGCCGGGTAACCGTAAGAGTTCGATCCGCAGATGTCGCAGCTGGACACAGATTTCAAATGCAGAAAGGCAAAGAGATTTCACCACAGAGTTCGCGCAGCGAAGAGAGCACACTGAGCAGAGAACGGCAGAGGCGGAGAGAGCATTGTTTTGAAGCGCTGCCTTCTCTCGGCTTGCTCTGGATTCGTTTTCCCTCTGTGCTCTCTGGGACTCTGTGGTGAAATCTCTTTGCCTTTCTGCCCTTGAAATCTGTGTCCAGCTGCGAAATCTGCGGATTAACTCTGCTTTCCTCACACACCTATGCCAGACGTTGTCGCGTTCGGGGAAGTCATGGTGCGGCTCGCGCCGCCGAACTTCCAGCGGCTCGAACAGGCCCGCTCCCTTGACGTCGAGGTCGGGGGCGCGGAGCTGAACACCACGGCCGGGCTGGTGCGCCTCGGGCACTCCGCGGCGTGGGTGTCGCGCGTGCCCGACAACCCGCTCGGCAAGCTCGTCACCAACCGTGTGCGCGAGATCGGCGTGTCCGATCAGTTCGTGCAGGTCACGGACGAGGGGCGCTGCGGCGTGTACTTCCTCGAGTTCGGCGCGGCCCCGCGCGCGAGTTCCATCCTGTACGACCGCAAAGATTCGTCCATCGCGCTCGTGCAGCGCGGCGCGTTCGATTGGCCCGCGATCTTCGCCGGCGCGAAGTGGTTCCACGTGTCCGGCATCACCGCGGCGCTCAGCCCCGGCGCGGCGGAAGTGGTGGACGAGGCCATGCACGCGGCCCGCGACGCCGGCGTGAAGGTGTGCTTCGACCTGAACTACCGCGCCAAGCTGTGGACCCGCGAACACGCCGCGCAGGTCATGGAACTACTACTGCCGCAGGTCGATGCGCTCATCGCGAGCGAGGCCGACGCCGAGCACCTGTTCGGCATCACCGGCTCGGACTTCACCGAAGTTGCAAAAGGCTTGGTCGCGCGCTTCGGCGTGTCGATTGTGGCCGGGACGCGGCGCGAGGCCCCGCTCGTGTGGCGGAACCGCTTCGCCGCGGTCGGGTACGCCAACGGCGAGACGCACGAGTCCGCGTGGTACGAGGTCGAGATCGTGGACCGGCTCGGCGCGGGCGACGCGCTCGCGGCCGGGCTGATTCACGGCCTCATCGACGGCGACCTGAAGAAGGGGCTGGACTACGGCGCGGCGATGGGCGCGCTGAAGCACACCGTCCCCGGCGACCTGCCGTGGCTGACGCGCGACGAGATCGAGGGCGCGATGCAGGGCCACGGCCTGCGCATCCGCCGCTGACGCGCCGGGTTTGCACATTTCCCCTAGACGCGCCGCCCGCCCGCGGTTATACGCCCGCCGCGAACGACACCCGGGGAGGTTGCGCCCGTGGCGGAAGCGGCCGAGCTGGTCGTCGAGACCCAGCACCTGACGAAGATTTATCAGAACCGGCAGATCGCGCTGAACGACGTGTCGCTCTCCATCGAACCGGGGTGCGTGCTCGGGCTGCTCGGTCCGAACGGGGCCGGGAAGACCACGTTCCTGCGCCTCGTGTTGGGGCTGCACCGCCCCACCGCGGGGTGGGCGAAGGTGTTCAAGCAGACGATGTCGCCGAACGCGGCCGACCTGCGCCGCCGCATCGGGTACATCCCCACGAACCCGCAGTTCCCGAAGGGCATGACGCCCATCGTGTACCTCGACTACATCGCGCGCCTGTTCGGGCTGCCCGCGGACGTGCGCAAGCCGAAACTCGCGACCCTGATTCGCGCGGTTGACCTGTTGCCGCACTCCGGCGACTCCATCGCGCACTTCACGCCGGGCATGACCGCGCGCCTCGCGGTCGCCGCCAGCCTCATCAACGAACCGGACCTGCTCATCTGGGACGAGCCGACCCACGGCCTCGACATCGAGGCCCGGCGCTCGATGCTCGAACTCATCAAGCGCCTCGCGAGCGAGAAGACACTCATCATCAGCAGCCACAACCTGAGCGACGTGGACGAGGTGTGTAACCACGCGTGCGTGCTGAACAAGGGGCAGATGATCTTCCACGGCTCGCTGCAAGACCTGAAGGGCCGCATCCGCAAGAACCACTACGAACTCGACCTCGACGGCGACCAGAAGGCCATTACCAAGACCGTGCAGGCGGTTCGCGCGATGAAGGACGTGACGCACGCCGTGTTGCGCCACCGCCGGCTCGAAATCAAACTGGGCGACGAGACGCCGAACGCGCTCGTGCTCGCGCAGCTCTTTCAGACGCTCGCGGACCACAAGGTCACGCTCATCACGGTGCGCAGCGTGGGGATGCAGACCGAGCAGGCGTACCTCGACTTGGTGGAAAAGGAAGAGGGCCGCGGCTTCGCCCGGCTGTACCAGTCCGCGGAAGCCGCCTAGCCGTCTCACGTCGTCAGGTCGAAGGTCGTCAAGTCGAAGGCCTTCGCGACTTCACGTCTTCGACCTTACGACCTTCGACCTTACGACCTTCGACGGGGCACACATGGAAGCGAATCCGCCGGTCGTCACGGTCCGGTTCAACAAGTTCCTGCCGTACTGGGCGGTGTTCCTTACCGACCTGCGCCAGACCGCGCGCAGTTGGGTGTACCGGCTGTGGGTACTCATGACCGTGGCCGCCGCCGCGGGGCTGTTGCTGTACAAGGTCGGGCTGCACAAAGAGGCCGGCATGTTCCAGAGCGCCGCGGCCCAGAGCGGCGACCTGTTCCGCGTCATGGTGGTCGGCAGCCTCGCGCTGGTCGTGGTGCTGGCGGTGTCGGCGATCAGCGCCGAGCGCGGCACGGTCGCGGACTCGGTGCTGAGCCGCGGGATCAGCCGGCACCAGTATTTCCTCGCCAAGTGGCACGCGCGGCTGGTGGTCGTCACGGCCACGTTCGCGGCGCTCGCGTGCCTCGTGCTCCTCGCCACGTACTTCCTGTTCAAAGACGACGCGCAATCCGATTTGTCGCTGGTGGGCGGGCTGGCCGCGGTGCTGGCCGTGTGCGCGGTCCTCGCGGCCATCGTGTCGTGGGGCGTGACCATCGGCGCGCTCACCAACACGACGGTCCTCGGCATCACGGTGTTCTGGCTGGTGCTGTACGGGTCTGGGTTCCTGCTCTCGCTGCTGCCGGAACCGTGGCCCTCGCCGGAGCGCCAGTTGGCGCGCCTGAAGTTCGTGCTACAGGGTCAGTACAACCCAGCGGTGCTGACGCAACTTCTGGTGGCGAGCGCCGCGGCGTGCGTCGGCGCGGCGACCGTGGGCCTGCTGGGGTTCAGCAAGCGCGACGTGTGAGGAGAACGCGCGATGACCGACGACACGGAACGGACGGACCTGCGAGCCCACATCGCGCGACTGACCGTGCTCGACCGCGCCCGCCTGCTCGAAGGCGTGTTCGCCGACGAGCGCAACAGGTGGGAAGCGGCGCGCCGTGCTGAGGAAGAAACGATTCGTGACTTGCGACTGATGAACGAAGAAATGTTCCGCAGGGAGCGCGAGGCTCGATCAGGGAACCAGCACGCAACAATGTGATGGTCCGTGACCCCACTCGCGAAGCCGCAAGCGGCTTACCGCGCCGCCCGCTACCGGCGCGCGTCCAGTGTGAAGAACATCGGCGGGTTCAGTTCCGCGCCGTTCTTGTACATGATGCCCAAGTACACGCCCGGCGACACCTCGCGCACCTCGTCGCGCACGCGCGGCCACAGCTTCGACTTCGAGTAATCGAACACCAGCGCCGGCTGCCCGTCGAACCGGCTCGGCGCGGTGTACACGTCGGCCGGGAGCGCCTTCGCGCCGGCGATCAGGTGGTTCACGAGCGTGCCGTCGGAGCGGAACTCCTTCCCCTTCCACACGAGGCCGGCGGCGCGGGCGGTCGCGGCCGTGCGCCGCGAGCCGGGGTTCTGGAGCGCCACGCCCGGCGCGAACCCGACCGGCGCGGCCCCGGCCGGCGACGACGCGAACACCGCCCGCAACTCGCTCGTACTCATGCGCGCGAGCGCTTCCGGGGTGTAGGCGTAGGGAGCAGGTTCGGTTGCGCGCGCGACCGGCGCGAGGCACAGGGCGGCAGAGACGAGTAGCAAGCGCGTCATGGGTGCAGTTCCCGTGGGTGTACCGAACCATACACCGCGACCGGCACGGCTCGCCCTGTTCGCCCGGCTTTCCGGGCCACGCGTTCCGGCGCGCACGGCACGACCGCGCCAACCGGCGCGCGCCGCACGTTGCCCGCGCCGCGCCGCCCGCGTAGCATGGAGCATCCGCCCCAACACGGTGCCCCATGCACGACCAGTTCGTCGCCTTCCTCACGAACCCGACCCGCGACTCGTTCCTCACGGTGCGCGCGCTCGTCGCCGCGCACCCGAACTACGACGGCTATTCAAACGACTTTCGCGCGATGGAAGACGCTCTCGACCGCAACGACCCGGCCGGGGTCAAGGACGCCTTCGCCCGCGCGCAGCCGAACCTGCTGCTTAGCCCCGGCGCGCACCTGCTGTTGAGCGTGGCCCTGCGCGCCGAGGGGAACGAGCAGGCGGCGGACGTGGAGCGGCTCATCTGCTTCCGGTGCGTGGAGGGGGTGCAACTGACCGGCGCGGGCACGGCTGAAAGCCCGTACCTCGTGCTCCGCACCTCGGACGAGTACGACCTGCTGAGCGCGCTCGACAAGCGCCTCGCGAGCCAGCACCTCGTTTTCGACGGCGGCAAGAGTCTCGACCGCCTCGTGTGCGAAGACGGCACGGATCTGTGGTTCGACATCACCGAAATGATGGCGACCGCGGCCCGCCGGCTGAGCGGCTGACGCGCGGGCGGATGGGCACCCACATTCCCGCGGCAATCGTGCCGGATGTAGGTCGCGGTCGAGCGAGGCTTTGCGAGCGAGGCCCGATGGCCAGAAGGGATTACGTATCCCGCTTGCGTGTATCTGACGAGCCGGAAGCGTAAGCGACGGACAAGCTATGCGGTGGCGGGCGCTTCGCGGAACGTCCCTCACGCGCGTAGCTTGTCCGTCGCTTACGCTTCCGGCTCGTCGCTCGCGTGCAAAGCCTCGCTCGACCGCGACCTGCACGAATCAGCAGTCGGCGAGCGGCCGGGTTCATCCCGGCAGTCTTCTGAGGTGCAAAACACGGCCGGGATGAACCCGGCCGCTCGCAATACAGTGTTACTTGCCCTTCACGTTGTACACCCAGAGCGTGTCCAGTTCGCGGACGTAGAGCTTGCCGTCGAGCACGACTGGGTGCGCCCACGTGTTGTTGCGGCCGTTCGGCACCTTGAACGAGCCCAGTTCCGTGTACTTCTGCGCGTTCGCGTCCAGCATCACGACCCAGCCGTCGGAGTACCGCACGAACACTTTGCCGTCCGCGGCCGTCAGCGACGCGGAGCCGCCGCCGTTGGTGCGGCCCTCGCGCGACCACAGCACCTTGCCGGTCTTGAAGTCGGCGCACCACGGTCGCCCGCTGTCGTCGCGGTCGCCGTACAGCCGCTCGCCCATCAGCACCACGCCGCCGTGCTTGTTCGTCAGTTCGCCGTTCCAGTACAGCTCTTCGATGTCGTACTTCTCGCCGCCCTTCTTGATCTTCAGGAGCGCCGCCCCGCGGCCGTACCCGGCGGAGGCGAACACGAGGTCGCCGTTGATGATCGGGGTGGGGATGTTCGCGGTGTTGCGGCCGAAGCGGTCGCCGCCAGTGCCGTAGCGCCACAACAGCTTGCCGGTCTTGGCGTCGAACGAGGCGAGGCCGTTCGACATGAGCGTCACGTACTGCTTCACGTCGCCGAAGGTGCCAACGGCGATGGAGGCGTAGCCGGCTTCTTCGGCGCGCTCGAGCGCGCCGGTCCACACGGTCTCTCCGGTCTTCTTGTTCAGCGCCACCATCGCCGATTTGCCCCCCGGCGTGACGATCAGGTTCGGGCCGTCGATCAGCGGCGACTCGCAGTAGGCCCAACCGCCGCACGAGCCGCCGAAGTCCTTCTTGAGGCTCTTCGCCCACTTCTTCGAGCCGTCCTTCGCGCTGGCGCACACCAGTTCGCCGCCCGGCGAGAGGGCGTACACGAACTCGCCGTCAGTGGAGGGCGTGCAGCGCGGCCCCTCGAACCCGCCGCCCCCGCCGGTGCCGGTCATTTTGAGCTTCCACTTCTCCTTGCCGTTCGCACGGTCGATGGCGAACAGGTAGCAGCCGTCGGCGATGTCGCCGAGGGTGTAGACCTTGTCGCCCATGATGGCGACGCTGGAGTACCCCTTGCCGAGGCTGGTGGCCTTCCACGCCAGCGCCGGGCCGTCCTTCGGCCACGCCTTCAGCAACCCCTTCTCTGTGGAAACGCCGCTCCGGTCCGCGCCGCGGAACGTGGGCCAGTCGGCCGCGGACAGCGTGACCGCGACCGCGAGTACGAACACGAGCGCCGCAACGAACCGATGCATGAGTGGCTCCGAGGGCGGGAAAGAGTGCTGCGTGCGGCTTTGCCAGTACGAGCGCGTGGGGCGCGGGGTGGGATGGGATGTTGGTTACGCTTCTTGAAGGTGGTCCACTTCGCCCGCGTCGGCCACGATCTCCACGCACGGGAACGCGCACCGCAGTTCGGTGAGGGCGTCCGCTGATAGTGGATTGCCCGTCAGCCACAATTCTTTCAGGGTGTTGAACGCGGAAACGTTAGCGAGGAAGTGGGCCGCGCCGTCGTGCAGTTGGGCGTCACACAGCCGCAACACCGCGAGCTTCGGCGGGAGCGTGTCGATCAGCGCGAGCGCGACCGCAGCATCGGAGCCGAGCGGGTTGAACGACAGGTCGAGTTCGGTCAGCGCCGGCAGCGCGTCGGTGGTGACGAGGGCGCGTAACCCGGCGGCCCCAAGACCAATTTCCGAAAAATCGAGTTGGGCGGCGTTAGTCAGGAAGCGGCACCCCGCGACGGCGGTCGCGACGTGGTTGCCCCACGGCCCAACGAAGCGCAGGAGCGCCAACCGCGCGAGTTCCGGGCGCGCGAAGGTGTAGCGGAGTAGGGCGTCTGATACCGGCCGGTGGGCGACGAGCGTTACGCCAGTCACGGTCGGCGCGACGCGCTCGATCCGCTCGGCCGCGAGCGGGAACGCGCTCGCATCAATGGCGAGTTGGTCGATTTCGCCGTTTCGGAACTGCACGCGCAGGATGCCGGGTAGGGCGTCGCGGATCGGTAGTTCCCATGCCGGTCCGTAGTCGCGCAGCAGGTCGCGCTCCTCGACGAGCAGCGCCCGCAGTTCGGCCGCGCTCGCGGGGTTGGCCGGACCCGCGGCGATCTCGGCGATGCGGCACTGCACGACGCGGAACCGTTCGCGCGGGGCCGACTGTGAGGGTTGTCGCGGCATGGCCGACTATCCGTGTTGGGCGGATTTTTCTTGCGACCGGAGGCCAAATGGTTCACTATGAGGGTCCGCTTCTCGTGGCAATCCGGACTCGCGCCCATCGGTTTAAATTCTAGCTCCGAATCTTCCATTCGGTTGGCGCGACACTTGGATCGCAACCATTGTATTGCCGAGCGCGAAGCCGCCGTGTTCCGGATTTTCGGATTTTTCTGTCAAGTTCGCGCGTGCGGACTGCGTGTTTTAGTCGGGCCAAAGGTAAATCCTGAGGGTCGTTTATGCACCCCCTATTCTTCGAGCGCGTTTATCGCCTCGCGTTAGATTGTGCGGTCTGTCTCCTGCTCCGCGCCCGTTTGCCGCTGACTTCGACGGACCTTGCGGACGCCGTCGTACTCGAATTCGTTCGCCGCTGGAACCCCGAAGGTACGTACGGGCACCTGCCGACCGCGACGGACGCGGAGTGCCGCCGCGTCCTCTACAACTTCACGGACAAAACCGCACGCGCGCTGCTCCGTCAACTCCGGCACATTAGACTCGTTGCGCAATAGGTGTTGGTTCAGTCGCACTTCGGCCAGACGATCCTGTGTGGTCGTTACCCGTACATCCGGTTGTGGAGTCCGGCGACGTTCTTCATCATCACCGTGTGACGACGGGGCG
>VGZJ01000272.1 GCA_016872595.1 Planctomycetota bacterium
CGCGCGAGACGACCGAGCCGAAGACGCGCCCCGCCCGCGCGCCGCGCCGCGGGGTGCCCCCGTGGGCGTTCGCCGCGGTCGCCGTGCTCGGCGCGGCGCTCCTCGCTGCCGGCGCGTACTTCATTCTGAAGGGGCCGCGGGACGCGGCGAAGGCTCCGGAGCCGCCCGAAGCGCAGCCGCCGGAGCCGAAGCCCAAGCCGAAGCAGCCGGCCGAGACCGCGCGGGCCGTGGCCGAGTGGGTGCTCGACAGCGGCGGCATCGTGGTCCTCGACGGCACGAAGCACGTCACCGGGCGCGGGAACCTGCCGCGCGGCCCGCTCGTCGTCACCGGCATTTACTTCCACGACACGACCTACCGCGTCACCGATGACGACGTTCCGCGCCTGCGGGCGCTGCCGGACTTGGTCAGCATTAGCATTGCGGTGCCGACCGATCTGACCGAAACCGGCCTCCTGTGGCTCGCCGAACTGCCGCGTGCCACCGCGTTCACCAGTTTGCACCTGTGGCTCTCGGCCGCCGCCGCGCCGGGCATCCCGCAGCTCGCGCGCTGCAAAGACCTGAAGTACCTGTGCCTCGTCGGTGCGCCACTCGGCGGGCGCGTCGAGTTCGTCCGTGCGCTGCCGTTCCTCAGTCAGTTGAACCTGACGGACTGCAAACTGACGAACGACGACCTCGCCGCGCTCGCGGGGTGCAGACTGTACACGCTCGCGCTCCAGAACAACCCCGGCATTACCGGGGAAGGGTTAAAGCACCTCGTCGCCATACCCGACGTCGAACAGTTCAACCTCGGCGGAACTGGCATCGCCCCGGCCGACCTGCCGCTGCTCGCGAAGGTGCCGCGGCTCACCATCCTCACCCTGCCCGATCTCAAGTTGACCGACGACGACCTCGCGTTCCTGCGCGAACTGCCGAACCTGCTCACCCTGAACCTCGCGAACAACACGATCACGGACCGGGTCATCGACCACATGTCCGGCGCAACCAAGCTGTCGCACCTCGTGCTCCACGGTACGCGCCTCACCGACGCGGGGTTAGAGCGGCTCGCGGCGCGCGAGGGGGGCTGAAACAGATTTACGTGAAGAACACGCTCGTTACTGCCGAAGGCGTGAAGAAGTTCCGCGCCGCGCGCCCGAACTGCAAGGTCGATTTCGAGTGACGGGAGAACCGATGGACAAGGTGAAGGTGGCGATCCTCGGCGGGTCCGGATATACCGCCGTCGAACTCATCAAGATTCTGCTGCGGCACCCGCGTGCGGAGATCGTCGCGATCTCGTCGCGCCAAGACGAGCACATCGCGGACCTGCACCCGTCGCTACTCGGCCGGCTCGACCTGCGCTGCCAGCCGTTCGACGCGGACGCGATCGCCGCGAAAGGTGTGCAGGTTGCGTTCGGCTGCCTGCCGCACGGCACCAGCATGGAGAGCATTCCGCCGCTGCTGGCGCGCGGCATTCGCGTCATCGACCTGAGCGCCGACTATCGCCTGCGCGACGTGAAGGTGTACGAGCATTGGTACAAGGAGACGCACCACGACGCCGCGAACCTCGCGCACGCGGTGTACGGCTTGCCCGAAATCTACGGCGACCAACTGCCCGGCGCGAAGCTGGTCGCGAATCCCGGCTGCTACCCCCAGACCGCGATTCTCGGCCTCGCGCCGCTGGTCGCGAACGAGCTGATCGAGCTGACGGGAATCATCATCGACAGCAAGAGCGGCGTGAGCGGCGGCGGGCGCACGCCGAAGCTGAGCTTCCACTACCCGGAGTGCAACGAGAGCGTGAGCGCGTACGGCGTCGGCACGCACCGGCACACGCCCGAAATCGAGCAAGCGCTGACGGACATCGCCGGCGCGCCAGTGTCGGTGATCTTCACCCCGCACCTGATGCCGATGGACCGCGGCATCTTCAGCACGATCTACGCGACCCCGACGCGCCCCTTGAGCGAAGCGGAACTAGTCGAGCTGTATCGCGGGTACTTCGCGGACAAGCCGTTCGTGCGCGTCCGCACCGCGCCGCCAGCCACGAAGGACACCGCGCACACGAACTTCCTCGACCTGTGCGTGAAGCCGGTTCGCGGGAAGGTGATCGTCCTCGCGGCCGAAGACAACCTCGTCCGCGGCGCGAGCGGCGTGGCCGTGCAGAACTTTAACCGCGTCCACGGCTTCGACGAGCGCTTGGGGCTGCTGTAATGGACCTCCTCTCGCAACACGAGGCGTTCCTGCGGGCGATCTTCGACGCGCCGGAAGATGATACCCCGCGACTGGTGTACGCCGACTTCTTGCAGGAGAACGGGGAAGATGAGAGGGCAGAGTTTATTCGTTTGCAAGTTGAGCGTGCGAGGCTCGAAGCAGACGGGGATTCAAAGGCAGCGAACGACGTGCTCGTCCGAGAAAACGTCAACGGGTATCGGCTCAAGTGGTTCGGTGAGTTCGAGCGAGGCATGGAACCTATCCGAGAATCCCATACGATCGAAGCCGAGCGCCTCGAAGACGTGCGAGCATACCGAGCTTGGATTGTCGAGTGCTCTCCATCGTTGTTCGCTGCGAGCGGTCTGGACGTCTTTCATCTCCAACCTCTCCGACCGCACCACATTGACCCGCTCTTTGCGCTACCGTGCAATCATCGGGTGAGCATCTGGAACTTGGGCGGGTATGTCCAAGAAGCTACAGAGGTAAGCGAATCTGCCGGTGGAGAAGTTGTTGGGTTCATGAATTTCGCCGTCTTCCCAGTCGTCACAACTGCAGTTGTCGAAACACTCGCGCAGCACTGCGGGGCACGGCGAATTACCTCGCTCGATCTGCGCAACAACGAACTAGACAACGACGCGGCCCGCGCGCTGGTGAAGTCGCCGTACCTTGACAATCTCAAGCGACTGCGGTTGCTGGAGGGCAACCAGTTCCGCGGGCGCGTGTGGCAACAGGTGCGCGAGCGCTTCGGCGAAGACGTCGTGGAGTGACGGGGCCGCGTTCGCCTGCGGCTCGCGGCTAACGGGGTCATTGAGGAGAGATGGTCATGCGATGTGTGATGGCTGTCGTTGTGTTCGCGCTTCCCGCGCACCTCTGGGCTGCCGAGCCGAAGTTGTCGGCGAAGGTGGAAAAAGCCGCGCTGCCGGACGACCTCGCGCCGGCGGTTCGCAAGCTGCTCGACGAGCAGGCGCTCGTCGTGCGGGACAGCGACACCGAGTTGATGACCGTGTGGTTCCGCGCCGCGATCCCGGCGAAGGCGACCGAGGAACAGGTGAAGAACGGCATCACATACGCCGAGATTCCCGAGGGTACGCTGGTCGGCGCGGTGCGGTTTACGGCCAAGTTCACCGACTACCGCAAGCAGGAACTCGCGGCCGGCGTGTACACGCTGCGCTTCGCGCTCCAACCCGACATCGGCGACCACACCGGCACCAGCCCGCACCCCAGCTTCTGCCTCATGTGCCGGGCGAAGGACGACAAGGACGCGGCCGACATGGAGAAGAAGAAGCTGATCGAGGTGAGCAGTTTGGTGAACGAAGGGCGGCACCCGGCGGTGCTGCTGATGTGGCCGAACAACGGCAAAGACGCGGGCGTGAAGGTCGTGAGCAAGGGCGACGGCGTGTACGTGGCGACGATCAAGCGCGCGATGATCGCGGGCGAGTTGAAGACGACGCTGGGCTTCGCGGTGACAGTGGCCGGGGTGCGGAAGGAGTAGCGCTTATTGCGCGCCGACGCGGGCCTTGTTCGGCCCGGCGGTCGGGAAGCCGGTCGCGGGGAAGCGCAGGAACGTGGCGTCGTCCTCGTCGGGTTTTGGCGCGGGCAACGTCGGCGCGTCGAGCTTCGCGGACGACAGCGGCGGGCTGCCGGGCTGAGACGCGGCGTTGTGCAGGTTCAGTTCGGAGGTCAGCGCGGTGACGGGGCCGGGGGCTTGGATCAGCGCGCCGGTGTTGGCGAAGTAGTTCTGCGCCACCTTGAACGAGTACGGCGTCGCGTCCTTCGCCGGCACCTCGAACTGCAACCCGATCTGCGCTTGGAAGACGGTGTTGTTGGTGATCGCGCCGCGCGAGGGCCGCGGGTTCACGAACGAGATCGCCGCGGTCAGGTTGTAGAACCGATTGTTCGTGATCTCGGCGTCCATTGTGGGTCCGTCGAACCGGACCCCGCTGCGGCCCGGCCCCTCGAACCGGCTGTTCTTGATGGCGATGTAGCGGTTGTCGACGCCCGCCTGCACCTGCGCCCACGACAGCACCCCGGCCTCGCCGCTCGGCCCCAACACGACGCGCACGCGGTCGAGTACGACCGGGCGGTCGGCCGCGCCGGTCAGGTTCCACAGGTTGAACCCGTTCTTGGCGACGCGCCGCACCGTCACGCCCTCGAACGTCACGCCCGCGGCAATGCCGCTGATCTGCACGCCCACGTCGGCGACCCCCACGCCGTCGAACTCGACGTTGCGCACCTTCACCCCGTCAACACTCGGCACGTCGAACATGATCCCGCCCTTCGCGCCCTTTGGGGCGAAGAACTCGATGACCGCGGGCTTGCCGTCGGGCGTCGCGGACTCGATGGTGATGTCCTTGTGCTTGTTGCGGTCGAGGCGCAGCACCGGCTCGGTGATCTTGGCGTCGGTGATGACGATGGTGTCGCCGGGCTTGGCCCGCAGCAGGGCCTCGCGCAGCGACTTGTACGTGTTCTCGCCGCCGGCCTGCGACACGGTGATCCTCGGGGGCGCGGGCGGGGGCGTGACCGTGCCGGGGTCGCCGTCCTGCTTCTTGATGACCCCGAAGTACACCCCGGCCCCCGCCCCGGCCAGCAGCACGAGACCGATCAGCCCGAGCACCAGCGCCTTGCTCTTGCCCTTCGACTTGCCCGCGTGCGCCGGGGCGCGACGCTTGACGCGCGACGGGCGCTCCTCGTCCACGGGCGGGTCGTCGTCGCGGTCGGGGCGGTCGGTGTCGCCGCGCGCGGCGTCCTGCGTGTCCGCGCCGAGCGACTGCCACACGGCCGGCGCGCCGGGGCCGTCCTCGGTCGGGGCGTCGGGCGCGGTGAGGACGGCGGTGGGCATCCCGGTTACGGTGGCGGGCGCGACCGCGCGCCCGTATCCGGCGAGCGAGGCCGGGCCGGTCGCCGCAGGGACGCGCGCCCCGCCTTGACCGCCGGCCACCGCCGGGGAGAGGGCCGGCAGCTCGCGCTCGGACGGCGGCGGGATCGGCGTCGCCACCCACGGCGCGAGCGCCTTCATCAGTTCGGCCGGCGTCTGGTAGCGCTTCTCCACGCCCTTCGCCATCATCTTGTCGATGATCGCGACGAGGCCGTCCGGCACTTCGGCGCGCAGCGATTTCAGCGGGCGCGGCGGCCGGTTCTGGTGCCAGATCAGTTTCTGCGCCACCGACCCTTCCGGGAACGGCGGGCTGCCGCTGAGCAGGTAGTAGAAGGTCGCGCCGAGCGAGTAGATGTCGGCGCGAATATCGACGGTGTGGCTGTCGAGCGCCTGCTCCGGGGCGAGGTAGTCCGCGGTGCCGAGGACGTTCTCGTCGTTCTGGCGGGTGAGTTGGTCGTCGTGGTCGTGCGTGAGGCGCGCGAGGCCGAGGTCGAGGATCTTCACCACGCCGGAGCGGTCGATGAGGATGTTGCCCGGCTTGATGTCGCGGTGCAGCAGGCCGATCTCGTGGGCGTGCTGGAGGCCGACCGCCGCACCGTACATGTAGTGGCACGCGCGCAGCGGGTCCATCGGGCCGAACTTCTTGACGAGGTCTTGGAGGTTCGTGCCGTCCACCCACTCCATCACGATGAAGTGCAGGTTGTCGTCTTGGTCGATGTCGTAGGCGCGGACGATGTTCGGGTGATCGACGGCGGCGGCGGCTTTGGCCTCGCGGTAGAACCGCTTGAGGCTGGCGTCGTCTTCGGCCTTCGGAACCGGCAGCACCTTGACCGCGACGCGGCGGCGCATCAACTTGTGTTCGCACAGGAACACCGTGCCCATGCCGCCGCTGCCGAGCTTCTCCAACACCTTGTACTTGCCGAGGCTGAACCGCTTGTACTTGCCCTGTAGCAGTTGTTCGGCTTGGAAGAACGTGAGCAGGGCGTCGCGGACGAGGAACTGCGCGAGTTTGTTGGGGTCGGCGGGGTAGGTGCCGCCGGCCCGCTGCTTCTCGACGTATGCGCTGAGACGCGCCTCCTCGACGAGGTTACTCTTCTGGAGCAGGTCCAGAAGCTCGTCGGCGGTCGTCGGGGCGGGCATTCAGGCGGTCTCCGGCGGCGGCCCGGGTCGGCGAGTTCGCGGAGTAAGTATAGTGCACGCGGCCCCGCCGCGGGCGGAATCCGCGCGCGGGTTTGCGTAATCTGTAGCGGGTGGCGCGATTGGGCGGGGCCGCCGGCTACTTCTTATTCGTCACCTTCACCGTCACCTCGGTCTTGGCGTTCGGGTTTCGCACCACCACGCGCGTGGCCGTGTTCTCGCCCACATCCGCGGTCACGGTGCCCGCTTTCCCCTGTTTGGAGTCGAGTATCTGGGCCTTACCGGGCGACGTGTCGAGGCCGTCGCGCTCCTTGTAGTCTTTGATTAGGTACACGTTGATGTCGCTCGAATTCGACGTGAACTCGACGGTGATCGTTTGCGGCTTCGGCTGCGCGGGGAGGTTGAACACCTTGGAGCCGTTGTCTTAGAGTGTGAACGAGTCGGTCATGTCGAGTTTCGCTGGGCCGCACCCCGTGTGGGCAAGCAGACCGAGGGCGACCACCGCGAGCGCGCGAGCGGACATGGCGAAGGCTCCGAAGGGATGATATGAAGGTTACTCGATGGTCTTGAACAGGTTGTCGAGCAGCTTGCGCGCGCCGGCCACCGCCTTCGCGGGCACGAACAGGTTCGCGGTCGCGGTGTCGCCCTTGAGCGTGACCGCGACGCCGATGTACGTCGGCTCCCCTTCGAGCGGCTTGATCTTGCCGATCTTCGGGAAGTCCGGGATCGCGCCTTCCATCGCCCGCAGCGCGTCGAGCAGCGCCGTGAGCGTGCTGCCGGTTTCGAGCATCATCAGGATGCTGGCGTCAGCCGGGAGGTTCTTGCGCGTAAGCTTGTAGCCCTCGGTCGCGCCGACCGGCTTCAGCCCCTCGAAGTAGCGGTCGAGTGCACCGGCCGCGGCGTCCCAGTCCTTCGCACTGACCTGAATCACGGTCTTGCCGTCGGTGCCAACCCACGCGCTCATCTTCTCGGCCACGAGGCGCTTCACCTGCGACAGCGTGTTTTCCTTGAGTGCGTCGGGCAGGTCCTTCACGGTGGCGTCGAAGTCGAACGCCAATTTCACCTCGGTGAACGAGAAGTCCTTGTACGTCTTGGCGTCGGCGACGACCTTCGGCGCGTCCTTGAGTACGACGCTCTGGATGCGCCCGCCGGCGGACACGGCTTGGTAGCAGCCGACGAGCGCGGCGGCGGCCTTCTTCGGCTCCGCGTACTTGCCGACAGTGAGGGTCAGGTTCCCGGTCCCGGTGGCGGCGGTGTCGGCCAGCGGGCCGGCGGCGTACAGGTCCTTGAGGCGCTCGTCGATGGCGGCGTTACCCTTCTCGTCGTCGTCGGCCGGGGCGAACTCGGCCGTAAGGCCGCGCACCGCTTGGCCAAACTTCTTGCCGATGGCGTAGCCGGTGTACTGGCCCTGCCCGGCCGGGAGTTTGGCGAGGTCTGCGAGCGCGCCGGGGTTCTCGGCCTTGAGCAGCGCCGCGGTGGTCGAGTCGTCCGCGAACTGCGCCTGCAACCGCAGGTTCAGCCCTTCGGGGCGGAACTCGACCGACAGCACCACGCCGCGCCCGTCCTCGACGCCCTGAAACACGCCCTGCAGCATCGTCTTGGCGGCGCTGAGCTGCCGCTTGTTCACGCCGGGGAGCATCCCGCCCATCTCCGCCTGTTGGAACCCGAAGTCGAGTAGCCCCTTCGCGGCCTTGATCTGCTCGCCGTACTTCTCGTTGATGACTTCGAGGTTCACGTACAGCGCGAGGTCGGCGGTCAGGAACGAGCGCGCGAGGTCCGGGGCCATCGCCGCGCTGGTGGCGCGGGCGTACTTGGTGGCGTAGAACTCGGCCGTCTCCTTGTGCGGCGTGACCGCGACGTACTCCTTCAGATCGACCATGTAGACGGCCTGATCGTCACCGAACAGTGCGAGCTTCACCTCGTCCACGCCGTTCTTCCCGGCGTCGTAGGTCTTGCGCTCGTCGGCGGTGAGGAAGGACTCGCGGAACTCCTTGTACGCCGTGACCGGCACCAGCAGCGACACCGCGGGCGTGTTCTCGAACAGGGCCGCGATGTCGTTCACCGCGATGTACACGCGCCCGTCTTTGGGGACCGCCGTGAGCTTGCGCTCGGCGAGCAGTTTCTTCAGCCCTTCGTCCAGTTGCTTCTCGATGGTGGCGGCGTCGTCCGGCAGCGCGACCTTGATCATTGCCGCGAGGCGGTCGCGGGCCGCGCCGATGCCGTTGAGTTGGACGACGACGGGGGCTTTCGCCGGGAACGGGAACGTGACGGCCTTGCCCGCGTCCGGCGGGGTCGGCGCGGCGGCGCGGGCGCTCGGTGCGAAGGCGGTTGCGGCGGCGAACGCGGCGGCGACGAGAGCGAAGCGCAACATGGTGTGCCCCACGGTTCGGGGTGTGCAGACGGGTGCACCCATGATAACGAAGTGAGAGGGTACGGGACAGGCGCAATCACCTAGAGTTCACCCAGTGTTGGTTGTGAGTTTGGGGTGCGGGTGCAGGAGCTTGCGGAGCATGGTGGCGATCCAATCGAACAGGTAGGTGACGGCTTTCTTG
>VGZJ01000273.1 GCA_016872595.1 Planctomycetota bacterium
GACGTGTGCGTGCGGTACGGCTTGCCCATCTCTCGGACCCTCCAATGGGACCACCCGATAGCAACCTATCCGGTGGTCCAGTTTTCGGGGTCCACCATACCCGTACATGCCGCCGGACGCGCCGGTGATGAGCCGCACGCGGGCCGGGAAGTCGATCCCCTCGCGCGCGAACTGCTCTTCGAGGGTGCGCAGTACGGTGAACGTCCACGCCCCGGACCGCAACCCGCCGCCGCTGACCGCGATCACCACGATCGGCCCGCGGTCGGCCGGGTCGGTCACCCCGGGCCAGTCGGTGGGGTGGAGCAGCCGGCGCGGGTCCGCGGGCCCGCGCGGGCGCAGGTCCAACTTCAGGTCGTGGCGCACGTGCCGGGCCGGGAGCACCCGGTTGTGCTCTTCCATCTGGGCCCACAGCCCGCGGAGCCGGTCGGCCTGTAGCGCGAGCCGGGCGTCGGCCTCGTCGACCGCGCGCCGGAGGTCCGGTTCGGCCACGAACGCGTGCGCTTGAACCACGGACCCGAACATGAACAGATCGAACGCTGGCGCGGTGCGGCGCTGGTCGTTGACGTAGTACTCGTTGGTCGCGCGGGTGAGGGCCGCTTGCGCCGCCTCGTACTCGGGGATCGCGGCGTCGAACGCCTGCTGCCGCCGGTGGTCCTTGTCGGCCTCGGCGCGCAGGTCGAGCGGGTTGGCGTAGTCCATGCCGGGTACGTCGGGTTCGTAGCGGTACTTGTACCGCTCCACCCCGGCCAGCACCGCGAGGAACATCAGCCCGGTCAGCGCGACCGGGATCGCGCGGCGGATCGCGACCGTCGCGATCCCGTAGGCGAACACCAAGACGAACAGGAACCCGCACACGACCGTGGCCGGCGACCCCGCGGCCGGGATCACGTTGCACGCGACGAAGAACGCACCCCCGCAGGCCACGACCAGCGGCCACAACTGGGTGCCGCCGTGCCGCCTAGCCCGGCGCGCGGCCGGGGCGATGTGCCGGGCCCGGCGGGCGCGGGTCAGCAGCACCCCGCCGAGCCACGACCGCGCCGGGCCGGGTAGCGCCGCGCCCAGCCCCAGTACCGCGCACAGGACCGCCCCTGCGGCGAGGAGCGCCGGCCAGAACCCGTAGGAGCTGAGGACGAACGAGAACCCCGCCTGAACGGGCAACATCAGGGCCAAGAAGTTCACGAGGAACACCGCGGCGGCGGCCCGGCGCGAGGGCCACGCGGCCCACAGGTCGCAGAAC
This sequence comes from Planctomycetota bacterium, assembly GCA_016872595.1. GTDB lineage: Bacteria > Planctomycetota > Planctomycetia > Gemmatales > Gemmataceae > Gemmata. The sequence goes on from VGZJ01000273.1 coordinate 1,238, forward strand.
ACGCTCGCGAGGAACACGAGGAGGGCGAGCAGGGCCAGCGCGGTGAGCACGATCAGGGTGCGCTCGTCGCGGGTCGCGCCGACCACCGGGCACGACACCCACGCCACGATCACGAAAAAGATGCCCAATCCGCGGAGCGGGGCCGGGGTCGCGTTGTGGCGTGTGCCGTGCGGGCGCTCGAGGTTCACAAGCCAACTCCGGGCCCGCTCAACTGGCCCCCACGCGGTGACGACGCGCCCCAACCCGAACCGCTGGGCCAGCCACGCCCCCGCGACCACGGCCGCCGCGCCCAGCGGCAGCGCGCAGAACAGCTTCGCGCGCTCGATCCACGCGGCGGCCGGGTTCGGGATCGCGGCCTTGAGCCACCCCTTCCGCGGGTCGTCCGCGGCGAGCAGGTCCGGCCCGGCGCTCGGGGCCTCCGCTTCCGCCAGCCACCCGACCAGTTCCCAAAGCGCTCCCAGCGCCACGAGGGTCGCGAGCAGGCACCACGCGGTGTTCAGCGCGAACCGGCCGAACGTCCGCGGGCCGGGGTCCGTTTCGAGCCGCCCCTCGAGCCGCGCCCCGTCCCACAGCAGGTAGCCCACGAACAGCACGTGGAGCGCGACCATCGCCAGCGCCGCGCCGACCCACAGCCGCTTCCCGACGTCCTCGTACCAGATCAGTTGGACGACACCGACCTCTTCACCGAGCAGGTTGAACGGTAGCACCAGTAGCGCCGCCAGCAGCAGAATTAGCGGCAGGTGGAAGCACAGCCCCTTCATGAAGTGGTGCCAGTACCACTGCCACCGCGGCTGCGGCGGCCCGTTCCAGATTTCCTCCTTCAGCGGCTTCAGGATGTGGACCCACGTCCACAGCGCGACGACGCCGATCAGGTGTGCCACCGCTCCCATCGCGCGTACCTCTGGGCGGGCCGGCCGAAACGGACGGGTGCGCCCAGCGTCGCACGAACGAACCGCGCGGGCAACAGGACCGGAACCGCTTCCGCAACCGGCCCGGCCTTCGCCCGCCGCGCGACCGCTACAGCCCGCGCGACCGGCCCACGGTTGACGCGCGGCACGTGCCCGGCGAGAATCACTTTCGGCACAACTTTTCTCCCCACGGGGCCGTCGTGATGCTGCGAGCGCTCGTGTGCGCCGTGCTACTGGCGCTGGGTTCCGGGGCCGCGCGCGCGGACCTGCCCGCCCCGCCGTACCCCGACGCGCCCAAGCCCTCGCCGAAACCGGACGCGCCCAAGCCCGAAGCACCGAAGCCGGCCGCGGGTGCGTGCGGGGCCGGGGTTAGCGCGGCGCTCGTCCTTGTTGGCGTGTGGCTGTTGCGCCCGCGCCGCCGGCTCCAACCGCAGGGCTGAACCGTGTCCGTTGCCGTTGCTCCCGCCGCCGGTCCCGCGGCCGCGCCGCGCCTCGCGTTCGCGACCGGGTTCGTCGCGCTCGCGGTCGGGGCCGCGGCGCTGGCCGGGTGGTTCCCCATCGAGTTCTCGCTCGCCACGGTCTTCCTGTTCGCCGGGCCGCACAACTGGTTCGAGGCCCGGTACGCGCTCGGCCGGTTGCCGGCGCGCGCCGGCAAGCTGTGGGGCTTCTTCGCGCTCTCCGCGGTCGGCATCGTCGGCCTCACGGTCGCCTACGCCGCGGTGCCGTTCCTGATGCCGCTGTTCGGGCGCACCGCCGACGCCGTGAGCCTGTACGCCCTGTGGAGCACGCTGTTCCTGTTCTGGGTGGCGGCGCTCGTGTGGATGCGGTCGCGCACGAACCCGCGGTTCGACGGCGGCTGGGTGTGGCCGCTCGCGTGCCTGATCGCGGCCGGGGCGTGGCTCAGCCCGTACGCGCTGCCCATCGTGCTCGTGTACCTGCACCCGGTCATGGCGCTGGTGCTGCTCGACCGCGAACTGGCGCGCTCGCGCCCGCACTGGCGGCGCACGTACTGGGCCATCGTCGGTTGCGTGCCGCTGCTGCTGCTGGTGATGTGGCTGCACCTGCGCGGCGCGCCGGAACCGACCGCGCCGAGCGACTTCGCGGTCGCCTTCGCGCCGACGCTGGCGGACCACTCCGGGGCGTGGTTCCTCCGGGACGTGTCGCCGCACTTCCTCATCGCCGCGCACGCGTTCCTCGAAATGGTTCACTACGGCGTGTGGGTCGTGCTGATCCCGCTGATCGGGATGCGGTCGCTCCCGTGGCAGACGCACGCGATCCCCGCGGCGCGGCGCAACCGCAAGTGGGCGCGCGGGGTCGCCGCCGTGCTGCTGTTCGGCGCGCTCGTCGTGCTGACGCTGTGGGTGTGCTTCGGCCTCGACTACGGCACCACGCGCCACGTGTACTTCGTGGTGGCGATGCTGCACGTGCTGGCGGAAATCCCGTTCCTGCTGCGGATGGTGTGACGGAACAAACCCATGCCCAGCGCCGCGTACCTCCAACTCATGCTCGTCGGCTACCTCGTCACCGTCGCCGTGGAAACGGCGGTGCTGCTGGCGGCGCTGTCGCCGCGCCACTCTTGGAAAGTGAAACTGTTCGCGGGCGCGTGGCTGACCGCGTGTACGTACCCGGTGGTGTGGCTCGTGCTCCCGCCGCTGTTCGACGCCGAGCAGCGGCGGCTGTACCTGCTGGCCGCGGAGACGTTCGCCCCGGTCGCGGAGTGCGCGATCTTCTGGTACGCCTTCGTGCGCGACCGCGAGCAAGCCGCGCCGCGCGCCACCGCGCGCGACCTCGGCGCGATTACGCTCGCGAACCTGTGCTCGTTCGGGCTGGGACTGCTGCTGGTCGAATGGGGGCTGTTCGGGGCGTGATTACAAATCGGTGCGGTACTGCGCGCCGTAGTGGCGCTCGTGGCCGTGGGACTGGCTGCGGGTGATGCGCACGAGGATCGCTTGGCCCGCGGTCGCGGACACGCCGGGGAACGCCGCGTACACGTACTTCGTCTTCAGCGGCTCGCCGACCGTGAACCCCATGCCGCCGAGGGACACGTCGCGGCACTTCGCCGGAACCACGGTGTCGATCCCGCCGTCGCTGTGGACCGGGTACAGCGTCACCGCCAGCCCGCACGCCACGCGCGGCGTCGTCCGCCGGTCCTGCACGTTACCGAGTTGGTTCTTCACGTCGCACAGCACGCGCGGCAGGGTGTCCGTCACCTCGCGCGCGAACTTCGGGTCGGGCGCGCCGAACGTGCGCCCCAGCACGGTGATCTCGCCCACGGCCTTGCCCCCGGTCGGGAGCAGCACGCTGATCTCGTACCCGAACTTCTTGCCGCCGAAGAACCCGCTGCTGCCCGCGGTGCGGCGCATCAGGAGGTGCGCCGGGTCGGTCTGTTCGACGGACACGCCCCAGCGCTCGCGCACCACGTCGAGCTTGAGCGGCACGACGGACGCGGGCACCGTGGACGGGAACTGGCACACCCACGCGCCGTCGGCGAGGCGGCCCACGTCGCCACTGGCGTGCGGCACGTGCCCGCCGGCCGCGGCCGCCGCGACCACCGCGGCGCTGAACGCCTGCGGGTCGAGCGAGCGCTCCCCGGACGACATGCCGATGAGCGCCGCCACCGGGATCACCGAGAAGATGCGGTCCAGCACCACCAGCCCGGCCTCGACCTCCTCGGCCAGCGGGGGCGGGGTCTCGACCGGGGTCGGTGTGGTCACGAGCGCCTGCGGGCGCGCCGGGCCGCGCGCCGCGCCGGGCCGCGCGGTGCCCGACACCAGCGCCGGCAGCGGGCCTTTCGCCGCGCCGGGCACGGTCAGGTGCGGGCGGCCGGGCAGGGTGAAGCTCTGCGTCGGTTCGGGCCGCCGCGTGTTGCCGGAGTGCGTCAGCTCGCCGCGCTCGGCCACCGACGACGCATCGCCGGGGTAGTCGGCCGCGCCCCCGCCGATGTTCATTTCCGCGACCGACCGGTCGACGCGCGCGCGGCGGAAGTTCATCGCCGCGCTCGGCAGCGCGGTCGCCACTTCCACCGACATTAACCCCTGCACGAACGCGAGGCACGACGGGAACCGGCCCTCCGGCTGCTTCGCCAGCGCGCGGGCCACCACCGCCTGATCGCCCGGCGGCAGCGGCGACAGGTCCGGCTTGCCCGACACGTGCTGCAACATGAGTTGCTGCGGCGTGCGCCCGGCGTAGGGGAACGTGCCCGTCAGCAGCTCTTGGTACACGAGGGCGAGGCTGTACTGGTCGGAACAACTACTCGGCGTGCCGTGCAGCACCTCGGGGGCGACGTACCGCGGGGTCAGCCCGCGGTTCCCGGCGTCCGGGCCTTCGAGCTGCGCGACCAGCCCGTAGTCGCCCACCTTCACGTGGCCCGACACGAGGAACAGGTTCGCGGGCTTGATGTCGAGGTGCTGGAGGTTGAACTTCGCCGAGATCACGTCGAGCGCTTCGGCGGCGTCCGCGAAGTACGAGAGCAGCTCGTCGCGCGGGATGCCGGGCAGCCCGCAGTTGCGGCACTCGACGACCCGGTCCTGCAACTGCCGGTCGGCCAACTCCATCACCATGATGAGTTCGCCGCGGATCTGTTCGACGCGCTCGAGCGTGAGGAGGAACGGGTGGCGGATCGCTTTGATCTGCTCGAACGCGGCCAGCTCTTGGCCGAACCGTTCGCCGCCGCGCCCGTCTTCGGACTCGGACGTAACGAACTTGATGGCCTTGTGCAGCCCGCCGGGGGCCTCGCACTTCCACACCTCGCCGAACCCGCCGCGGCCGAGTGGGGCAATGAGCCGGTACCCCGGCAGCGGCTCGGAGCCGGCGAGCTTGGTGTAGGCGCGGTAGGTGCCGCTTTCGGCGGTCGTGACCTGTGGCATGGGCGCGGTGCCCGGCGCGGGGGGAATCGTGGACCTACTGAACCGTAGGGCGCGAACGGTTCACGTGTCTCGGAAACCGGCGCTCGGCCCGCGCCGGAATTGATGCCACGCCCGAAGACTGAGCGCGTGCGGCGAGAAATGTTGCCGGTTCTTATCACACGTCCACGTCGAACACCGCGAACTGCTTGTTGCGCCCGCCGACGGCGCACGTGAGGCCGTCGGGCGCGAAGCACGCGCACCACGGGCTGCCGATGTTGAGGTCGAACGTGCGGATCGGTTCGCCGGTGTCGAGCCGGAACAGGGTGAACTCGCGCCACGCGCTGGTCACTGCGAACAGCGGGGCCGTGGGGTGGATGGTGAGCGTCGAGTACGCGCTGTAGCACGATACCAGCGGCACGCGCTCCGCGAGCGTGTCGGCGTCGCAGATGCGCACCGCGCCCCCGTGCATCCACACCAGTGAGCGGCCGTCGGGCGAGAACCGCACGTCGTCGCAGTACGAGTCCGGCAGGCGCTCGGACGAACCGTCGGCGCGGACGAGGGCCGTGTGAGCGGAGCCGCCGATCAGTACCGCGCGCCCGTCGGGCGCGACGGCGAACTTCGACAGCGGCCCGATGTCCGGCGGGGCCGCGTGCGTGCGCGTCCGCGTCCCGGTCACGACTTCGTAGGTCTCGATCCCCTTTCGGTCCGTGGCGATGTACTGCACCGCGGAGCCGGTGTGCGCTGGCCGCGCGGCCCCGTAGCCGAAGCGATTGGGCAGGTCCGCGAGCGGCGCGCTCGCGACGGTATCCCAGCCGCGCGCCCACCCGGCCGGTTCGAGGATCAGGTAGCGGTCGCCGACGACGGAGAACCGGTCGCGGTACAGGCTCCCGCGCTCGCCGTCTTCGAGCTTGAGCAACTTGCGCCGGGCGCGCGCGGCGATGTCCCAAGCGTACACCCACGCCCCGCCGTCGTGCGTGAACAACGTCGTCGAGTCGCGCGAGTACGCGATGACGCTGACCGTGCCACCGACCCGTTGAACCCACATGCCCGCCTCGCTCGCCCGCGGTTCGCGGCTAACTTACTGTTCGCCTTCGCCGTCATCGTCCGGTGCGGCGGCGTCATCGGTAATGTCGGCCTTCATCACTTCGGCCAGCAGTACGGTGGCGTAACTCCCCGCGGGGAGCGTGAAGCTCAGGCGCAGGCCGTCCGGTTCCCACGCGCTCGTGAGGTCGTCGAGGTACACGAGGTTCTGCCGGCGCGTGCCCTGCACCAACTTGCCGAACCCGCCGAACGAGGCCACCGACAGGCCGTGCGCGGCCAGCACCGCGGCCTCGCGCTCCGCGGCGGGACCGGCCGCGGGGAACGTCCGCGCGCCGAACATCGGCCCAGCGGTCACGGTCTCGCGCGCGTCGAACCGGGTCTGCTCCGCGGCCACGTCCTGCGCCACGAACATGCCGCCGAACGGCCACTTGGTCATCACGTCGCCGTCGAGTACCGCGCGGAACAACCCGTCGGTCACGCGCCGCGCGAGGTAATCGTTGAACAGGAGCGACTGGACCGCGGAGAGCGCGAACTTGAACAGGAACGGGCGGATCCGGCGCGGCGCTTTTCCTGCGAGGCACTGGAGGCCGAGATCGACGGTGCCGCCGTCGCGCCCGAACCGCTGCGGGCCGTAAAAGTTCGGTAGCCCCAACGCGCGGATACGGTCGAGGATCGCTTGTTCGGGCGGAGCCGCGAGCGGCTCGCGCTTCGCCTCGCGAATGAGAATGGAAAACTTGTTCCCGCGTAAGTGCCCCGGCTTGAGCTTGTTCGTGTGCCGCCCGGTCTTGAGGACGCGCACGCCGTCGCTGTCGAGCTTCGCGAGGTGCGGCTCGCACTCCTTCGGGACGCTGACCCACTGGCGCGTGACCGCATGCCGGTCCTTGAGGCCCGCGGTGCCGACGTTGCCGGGGTGCGTGCCGAGCCGCTGCGCGATCCCGCGCGCGAAGAACTCCGGGGCGATCCCGCGCTTCTCGATCCACAGGAACAGGTGGTCCCCGGTGCCGCACGGCTCGTAGGACGGCACCTCTTCGACCTCGAAATCCTCGTCGCAGACGCGCACGCGCCCGCCCACGCCGGGCAGGTCGGCGGTCAGCAGCGGCGGCCTCATCGCGGGGTGGTTCATCGGCGTCGGCCTCGGGGGAAGTGCCATTCTACCGAGCCGCGCGAAAAGCGCGCGCCGGGGCTTGATCGGATGTGGTTTTCCGTATACTATACGAAACGGAAGTTCAGATGTGGGCGCGGCGCGTCTTTACCCTCGCGCGCCGAGCGGGAGCGTGCCAACATGTGTTGGGCGCGAACTATGACCGGATACGTCGGCGGTCGTCACGCGGAACGTGTGGCCTCCGGCGGGCCACATTCTGATATCGGTCAGTTGTACTATCACTTTTCGTTTTGCATCTTCGGGGGGCGGAGGGAAGGGGAGGCGTTGTGCAACCGATTTCGATTCGCCGGTTTCGGGGAGCGCGCCGGTTGTGCAACCGATTTTGATTCAACGATCCGCGAGAGGGCTAGAAGGTAGCGTATTCTGTGTGTAAACTCTTGCGTGATCATCTTTTCGCTGGAGGCGGCTCAAACGTGGAGGTCGGCAGGATGCCTTACCACTGGCCCAAGGATACCGATTTCGCCCTCCTGGAACTCGACGTTCTCGATCGGGATTGCCCCTTCTGCGGGCGTCTGATGCACATCTGTGACCACCGATACCGGCACTT
>VGZJ01000274.1 GCA_016872595.1 Planctomycetota bacterium
AAGTGCCGGTATCGGTGGTCACAGATGTGCATCAGACGCCCGCAGAAGGGGCAATCCCGATCGAGAACGTCGAGTTCCAGGAGGGCGAAATCGGTATCCTTGGGCCAGTGGTAAGGCATCCTGCCGACCTCCACGTTTGAGCCGCCTCCAGCGAAAAGATGATCACGCAAGAGTTTACACACAGAATACGCTACCTTCTAGCCCTCTCGCGGATCGTTGAAAAACAAACCGCCCGGGCGACTGGCAGCCTCTCCCCTCTGCCAGTGCCCGAGCGGTTGTATGAGCGGTGCCCTTCAACAGAGCGGTCAGCCGAACCGCCTCTCCCCTCGGTTCGACAGCCCGTTTCTGTGTCCGGCTCGCTTCGGAAGGAACAAAAGCAGCGCCGGTGCCAAACGCGCGAGAAATTGGTTCCCGCGCGCACCCCGTTGCGCAAGCCGTTGAAAAACAAGCGTTTCGTGGGGCGAACCGGGCGAGAACGCGCGGCCGGAAATCTTCACACTTCGCCCCGACTGCCACGGTCGCGGGCACGCACCCGGCCGCGCTGCTGCGCCTTGTGACATTTCCGACAAGTCCGTGAGGTGTCGTTGACGCCGCGCGCCTGCCGCTCGTACCATTCAGGCAGTTACCACGCACGACGCAGGTTCGGGAGCGCACATGGCAACGGACATCCGGCTGAAGGAAGAACTGCCCGCGATCACGGACCAGCTCGTCGAAACGTACACCGAGTGCAGCCGGCTGAACCACCTCGCGCACGAGCCGCTGCCCAACCGAGACGCGGTCGCCGACATCGTGGGCGACCTGTACGAGGTGCTGTTCCCCGGCTACGGCCGGCGGCAGAACCTGCACATCGGGAACATCGGCTACTACGTCGGCAGCCTCGTGGACGCGCTGCACGACAAACTGACCACGCAAATCGCCCGCGGGCTGCGCCACGAGTTGTGCCACGAAAGCCCGCACGCCGACTGCGAGAAGATGGCCCAGCCGAAGGCCGTGGAACTGCTGCGGCGGTTGCCCGAAGTGCGCAAGACGCTCGAACTCGACGTGGAGGCGGCGTTCCGCGGCGACCCGGCCGCGCGCAGTCACCACGAGATCATCTTCAGCTACCCCGGCCTCGAAGCGATCACCGTCTACCGCGTCGCCCACGAGCTGCACGGCCTCGGCGTGCCGTTCATCCCGCGGATGATGACCGAACTGGCGCACGCCAAGACCGGCATCGACATCCACCCCGGCGCGCGGATCGGGTCGGGGTTCTTCATCGACCACGGCACCGGCGTCGTCATCGGCGAAACCACCGACATCGGCCGCGGGGTGAAGCTGTATCAGGGCGTGACCCTCGGCGCGCTCAGCTTCACGAAGGACGACGAGGGCGGGCTGGTTCACGGCAGCTACAAGCGCCACCCGACGCTCGAAGACGGCGTCGTGGTGTACGCGAACGCCACCATCCTCGGCGGCAACACCGTGGTCGGCGCGCGGGCCGTCGTCGGCTCGAACGTGTGGCTCACGGAGAGCGTGCCCGCGGACACAACTGTCGTGCTCGAAAAGCCCAAACTCCGGCTGAAGGGCGCGAAACCCGTCGAAGCGCCGCTGACCTACGAGATTTGATCTCGCTGTGATTACGGCTTCGCGGGAGCGCGCGTTACACGACGCGCGAACACCGGCAGTCGCCCGGCTCAGTTCAGCCGCAAACAAACACGGAAGCCAATCTCGTTGGAGCCATGCAGCGCGCGGAAGCGGTATGCGGCGCGGCTGCCGTAGGCGCCGTTGCCCCAATACCCGCCGCGCACGACAGGATCTGGGGGAAAAGGGTACGTACTTTCACACCACTCCAACACGTTACCATGCATGTGCATCAGCCCCCACGGATGTACCTCATACTTGTTGCCCTTCGTGTCATCGGTCGCGTCCACCGCGCATGTGCGCCACAAGGAAGTTCCCTTGTCGGTCGTGCCGAAGGGGTAGGTGCCGTCGATGTTGGCCTGCGTGCCGTTCAGTTTGTCGCCCCAGTAGAAGGGCCGCACGTTCCCGCGCCCGCCGCGACAGGCATACTCCCACTCGTCCTCGTGCGGCAGCGCGAACTTGCCGCCGTTGCCGAACGCTTTGCGCACACCGCCATGCGCGTTGACCTTATCCAAGAAGCCCACGCCCAGATAGTTCTCCTTCCCGCAGATGCGATCCCAGCTCACGTTCTCGACCGGGAACCGCGCCGTGTTCAGCCCCTTCGCGTTATTGTCTTTCGTGCCATCAAAGTGGCTGGGGTTGTCACCCATCACGGCTTTCCACTCGGCTTGCGTCACCTCGTACTTGCCCGTCCAGAAGCCGTCCGTTTTGATCTTGGGTCGTTTCTCCTCGGCTTCGAGTTGCAGCCACTCCGCTTCCATCGTCTCCCTTCGCGCCAGCAACACCGCGTCGCGTTCGGCTTTCGGGGAACCGAGTTGGCATTCACCTTTCGGCACCCAACAGAACGTCATCGTCACGCCGGGGCGATCTCGACTTCGCGCGTGTCGCCGGCTTTGGGAAGGTGGACATTCGGCGCAGGCGGCTTGGGTTCCGGCTCTGTCGCTGTGCCGGCTTGGGGCTTATTCTTCGGCAACAGGATGGCCGCGAGGAATGCGACTGCCACAACCAACCCCACGCTCGCGAGGATCGCGGGCCACTTCGACGTTTTTCGCTCCTGCATCGCGCGCGGCGGTTTCGGCGTGGGTGCCGGCTCCCCTGCTGCCTCCGCGCTGGTCGCCAGCGGTATCGGTACCGACTCGGAAACGTCGATCCCGTCCCACACGTTCTGCGTTTGCGCGGCCACCACAAACGGCGTCAGCGGTACCGCGACCACAACGGGCATCGGCCCGGTCGGGATTTCTTGAAGCGCCGCGGCTACTTCGGTCGCGGTCTGGTAGCGGTCGGGCGGGTTCTTTGCCAGCAGTTTCATTACGACCGCTTCGAGTGCCGGCGGCAGGTCCGAGTTGAGACGGCGGGGCGAAACGGGCGTGTCGACCGCGAGGCTGGTGAGCACCGCCATCACGTCGTCGCCGGTGAACGGCATCGTCCCGGTCGCGAGCCGGTACAACACGACGCCGAGGCTGAACAGGTCGGCCCGGTGGTCGAGGTCCTTCTTCCCGCGGCCTTGCTCCGGTGCCATGTACGCGACCGTGCCCACGACCGCGCCGCTGCTGGTCAGGTGAACGTCGTCGGTGGTACCACGGGCGAGGCCGAAGTCGAGGATCTTGACGCGCCCGTTCGGCGCTTCGAGCCACAGGTTCCCCGGCTTGATGTCGCGATGAACCAGACCCACCGCATGGACCGCGGCGAGTCCCAGCGCCGTCTCGCGACCGATGCGGACCAACTGCGCCAGCGGCAAGCTGCCGTTCTCGTTGAGGTACTTGTTGAGCGGTTGACCGAGCAGGTATTCCATCGCGATGAACGGGACGCCGATCGACTCGTCCACGTCGAAGATGGTGACGACGTGGTCGCTCGTCACCATCGCCGCGGTGCGGGCCTCGCGCAGGAACCGCTCGCGAGCGACGGCGTTAGCGGCGTACTGCGGGAGCATCACCTTCAGCGCGACCTTGCGGCCCAGCACGGCGTCGTAGCCGAGGTATACCGCGCCCATCCCACCCTGCCCGAGTTTCTTCAGCACGCGGTAGCGGCCGAGGGTGCCGACCTCGCCCGCGCGTTCCGGTGCGGCGAAGCGCGGTAGCGCATCGTCGTCGTGGCGCGGGACGGTCGGGTCGAGTTGCCCCTGAGATTCGACACCCTCCGCGCTCGCGGTCGCTGTAGATTGTCGCTGCGGATCTGACATCGTAAGTCACTCGGCACAGTAAGGGTAAAGCCACCGTCGCAAGTCGGCGCGCCTCACTTCTTCACCGGCTCGATGACCCCGCCGGGCCACGACACGCGGCACTTGGGGGCGGCCTTTGCGAACTCGGCGACCTTTGCCGCGCTCACCCGCGTGCCGCGCACGTCGAGGAAGGTGAGTTCCGGGTTCGCGCTCAGCGCGTCCAGCACTTCGTCACCGATGTCGGCCTTTTCCAGCGACACGACCCGCAGCGCGAGGTGGGCCTTGAACGGCGTCAGGCCCGCGCCCGTGACCGGGGTGCGGTGTACCGTCAGCCGGTTCAGCTTCGGGCAGTCCTTGAACCGCGCCACCATGTCGTTGGTCACGAGCGGGCCGTTCAGCACCACCGTGTGAAGGTCCTTGCACGCGGCGCACGCGGCGAGCGCCGCGTCGAGCGCTGCGGGCACTTGGTCCTTCGTCTCGATGAACACGTAGCCGAGCACGAACGGCCCCGGCGGGAGCTGTTTGGGGTCGGTGATCGTCTCCTTCGCGCTCATGGCGGCCGCGCGCACCTGCCCGCCGAGGGCGAGAACCGCTTCGGCCGCGGCGCGGTCGGTGCCCGCGGGCACCACGGCCGCGGGCTGCCACTTGACTTGGCACTGCGGGAACTTGGTCTGGAGGCGCTTCACACCGGGCGCGGAGACCTTTGTGCCGGTCAGGTTGAGGGTCTTGATGCCCCCCAACTGTTCCAAGTGCGCAAGTCCGGTGTCGGTGATGCCCGTTCCGCTCAAGTCGAAATCGAGTGCGGCGACGCCGGCGAGGTGCTTCATCCCGGCGTCGGTCACGGCCGTGCGCGCCAACCCGATGTGCTTCTGCGGCCCCGGTTTGCCCAGCCGTTCGAGCGTCGCGTCGCCGATGCGGGTGTCGTTGGCCCACAGTTGGAACAGGTCGTTCAACTGGAACCCGCCGGGGCTGGTCAGTGCGGCCAGTCCACTGTCCGTAACACCGGTGCCGTCAACGGCCAAGTGTCTGAGCCCGATCCCCTTCAGGTGCGCGAGGCCGTCGTCGGTAATCGGGTTGCCCGACAGGATCACGTTTTGCAGTGTCTTGAGGTCCGCGAGGTGCGACAGCGCCACGTCCGGGAGTTTGGCGCGGATCAGTTCCAGTTCCTTGAGCTCGGCGCAGCGCTTCAGCAGTGCGGCGTCGGCCGCGGTCACGGGGTGGTCGGTCACGCTGAGGCCGATGAGGGTGAACGGGTCCTTGGGCAGCGGGTCGCTTGGCTTCAGACGCACGGTGCCGGCAGTGCTGCTGATCGTGACCGTGGCCCCGAGTTTGCGGAACTGGTCCGCGGCCGTTCGGTTCGGGTCGGGCGGCGCGATGGTGCCGCCGTTCCACTCGATCCGGCACGCGGGCAGCTTCGCCGCCAGTTCCTTCACCCGCGTCTCCGACACGGACACGTCCTTGCCGCTCAGGTACAGGTCGGTCAGCTTCGAGAGCTTTTCGAGGTGAACGAGTCCGGCGTCGGACACCTTCGTGCCGCGCAGGTCGAGGTACGACAGCGGCAACCCGACCAAGTGCGCGAGGCCGCCGTCGCCGATGTCGTTGACGCTCACGACGAGGTGCCACAGGTCGCGGCACTTCGTCAGGTGCGCGAGGTCGGTGTCGGTGAGTCTGACCGCGGACGCCGACAGGATCTGCAGCTTCGGGTTCGCGGCGAACCGCTCTAACGTGGCCCCGGTGATCTTGGTGCCGCCGACCGTCAGGCCGAGCAGGTTCGGGTTGTCGGCCAGCGCTTTCAGCCCCTCGTCGTCAACGTTCGTATCGCTGACGCTCAGGTGCGTCAGGCTCTTGCACCCGGCGAAGTGGCCGATGCCGGCGTTGCCGATCCCGGTTGCGAACAGCGACAGCACTTGCAGGTTCTTGCACCCCGCGAAGTTCGCCAAGCTGAGATCGGTGATCGGCGAAAGCTCGATGTGGAGTTCGGTCAGTTGCGTCGTCCCCTCGAACGCCTTCAACCCGCTCTCGCCGACGTTGGTGTCGTGAATCTTCAATCGCGTGAGCGCCCTCAGCCCGCGGACGCGCTCCATGTCTTCGGACACCCACTGCTTGCCGAACAGTTCGACGCCGGTCACTTCGAGCGGGCCGGCGGGCAGTTCGGCGACGTTGCCCGCGCGCCCCAGCCCGTTGGCGGTGTTGAAGAACACGCCCCCGCCCTTGTTCAGGATGAACTCGGCGATCTTGCGGTCGCCGGTCGCGGGCACGACCGGGGGCGGCTTCGGCGGGTCCTTCTTCCCCGGCGCGCTCGGCTTGTCCGGCTCCTTCGCCTCTTCGACCGGCTTCTTCTTGGGCCACAGCACGACCGCGAGGACCGCGCACGCGACCAGCAGCCCGGCCGCGGCGAGGTAGATGGGCGTCTTGGAGACCGCGCGCTCCGGCTTGCGCCGGGCCGGGCGCGGCGCGGGCGGCGGGTCGTCGTCAACTTCGGTGGCCGCGGGCGTGGCGAGCGGCACCGCGGCCGAGCGCGAATCGTCGTCGATGCTCTCCCACACGTTCTGCGTCTGCGCGGCGACCGCGAACGCCGGCACCGGGAGCGCGACCACCACCGGCAGCGGCCCGGCCGCGACCCCGTACAGCGCGCGGGCCACCTCCGCGGCGCTCTGGTAGCGGTCGGCCGGGTTCTTCTGCAACAGCTTCACGATCACCGCTTCCAGCGCCTCGGGGAGGTCCGGGCGCAACAGCCGCGGCGCGGTCGGGGTGTCCACCGCGAGTGCCGTCAGGATCGCCATCGTGGTGTCGCCCACGAACGGCATCTTCCCGGTGCAGAGGCGGTACAGGAGCACGCCGAGGGTGAACAGGTCGCTGCGCGGGTCGAGCTTCTTGCCGCGCCCCTGCTCCGGCGACATGAACGCGGGCGTACCCATGACCGTGCCGGTGCCGGTCAGGTGCGTGTCTTCGCCTTCGACGCGCGCGAGGCCGAAGTCGAGCAGCTTCACGCGCCCGTGCGGGGCCTCGAGCCACAGGTTGCCGGGCTTGATGTCGCGGTGGATCAGGCCCAGTTCGTGGACCGCGGCCAGCCCGCGCGCGGTCTCCTCGCACACCCGCAGCACCTGCGCCAGCGGCAGTTCGCCCTTCTGCCGCAGGTACCGGTCGAGGGGCAGGCCGAGCAGGTACTCCATCGCGATGAACGGCGTCCCGTCCTGTTCGCCGACATCGAAGATGGTAACGACGTGGTCACTCTTGACCTTGGCGACGGCGCGGGCCTCGCGCAGGAACCGCTCGCGCGCCTCGGGGTCGGCGGCGCTGCCGCCGAGCATCACCTTGAGCGCTACCTTGCGTTCCAGCGTGCTGTCGTAGGCGAGGTAGACCGCGCCCATGCCGCCCTGACCGAGTTTCTGGAGGACGCGGTAGCGGCCGAAGGTGCCGAGTTCGCCGGCGTGCGCGGGCGGGGCGAACTGCGGTCCGGCGGCGCGGGCCAACGGGTCCGGCGCGCCGTCCGGGCGCGCGAGGGTGGGGTCGAGCGCGCCCTGCGAATCATCGCCGGTGTGCTCGGTGGCGTGGGTCTGGCGCGTGGGGTCGGGCATTGCTAAGCTCGCCGAGTCCGCGAGGCCGAGCGGCTATCTTACCGACTCGCGCCACCCGGCGATAGCGCCGCGCTCAGTTGCGCCCCGGCTGCGCCGCGGGCAGCTTGACCTCGGCGATGGTCTCGCGCTTGCCCTGCCGCAGCACCACGACCGGCACCGCGGCATCGGCTTTGATCTCGGCTAACAGCTTGCGGAACGACTCCAGTTCGGACGGCACCGGCTTGCCGTTCACTTCAACCAGAACGTCGTGGGCCTTCAGTCCGGCCTTCTCGCCCGCCTGACCCTTGTCCACGCGCTCGATCACGAGGCCGCGGTCCTTCTCCAAGTTGAGGTGGGTCGCGATCAGTTCACTGGGGCGCGCGAACCGGACGCCGAACCGCGTCTCCTCGCGCGGCGGCGGCAGCGACGCGATCACCGGCCCGAGCACCGGCGTCGAGAGGTGGAACTTCGCAGTCGTGGCCCGCATCAGTTCCTCTTGCGCTTTGGTCATCTGTTCGCGGGCCTTCGCGCGGGCGTCCTTGTCGGCCCCGGCCTTGCTCAGGTCCTTCTGTGCCTTGTCGAGCGCGGCGCGGGCAGCCTTCTCCGCTTCCACCAACTCCTTGTACGCCTCTTCGCGCGCGGCCTTGTACGCGGCCTCGGCCTGCTTGAACTTCTGCATCGCGGGGCCGTCCGCGGGCGCGGGGGCCGGCTGCTTCGCCGGCTCCTTCGCGACCTCTTTGGGAACGTCCTTCTTGGGTTCGTCCTTCTTCGGGTCTTGGGCGCGCGCGGCGAACGCGACGAGTGCGGCGGCGAGCAGCGCCAGCGGGAGAGCGCGAGCGGTCATGGGAACCTCGCGGAAAGAGGTACGGCGGGTGCTATCAAATATTATGAAGGAACCACCTTGCGCCGCTGCGGAGTCGCCCCGTGGTCAAAGATTGTCCCCACTGCGGCCTCACGAACCCGCCCTCAGCGATTCAGTGCGACTGCGGTTACACGTTCGGATCGGGCACCGTCAACCGTTCGCCACTCACCGAGAAAGACCGGGCCGCGCAACCCGCGCCGCACTACCTCATTCCGGAACCGCCGGGGGGGTGGATGGTGCAAAGGCGGTTGTCTGCTCGGCTGGTTTGTCCTCACCGGCAGCAATCAACCCGGCGTCGCTCTCGCTTGTACCGCTGCGATGATCGCCTTCATCGGCAGCCTGACTGTCGGGCCGGCGTACATAGTTCTCACCTTCGGCGGCCTCGCGATGGCGTTCGACCTGTTCGCCCGCTCAATAGACTCGTTGCGCAATAGGTGTTGGTTCAGTCGCACTTCGGCCAGACGATCCTGTGTGGTCGTTACCCGTACATCCGGTTGTGGAGTCCGGCGACGTTCTTCATCATCACCGTGTGACGACGGGGCG
>VGZJ01000275.1 GCA_016872595.1 Planctomycetota bacterium
GATCGCCGACCGCCTCATCGAGCTGAAGTGCGACCCGGACCTCCTCCGGAGTCTGTGGGACGGGTCCGACCTACCCTTCCCATATGCGAGGAGGAGATAGACAGGATTCCCTACCTGCGGATCAGTAGGTGACGTTTTCCAGCACCACGGCGAGGCTCAGGACGGGATTGAGAACTACCTTCTCGCCGTTCGCGTGAGTCTCGCCGCGCTCGAGCGCAACTCCCAAGACGAACAACGGCGAGAACTGGTGGCCGCTTACCGCGGTCTTGCGGGCCTTAATCGGCAGAGGAAGGAATTCAAACGCGCTCTCGAATGCGCGGAAACGGCGCGCAAGGAGGCTGATAAACTGAGCAAAGGTATCGACAATCGGAAAGCTCAGGCACTGGCGAAAACCACCCATGCAATCCTATTGTCCGAGTTGTCGGAGATTCACATGGACGACGCGCTGCGCAAGGAGGCCGATGGCTTGTTTGACGACGTTATCAAGGAATGGCACGAGTTGCGACCCGACGCTTCGGACCTCGAAGATCGCATCCAACTGGCCCGGAATTTGAACAATCGCGGCAACCACTTTCGAAAGTGGGGGCAGTTCGAGAAGGCGCAAAAGGATCACGAACTCGGGTTGGGGATCGTTGAGGCGGAGCGCAAGCGGGCGACCGGTGAGGAACAGAACCTCGTCGATCAAGTGACCGCGCAACACCATTGGGGTATTGGGATGTGCCACATGGAACAAAAGAAATTTGAGGAAGCACGCGGGGAGTTCTCCAAGGCTCTTGCGCTCCGACGGGAACTCTTCACTCGCCACCGAGGCGCTCCACTCGTGTGCGTCGATTTCGCTTCCACCTACCATGCGCTCGCTATGCTTGAGTTCCGCGATCGGAAACCAGCGCAAAGTCTGGTCGCGGTAGATGCGGGTTGGGCCGTCCTCGAAGAGTGGCCCAACACGACCAAGCAAGTCCTTGGGACCAAAATCAAACTTCTGAGGGTGAAACACGATGCTTTCGTGGAAATGGGTCAGACGGTCAAGGCGACTGCCACCAACGAGCAACTGAAGAGGCTCGAAATACTCCAAGGTCGTAGCGATCCCTTCCGCCCGGTGCCGGAGCCGAAGAAGCCGTGAGCGCCGTCACGCTACTCCTCGAAGCGGCCACCCGCGGCGACCCGAGCGCCGCGGCGGAGTTGCTGCCGCTCGTTTACGCCGAACTGCGCAAGCTGGCGGCGGCGCGGCTGGCGCGCGCGCAACCGGGCCACACCCTCGACGCGACCGCGCTCGTTCACGAAGCGTACCTGCGACTCGTAGCTCCGGTCGCTGACGCTCCCGGCTCGACAAGGTTCGACGGGCGCGGGCACTTCTTCGCTGCGGCAGCGGAAGCGATGCGGCGCATCTTGGTGGAACAGGCCCGGCGGCGCGTCGCGGCCAAGCGCGGCGGGGGCGCGGTTCGCGCGGAGGTTGACCCCGATCGCGTCGCCGCGCCCGCCCCGGACGAGGAGTTGCTCGCGCTCAGCGAGGCGCTCGACAAGCTCGCGGCGGCGCACCCGGAGAAAGCCGCGCTCGTGAAGCTGCGGTACTTCACCGGCCTGAGCGCGGACGAGGCCGCCGACGCGCTCGGCATCTCGCCCAGCACCGCCGACCGCCACTGGGCCTACGCCCGCGCGTGGCTCAAGCGCGCGATGGGGGCGTAACTTCGCGCTCGCCTGACGGGAGGGGTTTGGGGAACCTGTGGGAGGTTCCCCAACTCTTCCAAACAGTGCCCGGCTAACTTAGACTATCACGCAGTTCACTTCACCGGTTCGTCCCAGAGGGTTCCTCCCATGTGTTGCTTTTCCGGCAAGGTCGATGTGGTCGCGGACACCAACATCTTCGCCCGCGCGTCGAAGCTCGGGCGGCAGTTTCTGGTCTACAGCATGTCGTTCAAGTCCGGAGCGGACGTGGCGATGATCCTCCCCATCCCGACGCCCAAGGACAGCGCCGAGGACGCGGTGAAGTTCATTAGCCTCCAAAAGTACGACGCCTTCTTCGCGGACCTGCGCAGCGGGTTCCCGGTGCCGAAGGACAAGTCGCCCCCCGACCGCGGCGGGAAAAAGGACGGGCCGCCGCCGAACGCACTGGTCGTGGTCGAGGTCGGCGACTTCGTCGCGTCGTTCGTGCCGACCGTGAAGGACTTCGACCGGCTCGACAAGCAGTTCCGCCTGCCCGCGGGCGTGTGGGACAAGCTGCCGCAGTACAAGGAGTGGGGCTTCGCGGTGTTCAAACTGAAGAAGCCGGAGAAGGGGCAGAGCAAGGTCCACCCGATGGCGTTCGAGTTCCCGCGGCTCGACAAGAAGGTGCTGTTCTTCCCCACGGTCCACATCCACGACGGCACGGTGCCGGCGAAGGCCGGGTTCGATCACGCCCTGTTCTGCCAAGTCGAGGGCGACGCCCCGCCGCAGTGGGAAGAGACGCCGGGTCTCGCCGAGACTTTCGTGAAGGTGAAGGACACGGCCGGTATCGTGGACGGCAACGGCCACGTGTACCGCAAGCAGATGCGCGGCACCTTCGAGAACAAAGACGTACTGGTGTGAGTGCAAGGATGCCCAAACGCCGAAGCCCGCCGAGTTACGTCGGCGGGCTTCGGCGTTTTCGGGCGAAGCCGCGAGCGGCTTACCCGATCAGTTCCTTGACCGGCTTCCCTTCGGGGCACAACTCGATGGGGCGGCCGTCTTGGGCCTTGTACCACGTGTGCAGGTTGATGCCGAGCGTGTGGTAGATGGTCGCGGCGATGTCCTGCGGGCCGACCGGCGTGTCGGTCACCACTTCCGCCAGCGCGTTCGTCTTGCCCACCACCTGCCCCACCTTCAGCCCGCCGCCGGCCATCACCGCGACGCCCGCGGTGCTCCAGTGGTCGCGGCCCGCGGTCGGGTTCACCTTCGGCGTGCGCCCGAAGTCGCCGAACCACACCACCATCGTTTCGTCCAAGAGGCCGCGCGCGTCGAGGTCGTCGACCAGCGCCGACAGGGCGCGGTCGACGCGCGGCATGAGCCGGGTCTTCAGGCTCTGGAAGTTGTTGGTGTGCGTGTCCCAGCCGCCGTCGGTCACGGTCACGAACTGCACGCCGGATTCGATCAGGCGGCGCGCCAGCAGGCACCCTTGCCCCAGCGAGTTCTTGCCGAAACGGTCGCGGGTCTTGTCGGTCTCTTGCGACAGGTCGAACGCCTTCTTCGCCGCCGGCCCCGTAATGATGCCGTGGGCCTTCTCGTAGAACTCGTCGCGGGCCTTCACCACGCCCGGCGCTTCCACGGTCTTCTGGTAGTTCTCCAAGTCCGCGAGCATGGTGTAGCGGCGCGCGAGGCGGACGCGTTCCGCGTCCGTGCCGACCGCGAGGTCGCGAACCTTGAACGCCGGCGACGAGGGGTCGTCGGGCACCTCGAACGGGTTGAACTGGTCGCCGAGGAACCCGGCGATGCCGCCGTTGAAGCGGCGATCAATCGACTTGCCGAGCTGCACGAACGGCAACATGCCGCCGACGTAGCCGCGCTCCTTCGCCACGACCGAGCCGAAGCACGGGAAGGGGAGCGAGGCGTTGAACTTGTGCCCGCTCATCATCAGGTGGTCGGCGACGCCGTGCGAGCCGTTCTTCGGGTCGTGCCCGCGGATGATGGCGAGCTTGTCGGTCTGCTGCGCGAGCATGGGCACGACTTCGGCGAGCCGCACGCCGGGGAGCGTGGTGGGCACGGTGCCGAACTCGCCGCGAATCTCCGCGGGCGCGTCCGGCTTGGGATCGAAGGTGTCGATGTGGCTCGGCCCGCCCTGCATCCACAGCAGAATGCAGCGCTTGGCCTTCGCCTTCGTGGTCGAATCCTTCGCGCGCGCCTGAAGGAACTGCGGCAACCCGAGTCCGAAGGCCGCGAGGCCGCCGACGCGGAGGAACGTGCGGCGCGAAACGCCGGAGCAATCGGAGGCAGCGCCGGTTTGCAGGTCGAGCATTGGCGGGCACCCGTGTGGGTGTGGCAGGTGGGAAGCGACCGCGGGAGGGAAGCCGGTATCTCTAACTACCATGAGAATCGGTGAAAATCGACCCGAAGTCAACCGAAATCCGCGCCGCGCTTCCCCTCGCGCCCCGTCGCTGATACCCTCGATACTATCCCGCCCGCCGAGGTTCCCGCCGATGCGCCTCTCCGCTTCCCGCTGCGCCGCCCTGTTCGCCTTCGTTGCCGCCGTCGCCGTCGTGGGGTTCACGAACGCGCCGTGCGGCGCGCAGCCGAAAGAGAAGGTCGATCCCGATCACGTCGCGAAGGTGATGAAGGGCACGGAACTGTTCAAGTCCAGCGTGCGCGGCATCTTGCAAGCCAAGTGCGTGAAGTGCCACAGCGGGGAGCGGCACGAGGGCGAACTGGACATGAACACCCGCGAGGGGCTGCTGAAGGGCGGCGCGCGCGGCCCGGCGTTCGTGCCCGGCGACCACAAGAAGAGCCTGATGTACCAACTCGCGGCGCACCTGAAGGAACCCCACATGCCGGAGGGCCGGGCCAAACTGCCCGACGCCGACATCGCCAAGATCGCGGAGTGGATCGACCTCGGCGCGCCCTACGACAAGCCCTTCGTCGCTATCGACGAAACCGCGTGGACGAAGAAGGTCACGCCCCCCGAAGCCAAGAAGCACTGGGCCTATCAGCCCTTGCTAAACGCCAAGCCCCCGGCGCGCGACAAGGCGAGCGCGATCGACGCCTTCCTTCTGGAAAAACTCGACAAGGCCGGCATCAAGCCGAACGCGCCGGCCGACAAGCGCACGCTGATCCGCCGCGCGTACTTGGGGCTGATCGGGCTGCCGCCGACGCCGGAGCAGGTCGAGGCGTTCGTGAAGGACGACGCGCCTGACGCCTTCTCGAAGGTGATCGACGGGTTGCTCGCCTCGCAGCACTTCGGCGAGAAGCAGGCCCGGCACTGGCTCGACCTCGTCCGGTTCGCCGAGAGCCACGGGTTCGAGCACGACTACGACCGCCCCACCGCGTACCACTACCGCGACTTCGTCATCAAGGCCCTAAACCAAGATTTGCCGTTCGACACGTTCGCCAAGTGGCAACTCGCCGGCGACGAGATCGCGCCGACCGACCCGCTGGCGCTGATGGCGACCGGCTACCTCGCGGCCGGCGTTCACAGCACGCAGATCACCAAGAACGAGGCCGAGAAGCACCGCTACGACGAGATGGACGACATGCTCGCCAACATCGGCACGACGTTCTTGGGGCTGACGGTCGGCTGCGCGCGGTGCCACGACCACAAGTTCGACGCGATTCCCGCGCGCGACTACTACCGCATGCTGACCGCGTTCACCTCGGTCGTGCGCACGGAAGTGGAGCTGGACCTCGACCCGGCGAAGTACGCCGCCGACAAGAAGGCGTTCGACGCCACCCACCAGAAGTACCTCGACGCGCTGGCCGCGTTCGAGAAGGACAAACTGCCGGCGAAGCTCGCGGCGTGGGAGAAGACCAACGGCGGCAAGCCCCTGCCGGCCGACGGTTGGATCGTGCCGCGGATCGCGTCGAGCAAGTCGGCCGGCGGCGCGACGATCACCGCGCGGCCCGACGGCAGCGTGCTGCTGAGCGGCAAGAACCCGACCACGGAAACGCTCACCTTCGAGCTGGTCACGGACCTCGCCAGTATCAAGGCGCTGCGCCTCGAAGCGCTGGCCGACCCGTCACTGGTGAAGAGTGGGCCGGGGCGCGCGACCAACGGCAACTTCGCGCTCTCGGACGTGCGCGTCTTCGCGGAGCCGGTCGTTTCGGACGAGAAGGTCGCGCCCGTGCGCGTCAAACTGACGGGGGCGCGCGCCACCTTCGAG
Organism: Planctomycetota bacterium; assembly: GCA_016872595.1. Classification (GTDB taxonomy): domain Bacteria; phylum Planctomycetota; class Planctomycetia; order Gemmatales; family Gemmataceae; genus Gemmata. Next base: position 5,820 of record VGZJ01000275.1, read on the forward strand.
CAGAAGAACCTCGGCGTGGCCGCGGCCATCGACGACAACGTGACGACCGCGTGGGCGATTGACCCGCAGTTCGGGAAGGACCACGCCGCGGCGTTCGCGTTCGAGAAGCCCGTCGCCTTCGCCGGCGGCACGAAGCTGACCGTCACGCTGGCGTTCAACAACAACACCGGGCACGGCATCGGCCGCCCGCGAATCAGCGTCAGCAGCGCCGAGAAGCCGGCGCTGGCGGAACCCGCGCTGCCGGAGGCCGTTCGCGCCGCGCTCACCCTCGACCCCGCGAAGCGCACGCCGGATCAGGCCGCGGCGCTACTGAAGTGGTACGCCCCGCACGACGCCGAGTTCGCCAAGCTCCAGAAGGAGGAGCGCGACCACTTCGCCACCGCGCCGAAGGCGAGCAAGGTGAAGGCGCTCGTGTCCAGTGAGGGCCTGCCCGCGGTCAAACTGCACACGCAGGCGGCCTCGGAGTTCCTGCCGGACACGCACTTCCTGAAGCGCGGCGACCCGGCGCAGAAGAGCGGGGTGGCGAGCGTGTCGTTCCTGCAAACGCTGATGCCGGACGCGGAGGCGCACACGAAGTGGGTGAAGCCCGCGCCCGCCGGCTCGCGCCTGAGCTACCGGCGCACCGCGTTCGCGAACTGGCTCACCGACACCGACGGCGGCGCGGGCCACCTCGTCGCGCGCGTGATCGTGAACCGGCTCTGGGCGCAGCACTTCGGCCGCGGGCTGGTGCCGACGCTCAACGACTTCGGCGCGCGCGGCGAAGCGCCGAGCCACCCGGAACTGCTCGACTACCTCGCCGCCGAGTTGATCCGCGGCGGTTGGAAGCTGAAGCCGATTCACAAGCTGATCGTGACCAGCGCGGCCTACGCGCAAAGCTCGGTCCGCGACGAGGCGAAGGCCAAGCTCGACCCGGAAAACAAGCTGGTGTGGCGGCAGCCCGTGCGCCGGCTGCAAGCGGAAGTGATCCGCGACAGCATCCTCGCGGTCGGCGGGAGGCTGAACACCACGATGTACGGGATGGGCACGCTGAGCGAAGAAAGCCCGCGCCGCAGCGTGTACTTCACGATGAAGCGGAGCAAGCTCATTCCGTCGCTGGTGGTGTTCGACGCCCCGGACGGCACGACCGGCGTGGGCGACCGGCCGAGCACGACGGTCGCGCCGCAGGCGCTGCACCTGATGAACAACCCGCACGTGCGTGCCGCGGCCTACGGCCTCGCCAAGCGCGCCAGCAACGACGGCAAGGCCACCGACGCCGAGAGCGTGACGCGCGCCTACCAAATCGCGCTGTGTCGCGAGCCAACGAAAGAGGAACTGGCCGAAGCGCTGACGTTCCTGAAACCGCACACCGGCACCGCCCGCGAAACCGCCCTCGCCGACCTGTGCCAAGTGCTGTTCTGCCTCAACGAGTTCCTGTACGCGGGGTGAGGCAGTTGTGGGGTAGGCCTCTGGCCTGCCCGTGCTGTGGTAGGCCAGAGGCCCGACCCACACTCGCAGCCGCGCGCTCGTTCACACCACAATTCGGGCGCTTCCCCAGAGGGGCGGATGATGAACGAAGTCGAGTGCCCAGAACACGGCAAGCAGGGCATCGGTCTTGCCTGCACCCACGTTGCTCACGCCATCGACTCGGGCGCGCCGGTCGGCTTCTTCTGGGGCGACGACACGGACACGGCACGGCCGGATGCGTGGTGCCGGGCGTGCGAGCTGGCCTTGCGCGCGGTACCGCCCGGCGGGTCCACCGAGACATGGTTCTTGGCCTGCGACTACAAGGTGCTGTGCGCCGGGTGCTGGGACTTGGCGAAGCGCCGCCTGTACGAAGCGCGCGGGGCGTAAAGGTAAGCGGAACGTGCCGTCCCCGGCGTGTGAATGGGTGGCTTCGCAAACGGAGGGCGCGCGAATGGGTGAGGCGGTGCGCGGGGGGCCGGACGCGCTCGGCAAGGTGGAGAACGCGGTGTACGGGGGCCTGACGAAGGGCACCAACATGGTGCTCGACGTGATGGCGAAGCTGCTGAACCTGAACGGGCTGAAGGGGCCGGTGCGGGACTCGATCACCGGGTTCGAGAGCCTCCTCGACACCACCATCGACCTCGCACTCGCCAACATCGTCAACAAGTTCGCACCGCCAATTCTGGCGGGCAAGAAGCGATGGAACATCCTCGGCGCTGCCAAGGAGTTCAAGTGGCGGCGCGCGGACGGTGTGGTCGACACACACCACGTCTGGTTCGAGGGCACCATGTACTGTTGAAACCCTCTGGTTAGAGGCGGCGAAATCCCCGGAGATTCGCCGAATCGCCCCCTGTGGAAACCCCGTCAAATAATAGGGTTTCAACAGAGCAAGGGCACCAAAGAAGGCAAAGTCACACTCCACGTCGCTAGTGGCGGAGCGTGGGTTGAAGCCGAAGAAGCGAAGGAAGCGGCGGATGCGGTGATCAAAGAGTTCCAACGACTCGCGGATCACGTTCGCACACCAGCGAAACCTGTCAAAGGCGCGAACAACGCAGCCAAGAAGGTCACCAAGAGTGGGCAGTTGGTGATACTGGTCGCCGACGCGCTAGATCAATTCATCGCCGAGGTCGGTGTATCCCCGACCGCAAACGCTGATGCGAAGCGGACCTCGCTCAATCGGTTCCTCGGGCTCCGGATGCGTCTCGAGAATCATGCCGATATGTCGTATCTTGTGCAGAAGGATCAAGTCAACAATGTTGGCCTGCGCGTCACACTGAAGGACTACCTCAGCATTGACGTTGCGAAGTTCCAGAGCGGGTACTGGTCGAAGTACATGCGCGGCTTAGCAGTACAGCGCGGGTTTAGATGACGCATTTATGCCGCTGTTTCTTGTGGGACTTGGCGGCCTGGGTGTTTCGCCTCTGGTGGTATTGGAGAACGTCGCTGGTG
>VGZJ01000276.1 GCA_016872595.1 Planctomycetota bacterium
CGGACGCGGTGGCCGCGAACGTCCGCGCGCCGGGGTTCTTCGACGCCCGCGGGGACCGGCGCACCGGGTCGGGCGAGCACGTCGTCGTGCTGCGCCCCACGCCCCGCGTCGAGGGCGCGGTGACGTACCCGGACGCGGTGATCGAGGTGTGGACGCGCCCCGACGGCGCGACGTGGACCCGGCTCCGCGCGCGCCCCGTCGTGCAGACCGTACGCCCTTACGAGATCGCCGAGTGACGCCCCCTGCGAAGCCGCGAGCGGCTTCACTACCCCCACCCGCCCCGCGCGAATGACCGCACCACCTCCCGCCGCCGCGCCGCAGTTCCCGGTCTGGCGGTACGCCGGCCGCCTCGCCCCGCTCGCGGTGCTGTGGACCGTCCTCGTCGGGCTGCTCGCGTGGCTCCTGTACACGCGCGCGAACTGGAACGAGGACTCGGACCGCGCCGACGTGCGCGAGTGGCTCGATAACACCCGCGTGTTCCGTAAGACGCTGGCCGAACTGGTCCGCGAGTACGTGGACCTGCTGCACGCCGACGCGCCGGGCCTCGATCACGCCGACACCGTGAAGAACAAGCGGGCCGAGATCGAAGAACACCTGCGCGCGATGGTGGAGCCGACGCGCATGTACGCGGGGCAACTGCCGCTGTTCCCGAACGTGTACGCGCTGGAGGTGGAGTTCGCCGGGGTGCCTGACCTCGACGCCCGCCCCGCGCCGCCGCTGGGGTGGGTGTCGCCGAAGCCGCGGCCCGGCGGCGCGGCCCGCGCGCAGCTCCGCACCGTCGAGTTCGACCCCGCCCTGAACCGCCCCGGCGCGCGCGCCACCGTGCGGTGCGTGTACCAGCTCCACTCGTTCAACCGGATGCAGAAGCAGCAGGACGAGTACCGGCTCTGGCAGACGGTCGCGGCCGTCGTGCTGGTGCCCGCGACGCTCATCGCGGTGGCCCTCGTCGCGCGGTCGCTGCGGCGCGAGCGCGCCCGCGAACTGGCGACGTGGCGCGCCGAGGCCGAGGCCGAGCACCACCAGCGCGAACTGCTCGCCGCGCGCGTCAAGCAGCAAGAGGCCGAGCGCGAGACGGAAGAGCTGGGGCGCAAACTGCTCGAACAGGAGCTAGAGGCCGCGAAACTGGCGAACCGGGCCGCGGACGCCGAGCGCGACGCCCTCGAAATGAAGTCGCAACTGTACGCGAGCATCGGCATCATGGCCGGGAGCTACGCCCACAACATCAAGAACCTGCTGGTGCGCCCCAACGACCTGCTCGCCCGGTGCATGGAGTCCGCCGGCCCCGGCACCGACGAGCACGGGATGCTGGACGAGGTCCGCGCCACCCTCGGCACCGTCACCGAGCGGTTGCAACAGATCTTGCGCACGGTGCGCCGCGACCCGGCCAACGCGGAGGTCACGCGCGTCGACGTGAACGCGCTGGCGCGCGACGCGGCGCGGACGTGGGCCGAGATGGGGCGCGACAAGTGGAAACTGTCCCTAACCGCCGACGTGCCGCCCGGCCCGGCCCCCGTGACCGGCGACCTGTCGCACCTGCAACAGGCCCTCGAGAACCTCGTGTTCAACGCCCGCGACGCCACCTTCGAGATGCGCAACCACCTGCGCGACGAGGCCAAGCGCGACCCGGACGCGACCGGGCGCCGGCAGAAGTTGCTCGACGCCGCCGCGTGGCGCGGGGAGGTCCACCTGCGCGCGTACCGCGACGGCGACCGGGCCGTTCTGGAGGTCCGCGACAACGGCATCGGCATGACCGACGAGGTGCGCCGCAACTGCTTGAAGACGCACTTCAGCACGAAGCGCGACAACGCCCTGTACGAGGGCTACAGCGCCGGGATGGGCCTCGGCCTGTCGTTCGTGGCGATGGTGCTGGAACACCACGGGGCCGCGCTGGAGATCGAATCGACCCCGCTCCGCGGCACCACCTTCCGCGTCCGCTTCCCGCTCGCCGCGGAGTAGGATTTGATCCGCTGATTACACGGAAGACACGGATTGAAAGGCAGAAGAGTTCCGACAGGATCACAAGATGAAACCGGATCTCATGAAAGAACCCGGACTCCATTCTTGATCCTGTCTCATGCTGTGATCCTGTCGAAACTCTTGTGCATCCTTGGCCTTTCAGTCTGTGTCCATCTGCGCAACCTGTGGATCCACTCTTACTCGTCCGCCACGTCCGGGAGTTTCCAGTCGATGGGCGCGGTGCCGGCGGCCTCGAGCGCGGCGTTGATCTTCGAGAACGGCTTGCTCCCGAAGAACCCGTTCGCGGCCGACAGCGGCGACGGGTGCGCCGACTTCACCACGGCGTGCCGCTTTTGGTCGATGAGTGGTAACTTCTTCTGGGCGAACGACCCCCACAACAGGAACACGACGGCGCGCGGCTGGGCGTTCACGGCGCGGATCGCAGCGTCGGTGAACTGCTCCCAGCCCTTCCCGGCGTGGGTGTTGGGCGCGCCCTCGCGCACCGTGAGGCAGGCGTTCAGCATGAGCACCCCGCTGCGCGCCCACGGCGCGAGGTACCCGTGCTTCACGGGCGGGATGCCGAGGTCGTCGTTCAGTTCTTGGTAGATGTTGCGGAGCGAGCCGGGGAGCCGCACGCCGGGGCGCACGGAGAAGCACAGGCCGTGGGCCTGCCCCGCGGTCGGGTACGGGTCTTGGCCCAACAGCAGCACCTTTACCTGATCGAGCGGGGTGAACCGAAAGGCGTTGAACACGTCGGCCGCGGGCGGGAACACGGTGTACTGCTTGCGCTCCGCGGAGACGAACTTGGCGAGGTCGACCCAGTACGGCTTGCGCGTTTCGGGGTCGAGGGCGGCGCGCCACGACGGGTGCAGGTCCGCCGGCAGGCCGGGCACGCCGGGGGGCAGCGGCGGCAACTCTTCGGGTGCCGGCGCGCTCGGGGCGTCGGCCGTTGGTTCTTCCGGCTTCGGCTCGTCGAACAGCGACGCGGTGTCCTCGACCTTCTTCTTCTTGCCCATGAGTGTCGGCCCCTCGGAAGTGGATGGCGACTACTGTACCGCAGCGCGCGGGCGGACGCAGCGCCCGTAGTTGAGCGTTCGCGCGGCGCACTTGTCCGCGGGGTGAGAACCGGCTATAGTTTGGGAACAGCGACGTGCCCGTAGCTCAACTGGATAGAGCGTCGGCCTCCGGAGCCGAAGGTTACAGGTTCAACTCCTGTCGGGCATACTGGAAAAACAAGGGTTCGGTGAAAACGCCTCTGAAAGTGTGACAAAACACCGTGACAAAACTCTAGTGTTCGACTGTTCAGAGCGAGGAAAACGGGGACCGCCCGCGACTTCGAGTAATCGAAGTCGCGGGCGGTTCCCGTTTGAAGGGGGCTAGTCACGCTTTGGGCAGCAACACGTTCGCGGCTTGCGTCATGATGGCGTTTGTGTCGAACGCTTGCTGTGCGTCGAGGTAGTGCCGTCTGGCGGTGTCGGGGTGAATGCCGATTGCCTTCGCGCTCGCGTCAATCCCGTGAGCCTTGACGAGTTGCGTGATACCCCGCCCTCGAAGGTCGTGAGCGGTCATGTGCGGCCGATCCGGGTACGCCTCCCGGTACTGCGGGAAGATGACGCCAACCGCCCAGTACATGAGGGACGGTTTGAACTCTTTCGCGTTGCGTCGGCCGGGTCGGTACTTCTTCGAGTCTTCGCAGTACCGCTCCCACAGGTACGTTTTGCCTTTGAGCTTGTTCAGTCGGTTCGAGAGGTCTTTCGGCAGCGGAAAGATTCGTTCGCGGTTCGTCTTGTCGTCGCTCGGCTTGATCGTCAGCGTTCGCGTCTTAGGGTTGAACTGGTGGCTTTCGACTTGGCAGAGGTCGTTAGTCCGGCAACACGCCAGAGCCTTCACGCGGAAGAACACCGACAGCAGTTCCCACCCCTTTCCGTCCAACCATTCAAAGAACTGGTCGATGTCCTTTTCGGTCGGTGCGGTAGGTGCTAGCTTCGGAACCGCAACGGGCGCGATTTCATCCCACGGGTTCGAGGTCGCCAGGTTCAACGTCAACAAGTGGTTCCAGAGGCAGAGCAGAAGGCGGCGCGTTGAAGCGATTGTGTTCGGCGTGCGGGTGTACTCCTTCGCGCCTTCCTTCTTCGACTTCGTGAACTTCGTGGTGCGGAGTGCCTTCAAGAAATCTTTCGCGATCTGCCCCGTCACATCGTTCGGTCCTTTTGACGACGTGAGCGAACGGAAGAGGGTGAGCTTCGACGTGTAGGCTTGGAGTCCGCGTTCGCGTAGTTCGACGTTCGCAAGCTCTGCGATGACGTGGTCCCATGTGGCGGTTCGCGCGGTAGGTTTCGGTTCGGTGGGCTTGAACGTGTGCAGGACGATTTTCGCGGCTTCCGTCCATGCCCCCGCAACGTCCGTTCGGCCCGTAGTGACGACGACGAACTTGCCTTCCGGGTTCTTGAACTTCACCCGGTAGACGTTGCCGCGTTTCTGGAGCGTGACCGGCGTTTCGCGGCCGTCAGGGAGCTTGAAGGGGTCTTTCGGGGGGCGTGCCATCGGTTTTCCCTCGTCACGGGTTATTGACCTAAATACTCTGTGACAAAAATACCGTGACAAAACGCCTCCGTCAAGATCGGTGGCGGTATTCTTTCACACCGGGAAGCCGCGAGTAGGCGGGGCGTGCCTCGATCCACTTTTGAAAACGCTCGCGGTGGAACCTGTACGCCTTGCCGGGAAGTCGCGCGGCGAGCAACAGCGGGTCGCGAACGTGAAGCAGATTGCGGATCGTTCGCCGCGCGAGCCCGCTCAACTGGCACGCTTCATTGATGTCGAGGTACGGAAGCGGTCTTCGCGGTTCGGTCGTTACGGGACCGTTCCATTCGCGAACGGCGTAGCGGGTCGGCGTCTGCGGCGTACCTTCCATAGTGTTACCTCTGTGATGATGATCGTCGGGAGAGCGGAACCCGATACCTTTAGTTCTTGGTTCTTAACAGCCCGTAGCAGTACAATCGTAACCAGAATCGGGGGAGATACAATTCAGGTACCGTTAGACGGGGTGCGTGCTAGGCGTCCGTGAACCGACCTTCATCATGCCTTAGCCTGTCCAAGATCGACACACGAGCCGGGCGAGTCGCGGGCGAGATTCGCGCGCTGCGCGCGCTTCGTGCCTTAAGTGTTCGCCGCTGTCTACATGTCTACATGTCTACGAAACCCCAAAAACGTCGAGGGTTTTGGGGGTTTCGTAGACATGTAGACATGTAGACAGCGCGAACGCGCGTTTCGGTCGCCCGCCCCCGCCAGTGGGGGCGGTGCCGCGCCACTCGCCGCGACCCCCCTTCACTAACTCGTTGAGTGCCGCTTCCGCCGCACCGGGTTCCTTTAACCGGCGGCAACCCTGTTGCACGTCGCGAATCGTTACCGAACCCCCCTTGCGCTCAATCCACTCCACCAACTCGCGGCTTTCGCGGCTCGTGTCGGATTCCGCCAGCATGTGATAGACGCGCCGTGCTTCGCCCTTGAACCATTGCGCGAGCGCGATCCCCGCGCGCATACTCGCCGCGTCAACAACGGACTCGGACGCGAGGGACGGGTCGCGCGCGGCCCAGCGCACGAAGTGGGTCACCAGCGCCAACCGCGCCGCGTACTCTTCCAGTTTCGACCACGCGGCCGACAACGCGCCCGAGAGTTCCGCTTGTTCGCTCGCGTGAGACTGGTAGTACTCGATCCAAAGGGCCTTCGCGTCAGCGGCCAGAGTTACCAGAAGGGGGCGCGGTTCGCCGTTGTCGTTCGTGTCCGGTTGCAACTCGTAAAGCCGATCAAACAGCCCCCCAACTTCTGCCGCTAGTGCCGGGTCGATGTCGTCTTCGGTCCACGTCTTGACTTGGCGCGGCGGGCTAGCCAGAAGGAGACGCGCGAATAATCCCGAATCCTGATGCTCGCCCGCCATGTGTCGGCGCAGGATGGCGGGTTGAATACCCCCGACGACGCTCACCGCCGCTTGCGGAACGTACAACGTGCGGGGCGTCCCCGTCTTTCGGTCCACGGTGATTGGCATCGCGTTGAACATGCTGAGCCATATCGGGGCGTCCCCCCCCGACTTCGCCGCGTAGCGGTCCATGCCGCCGAGCCACCCCCCCAACTCGTCGCGAGCCACGAGCAGCCCGCGCGGGTTGTCGGACAGGATCGGCGCGAGGGCTTCTATCGTCGTGTCCTGAACGAGGTGCCGCAGGGCGCGGGGCGGTGTCGGCATCGCGGGCGGGGCGTCGGTCGTTCTCTTGTCCCTCTTCCAGTCCGTGTTCTCCTTGTCCCATCGGGCGAGTTCCGCCTGATACCCCTTCATGGCTTCGGTGTTTTGTGCCATCGCCTTCGCTTCGCGGGCGCGCACCGCCCCCATTGCCAACTTGAACGCGGGCGTCTTCGCCGTGCCGCTCTCGCCAACAACCGCCGCCCAAATGATGGACGGCGCTTCCCACCCGCGCTTCAGTACCAGAGAGCGTGCCGTACCGATGGCGGAAGCCGCCGCAACCACGAGGGGGATTGCGACGAAGGAGGGGTCGCACCCGATAGCCCGCGCCCCGCCGGAGACGAACCCGCGGAACGGTTCCGGCAACGCGCTCACCGGGAAGGGTTGGAAGCGCTCCGCTACGGGCGCGACGGGTTCGCCTGTTCCCCAATCAATCGCGGGCGCGCCCTTCTTTTGTTCCCCGTACCCCTTCGCGGCAAGCGCGCGCGTCGCCGCCCCGAAGTCGCGGTTGTGGTTCAGGAGCGTGTAGGCCGCGTACTTGCTGTAGTTGCCGTCCGCATCGAAAGGGGCGGCGTTCGACGTGAAGACGTGAAGGAGTTCGGTCCCCGCCTCGCTCTCGCACCGGCCCGTCGTCGCGCTGACGCCGGCATCCTTGCCCGGTCGCGTCCAGTAGGTCACCCCGTCCGCGCCGACCTGAGCGACGCGCCAGCCGTGCGGCCCGAGCACGTCCGACCACTGCGCCCGCGCGTTGTAGTCGTCTCCCGGCCGCGTGCCGCTCACCGTTCGCGGCGCGGTCGGGGGCGCAGCCCGTGCCGGCTTTACTGGCGATGCGTCCAGCGCACGAGCAGCGTCCCACATCTGGGTAAAATCATCCAATGAGATTCCGGTATCACCGCCGTGGACGTGGTGAAGAGCCCACCCCTCGTGAATCCACCGATACGCTTCACCACTCGTGTGGGTAGCGGGCGGGGAACCGGGGGCGACGACATAATGCCCCTCGCGGCGCACCTCAACGAGTACCTGGCCGGCCGCGTCCCGCGCTGCGATTGTGTGGGTCACGCCGTCGGCCACCCTCAAGTACAGGTGCCGCCCGCCCCCGCCGGTTGCGGCCAGCGGCGCGCCGTCGATAATCGCCCCCAGCCCCGCCGCCCGCGCCGCAACCTCCCAACGGGAGTACGCAGACTCCTCCTCAAAATCCAGCACGGCCAGACCGCAAGAGATTGCGCCGCAAACGACGCCGATACCGTTCTTCCCGTCTCGCGGCCACCACCTGCGTACCTCGTCCTCGCTCGCCGTGCGTGTCCGGTACTCGGACCACGGTAGGGCCGGTGCCTTGCTCCCATCCGCGCGCACCGGGAATACCGACAGCCCGGCGCGTATGTATCGGGTCGCCAAATCAAAAGTACTCATTGCGAGTCCTCGTGTTGAAAAAGGGGGATCCGTGCGCGCCCGGTGTTCCACCGGGCGCGAAGTGGGCGAGGGGTTAGCGGGGGCGCGCAGCGTTAGTTGCCTGCGCGCCGGGTCAGTTCCGAAATGGCCAGTGCGACCGCGGCTTCAAACTCCTCCTGACGAAGGGTGTCGCCGTCGCCGTCGTGGAGCCAACCGATCAGTTCAACGACCGCGACCATCACCGCGGCGAGCCGGGCGACGTTCCCCGGCCCGTCGTCGCGAACGCCCATTACGCGGAGCAGCGCTTCGGAGATGATGAAGTAACGGCCCGTCTTCGGGGGGCGCTTCCCGTCTGACCCGTAGATAAGCGCGGCGGCGCGATGGCGATAGTGTTCGAATCCGGCCGCTGCGTCGTCCCCGCGGCCCGAGTCCCCGGCGCGCCGGGTCAGTTCGGAAAGGGCCAGTGCGAGCGCGGCGTCGGCCTCCTCCTCTCGAAGGATGTCGCCTTCGCCGTCGTGGAGCCAATGGATCCGTCTCAGGGCCGCTACTATCAGCGCGGCGAGCCGTGCGACGTTCCCCGACCCGCCGGCACGAACGCCCAATGCGCGGAGCGTCCCTTCGGAGACGATGAAGTAGTAGCCCGTCTTCGGGGGGCGCTTCCCGTCTGACCCGTAGAGATACAGGTGGGCGCACTCAAGAAGGTCTTCCAACGGCACAGCGTTGGCCTTGCGGCCGATGAGCTTTTCGCTCTTCATGTCAACATTCATTACTACCCCCCTCCTGGGGGGCTGTGGACTGCGACGCGCGGCCCCGGCAACGTGCCGGGGGTGCGCGTGTCGCGGTGAGTTAGGAATCGAAACCGGGAGCGGGGGCGGGTTCGGCTTTACGCGCGAGCCACGCCGATAGGGTCGGGACGGGGGACAGCACGCGCCGGCCGATCTTGATGCGGCCGACCGCTGCGCCCTCGTCGGCCAAACGGCCCAACGTCTTCGCGGAGAGCGACGTGAGCCGCGCGGCGGCGTGTTGGTCGATTGTGAGCGCGTCCG
>VGZJ01000277.1 GCA_016872595.1 Planctomycetota bacterium
CCTTCGGTCCGTACACGTCGTACTTAACCGGGCGGAACCCGCCGTCCGGCAGCGGTTCCAACCGGGTCGCGCAGCCGCCGCGCCGGTAGCCGGCCAAGAACAACGAGATGAGTTCCTGTTGGTCCGGCGTCGATTGCCGAAGTCGCTCCGCCTCGTCGTACAGCACCACCCCGCCCGATGCGTGCAGCGTGCGGAACAGGGCCGGGCCGGTCACGTTCGACGAGGACAACGGACGGAACGCCAACCGTTGGAGTACGTCCAACACGCGACTTTTGCCCGAACCCATCGGGCCGCCAACGGACAGGTACGGCACCGCGTCCCACGCGGGATAGCAGTAGCTGAGGATCGTCCAGAGCGCGAGTGTCGCGGTCGTGCCGGGCGCGGCCCCGTCGTCTCCGAAGTCGAGGAAGTGCGCGATACGCTCACTCACCCCCTTGAACACCGCGCCGGGTTCGGGCGCGTCTCCACCCGCGAGCCACTTGCGGCGCGAGTCCGCGGACCACGCGGGCGCGCTCATGGCACTCGGTTCGCCCGGATCGGGCGCGACGTACAGCACTTCCCCGTTAGGCAACGTGAGCCGGTCGGGAGTGTCCACCACTTCGCGATTGCCGCTTGCCCATCGCAAGTAGGTTCGGTTGCGCGTGACGAGCTTCCCGCCCACGTCTTCCTTGACGGGCACCGTGATGCCGGACACTTCGGGGGTGTGAAAGAGTTCGGGCCGAACCACGCTCCGCACGTCCACCTCGTGCGGTTCCGCGCCCCCCTTCGGCGCGTCGGTCGGGCCGGTTGCCGCGCGCGCCATCAGTTTCTTGTCGAGGTCGTCGCGGTCGATGCCGCGGCACTTCGTGCAAACATCGTCGAGGAACTTGTTCCGGGCGCGCGCGCTGGACACGTCCAGCGTGTCGAGGTGCAGCACCTCGTCGCCTTGCTTCACGGTTACGCGGTGGCGCTTGCCGTCGCGTTCAGCGGTCAGTTGCACGGTCGATTCAGCCGACATTCTTACCCCCAGAGGAAATGGTGATCGTGAGCCGCCGCGATTGGGCGGCGTCGATGAGTCGTTGCAGGTCGGGCCGGGTCGCGCCGGCCACGATCCACGCGCGCACGTCCTTGTTCCCGTCCGGCGGGCTTATCACCCGCACGTCGCGGCACTGGAGCGCCAGCGCGGACGCCAGAGCGTCCGCGCCCCGAACGCCGGGTTCGTCGTTGTCGCGGACAATGACCACGCGGGCCGGCTTCCGCTGGCGCACGAGGGCGACGAGGTGCGCCGTTCCGCCCGTACACGACGGACGCCCGACCGCGTTCGGGAACCCGACCGAGTGCGCGGCTATCGCGTCGCTCGCGCCTTCCAGAACGAGCAGGTCGTCGGGGTCCGTCAGCGCGTCCGGCACGAACAGCGATTCCTTCCCGCCGGGCACGCTCCGCTTCGCGCCGTCCGGCAACCGGAGCCGGATGCCCGTGACCGTTCCGGCCTTCGGGTCGCGCATCGGGAACGACCACGCGCCGAAGCAGTGCGCCCACCCCACCCGGTACGCGGTCAGGCTCACCACACTGACGCCGAGTTCCGCCGCGAGCGCGGTCAATTGCCCCGCGCTCGCGGCCTCTTGGTAACTCGTCGCCAGCGCCGTCAGGTCGGGCGGGCGCGGGGCGAACCGCACCGCGACGGCGCGCGGGCGGCACGCGCGCGGGGCATCGTCGCGCTTGTGAAGCCAACCGGCACCCCCGCACCGCTTGGGCGATTCGATGCGCTGACAGATAGCGGCGGACTCGTCTTTCGCGAGCAGGCACCAATCGGGCTTGCCGCACACCGGGCACGGGCGCTCGCGGTTCACGCGAGGCATCTTCTCAAACGGGGTCATTGGCCCCCCATTTGGGGTTCAGCCCGACGCGCGCACCACGCTGTAAGGGTCGGGAGATGGTAAACCACACGGCCGCCGATCTTCATTCGGCCAACGGGTTCGCCCGCATCGGCCAGCCGTCCCAGTGTCTTCGCGCTCAGGTTGGTAATCCGAGCCGCTTCACGCTGGCTCACCATCACCACCGGAGCGGAGCAGGAATCAACGGTCATGGCGTTCCTCCTGTCGGCTAGATGTCTTCCGTGGGGCGGGTTTGGTCGTCTGTAGCCCCAACTCACTTGACCACTTGAACCGCCGCACACCCTTCCGCGCCGTGGGCGTCGGCAGGTCGTTGGCGAATGTGACGCTGATTCCGAGTTCCGCGAGCCAGTCACGTGCGAGCGAGTCGAGCATCTTGTCCCCCGCCTTCCTTGCCGCGAGCAACATCACGAACAGGAACGGGGGGTCGGTCGGGCGCGGATCGTCTGATTGATGCGATTGCATATCGCACCTCCTTTCAACGGGTGGTAGCCCTCCAACTTATCTGAGCGTCGGTCGCTATTTTGTTGTGACTGTTGCCGACGGTCGCGCCCGCTGTTGGGAAAGCCGGCCATCGGCGCGAAAGAAAGGCAGTCGCGGCGTCGGAATCGCGATACCGACGGTCGGAATCACTCGTCGTCCGCGTCGGGGAAGCCCAACCCGCGAAGGGCGCGTTCCGCACTGAGCGATACCCGTTGGAGAACTTGCTCGAACTCCACCCCGTCGAGAGAGCCGTTCACGTTCTTGATGTGTTCCAGTTCCCTGTGAATCTGTTCCGCCGCGCGCGTCTCGCGCAACTTCCGTAGTTGCTTTCTCCACGTTTCCGATTCCTTGACGGTTGATTCCGCGCAGCCGAGCCGCGCGGCCCACTGCGCCGCGGTCCACGCAAATGCCGCGCGTTCGTTGGAAAGAACCTCCAACATCCGCGCGTTGATGTTCTTCCCCTTCGTCTTCTTCCCGCTCGCGGGTCGGGTCGGGTTCGGATTCTCGACGGTCCGCGCGCCGGCCTCGTTCGCGGGCACCGCGCCCCGTTGCGGCGGAACCGGGTCGGGCGCAATCGCGTCGCTCAGTGAGACGGGCGGGGCGAGCCACCCGACCGCGAACGCCGCGCCGTCGAGCAGGTTCCCCAGAACGAGCGCCGCCTCGTCGGTCAGGTCCGGCGCGTCGTCGTAGTACCACGTTTCCACGCGCCGCCGTTCGAGGTTCAACCGTCCCAGTTCGGCGCGGAACCGGGCCGGGTATCCGGTCGCGTGCCGGTCGCACCAGACGACGAGCAGTTGCTCCGCGTGTCGGCCCAGCGATACCCGCACGCCGGGGCGCAGCTTCGGCAGCGTGTCGAGGTTCGCGAGTAGAGCTTCGATGCGCGCGGCGTCCCCCTCAACGGCAGCGTGAAGCAGGGCGGTCACAACGTCGGGCGCGCCCGTGCGCGTGACCGACGCGCGCAACCGCCGAACCTCGTCGTCGAGTCCGGCCGCACGGATCGCGCTCCCGACCGCGAGTACCCGCGCCGCGAGTTCGGCCCGACCGGGAGAGGCGTCCCACGCGAGCAAGAGGCTATGCAGTTCGGTTTCGAGGGGGGCGCGAGCGCATCGGAGTTCCCCCGCGAGTTGCTCCCCGAATGTGGCGAGTTCGGTAAGTGCGTTGTGAACCGCGAACGGGTCGTTCGACATGGGTTGCTCCGTAGTGGCGGGCGTCCGTGAACCGACCTTCATCATGCCTTAGCCTGTCCAAGATCGGCACACGAGCCGGGCGAGTCGCGGGCAAGAATCGCGAAGCGGGGCGACTTGGAATCGAGCCTCATCATGCACACTTTCCGACAGGGAACAAAATGCAATCGTAGTGTTTTTATGCACAGTAAGGATGTGAGTGCGGGCAACCCTCTGATATTATCAGAAACGTGCGAATGTATTTGCGTCGGGGCACGGTAGGTAACGGGGGCTTGCGTCCGAGAATCTGAACCCCTACCCCCAGTAATGGGCGAAAAGGCGCGCGCGGTGATGGCGCATGCGGGCAGAAACCCCGCCAGATGTGATACAGCGTTCACAGTGGCATTCTGTGCCCTAATCAGGGTTCCGGTAGTCGCCTACGGCGTTCGGCCCACCTGCGCGACGGTAGCGAATCTGGTGAGCTACGACGACGAACCCACCGCAACGCGCACTCCAGATACCGCACAGAACGGACCACACTGTTCAACTCCCGGCAGGGCGCGCGATGGGCATGCGCGGCGGGGCCGTTTCCCACATCAGTTTCACGTCGGCCGGCGTCAGGCCGAACGCGGCGTTTACCACGTCCGACACTTGGCGTTCGAGTTGCTCTGCTTCGCGCGCCAGCATGTGAAGGGGAAGCACCGACTTCTTGTGTTCCTCCTTCAGGCGCTTCAGGTCCGCGACGCCCAACCCCTTCTTTCCGGCCTTCTTCACTTCCGCGGCGAAGTCGTCCGCGCCCAGCGAGGCGAGCGCTTGCAGTTTCAGCGTCGGCTTCGCAACGGTGAACTCGCTCCGCAGCCAGTCAAGCACCGCGGCCCGCCCAACTTGCTGCTCCCCGGCAATGGCGATGAGCTGCGTAACCGCGGCCTCGACCGCGGCGCGCTGCTCGTCCGTGGGCTTGGGGATGGGGAACTCGTTTAGATACTCCGTGAAGAATCGTAGCGCTTCGTCCTTTCCGTGCTGTGCGGTGCGCCAAGCGAACCACCACGACACCGGCGCATTGAGAACCGACATCACCCAGAGGTCCGACGACGGCAGAAAGTATGCGGAGTTATTTGACATCCGGCCCGCGGTGTCGAAACAGAATCGCTGGTTCCAAACGATGTCTTGATACATCACCTTCGGCCGGTCGAACGCGTCCCAATACGCACACGAACGCAACTCCCACCACCATTCGCCTTGATCCTGTCGCCTGATGAGTGCTGCACGGTGTTGGTCGAGGTGAGCGTGAACTGCCGGATACGTCTGGTGGAAGATGCCTTCTGCGTCTGCCTCTGTGGTGGCCTTCGACCACGGCCAGTCGCGATTTGCGCTCGACTTCATGGTGAGCATCCAAAGCCCAGACCACTCTGCGCTCCAACGGTCGATGTCTTGGCCGCGTAGGTAGGGCTTGAACAGCGACTCGCAGTTTAGATCGGAAGTGACGAGTTTGTCTTTCGCCGCTGTGTCGAGCAGAAAAGCAGCGTTGAATCCTGTAATTATCCCACGATATGGCGTACTGCCGATGAACTCCTTCAGCGGCACGCCGGCCGCGCGAATCTTCTGCATCAGCCTCGCGACGGCGGGCGGTTCGAGGTTCCACGGGTCCGCGCCGAAGCGCGAGCGCGGAACTGCGACGCCCTCCGTTGCAATCTGTTGTTCAAGGTCTTCGATGCGCGTCTGTTCGCGCGGCAGGATGCACACGCTTACGTTTTCCGGCGGCGTGCCGGCGTCGGGCTTGCGCGCGACGAGGATACACGGGAACACGTCGGCGTCGGGGAACACGTCCTTGTTGTGCCCTAAATCGACAACCGATTCCACCCACGCAGATTCGCCGTACAGCTTGCGCAGTGGTTCGCCGTACCCGGCCTTCATCCACTTGTTCGTGACGATGAACCCCAGCCGGCCGCCGGGCTTCAGCACCTTCAGGCCCAACTCGTAGAAGTAGACGTACAAATCCGCGGTGCCGTAGTAGGCCGCGTAGTGCCGTTCGAGGAACGGCTTGTCGTCCTTGATCCACTCTTGGCGCACGTAGGGCGGGTTGCCAATCACCACGTCGAAGCCGCCGGCGGTGAACACGTCGGGGAAGCGCGCGCGCCACGCATCCAGCGGCGTCGGCCCCTCGACCACGCTGTTCCCTTGAACGATGCTATGGTCGAGGGCCGTCAACTTCTTCCCCTTCGCCGCGGTCTTGATCCAGCACGACAGGCGCGCGATTTCGACCGCTTCGCCGTTCAGGTCCATGCCGAACAGGTTTTTCGTCAGGATGGTTTCGTCGGGGTCGAACAGGGTCGGTTGCCCGCCGCGCAGGTCCGAGAGCCGGGCGTTGGCGTCGGTGTACTCCGCGAACAACTGGTCGAACGCTTCGATGAGGAACGCCCCGCTGCCGCACGACGGGTCCACGACGCGCACCGTTTCCAGTTCTTCGCCCCACGCTTCCCAGAATGCGAGCAGCGCCTTCGTTTGCGGGGCGTTGAGCGCCGCGAGGTCGTACGCGCGCGGGTCCGCGAGCGCGGCCCGGCCGGTCTTCGTCGCGCCGGCCTGATGCGCGGCACGCAGCGCCTCGAAGCGCTCGTCCAGCACCGGGCCGAGCGTCGCGCGGACGATGTAGCGGGTCACGAACGCCGGCGTGTAGAACGCGCCCTCGCGCTTTCGCTTCGTCGGCCCGGTCGGTTCCGGTTCCAGTGTGCCGGTCTTGGCGATTTGCTGGTTCATCTCTTCGAGGTCCGAAATGGATTGCTCGAAGATGTGCCCCAGAATGTCCACGTCGATGAGCTTCGCGTCGTTGTCGGGGTTGTGGCCGTACTCGTAATCGGCCAGCTTCTTGAAGCCCTCGCACACGGCGTCCGGCACGGTCAGCGCGTCTACGAACGCATCCGGGGCGAACAGCCCGCCGTTGTAGGCGTCCACCGAGAGCGCCGGGTTGCCCACGTCCACGGCCTTGAACAGCGCCGTGAAGTTGGCCCACACGGGCCGCGGGTTGAACGGGTCCGCGTGTTCGTAGGCGCGCTTGATGATGTCGCCGGGGAGTAGCCCGCGGTCCTCGCAGAACGCAACGAACAGCACGCGGTCGAGAATCTTCTGCGTCGCGGCGAGCAACTTGCGCGCGTCGCGGCCGGGGTTGTGATCGAGCAGCGCGCGGAACGTGTTGCGCCGCAACTGGCGGTACTCGCCGTAGTAGCCGGCGGTCAACTCGCGGCCGATGGTGCGGGACGCCACGAGCAGCGCGTCGAGGTGGTTCGCGCCGGCGCTCGCGACGCGGGCCGCACCGAGCAGGAACACGAACCGCGCGAACTCCGCGTCGTCGGCCGCAAGGCGCGCCGTCTCGAAGCGCTCGTAGTGCGCGGTGTCTTGGCGCTTGTAGTAGAGCCGGGTTTCTTTGAGGTTCGTGACCAGATACCAATCGATCTTGAGTTGCAGCGCGTAGAGCGCGGCCTGAGTTACGGCCGAGTACTTGCGGCCACCGAACGGCCGGTCGAGTGGGTCGCGCGGGCCCTTCCCTTCGAGGACCGCGGCGAAGTCACTCGTTGTCGCGGTGAAGCGCCCCAAGCCGGCGTCCGCGAACTTGCCGTCCACTTCGATGAGCGATTCGCGCTTGAGCGTGTACGGTTCGGCCGGCGGGCGGGTGTAGCCGAGAACCCCGCCGAACACGTCCTCAATGAAGCCGGGGAGCAGTTCGGTTTCCTTCTTGGTGTCGAGCTTGCGGTCGCTCAGTTGCTTCGCCCAATCGCGCACCTTCGCGCGGGCCGCGCCCGCTTCGGACGGCACGGCGAAGGCCACCATCGCGGCACGAACCGCGGCGGGGTGGAACAACGGCTTGGCGTCGGCGCTCATGGGCGGAACCGGGTGGGGCGGGGGAAACCCGGTCCAGCGTATCCGGCACGCGCTCGAATGTCACGGTTCGACCGGCGTGAACACGATGGTGCGCGCGGCCTTCGCGCGCCGTGTGCCGAGTGCGGAACTCCGCGGCCCGGACGGTCGGTTCTTCGCGTCGAAGCGCCTTCGTCGGCGCGTTGCCGGTCGGACGCGACCGACCCGACCAGCCCACGGATCGCGGCGCGGATGTGGTCGGTGAGGATCGGCAACGCGGCCGCGGCTATGCCCCCCTTCGCTTGCTTTCCGTTCACTTCGAGTGCAACATAGCAGTTCCAGCATACCAACGGAACAAGTGATCCTGTGACCCCGCGCCCGTCCCTGATCGGCACTTACTCTGCGCCCGCGGTGAGGCGCGGCCAAGTCGTCTCCTGCCTGTACCGTGATCGCGATTGCACAATCACCACCATGACCGACGCACCGATCCCGTGGCCGCGGTGCCAGCCGCGCGGGGCGCAGGGCGGCAGCGGGTTGTGGGTGAACGACACCCTCGTGCGCGCGATCCGCACCGAAAGCGCGCAGGCGCTGGCGCACTGGTTCGGGGTGGACTCGACGGTGGTATGGCGGTGGCGCACGGCGTTCGGCGTCTCCGGTCGCGCGGCCACGACGCGCGGCACGAAGGCGCTCGTTCGGGCCGCGGCGAAGAAGGGCGCAGCGGCGCTGAAGGCGAAGGTGTGGACGACCGCGGAGCGCGCGGCCAAGCGGCGGATCGCGAAGAAACTGAAGTTGCGCCCCAATCCGCGCTGGCAGCCGGGTCAGGGGGCATGGTCCGCGGCCGAGGTCGCGGCCCTCGGCACCGACAGCGACGCCGCGGTCGCGAAGGCGCTCGGGCGCACGACGAGGGCGGTCGCGGCCCAGAGGGGGCTGCGCGGTATCCCGGCCCACTCGGGGTGGCCCGGCGGCGGGCCGGCGTGGCGCGCCGACGAACTGGCGCTGCTGGGCACGGACACGGACGCGGCGGTCGCGGCCCGGATCGGCCGCACGCCAAGCGCGGTCAGCCAGAAGCGGCTGGCGCTCCGGGTGAGGGCGCGCCGGGCGACACTCGCACCGAACAAACCTCAAGGCGACTTCCCCACGTACAACCTCGGCGCGAAGACCGCGGAGGGCGGCGAGTTCCGCGCGGGGGCGTCGGTCCCGCTGTTGCGCGACCGGGCCATCGACCGGCCGCGCGCCAACCTCCAACAGGCGC
>VGZJ01000278.1 GCA_016872595.1 Planctomycetota bacterium
AAGTGCCGGTATCGGTGGTCACAGATGTGCATCAGACGCCCGCAGAAGGGGCAATCCCGATCGAGAACGTCGAGTTCCAGGAGGGCGAAATCGGTATCCTTGGGCCAGTGGTAAGGCATCCTGCCGACCTCCACGTTTGAGCCGCCTCCAGCGAAAAGATGATCACGCAAGAGTTTACACACAGAATACGCTACCTTCTAGCCCTCTCGCGGATCGTTGTAAAAAAAGCCACGGCGTTCTTCGCCACCCAGACGAACTGACCTTCGCCTGGATCGAGGAACGCAAAGGGGAGTGGCCGATCGTGCTGATGTGCCGGGTGCTGGGCGTGTCGCGGTCGGGGTTCTACGCCTGGCGGTCGCGTGGGCCGAGCGCGGCCGAGGTGCGGCGCGAGGAGTTGACCGCCGAGGTGAAGGCGATCCACGAACAGGTGAAGGCCCGCTACGGCAGCCCGCGCATCCACGCCGAGTTGGTGGCCAACGGGCACGAGTGCAGCGCGAACTTCGTGGCGAAGGTCATGCGCGAAGCCGGGATCGCCGCGAAGACGAAGCGGAAGTTCCGCCAGACGACCGACTCCAACCACTCGATGCCGGTGGCCGAGAACGTTCTGGACCGGGACTTCGATCCGAAGGAACCGAACACGCGCTGGTGCGCGGACATCACGTACATCCCGACCCGCGAGGGGTGGCTGTACCTGGCGGTAGTCGAAGACCTGTTCAGCCGCAAGGTAGTCGGTTGGTCGATGGACGCGACGATGGAGAGCCGGTTGGTGGTGGACGCGCTGGAGATGGCGTTGGCCCGTCGCCTTCCTCTCCAGGGGTCTTCGCCTTCGGCTCTGGTGGCGCACTCGGATCGCGGGAGCCAGTACGCCAGCGAGCACTACCAGCGGCGGCTGGCCGAGGAGCGGATCGCGTGCAGCATGAGCCGGCGCGGCGACTGCTGGGACAACGCGCCGATGGAGTCGTTCTTCGCGAGCCTCAAGAAGGAGCTGGTGCATCACGAGGACTACGCCACCCGCGAGCAGGCGCGGGCGAGCATTTTCGAGTACATCGAGGCGTTCTATAACCGCGTCCGACGACACTCGGCCCTGGGGTACGTGGCCCCAGACGAGTACGAACGGACGCACAACCAAAACCACCGCTAAACGCTGTCCACTTTCCGTGGGGAACTCCATAATCCTCGTCAGCCGGGTTCTTGTCCCACAGGGCCACTTGGTTGCGGATGAAGGCGGCGCGGTCGGGGTCGCCGTTCTCGTCGAGCCAGTCGGCGTAGACGAGGCGCGGGGTGTCCTCCTCCGCGTGCGCGATCACCGCCGCTTCCAGCGCGGGGTTCACCGGGTAGGTCGGGGCGGGCGGCGACTTCGCGGAGGGCTTCTTCGCCATCGCGGGGGCGTCCGTGGCACAGGGATTGGATTTGTGAGATTGTGCCCACTAGTGCGCAAAAACGCAAGCCAAGGAGCAAATGGAGCCGCGAGCGGGAGCGAGCGGGCCAGCAACCTTCGCGTTTCTCGCAGAGGTGGCTGGCCCGCTCGCTTCCGCTCGCGGCTCTATGGGGGCGTCGTTTGTGTTGTGGGGCGAGGTTGGAACGCGCGGTTAGCCAACGGGCCGAATGACGATGATCGCCGGCAGCGCGGTGGGTTTGCGGTCGGCGCGCTTGGATTGGAATTGCTTCACTTCGGCAGACGATTGCGGGTTGGTGCGGGCGTTCGCGGGGTGCCACGTCATCAGCACCGCGGTCTTGTCGCCGGCGTTCGTCACCGACTTCACCACGCTGTCGATGGTGCTCGCGCTCACGGGCTTTTCGGGCGTCTTCGTGCCGGGCGCGGGGTTGCCGCTGCCGACCGGACGCTTGAAGAGGCCCACGTCGAAGCCCAGCGTCGCGCGCAGGTCGAGTTCGTCGGAGCGCACGACCGGGGCCGCGTGCAGCACATCGCACACGCGCGGCGAGAACTTGGCGTCCTCGGCGCACAGCTTCGCGAACAGGTCGGCCAGTTCCGCCGCAGTCAGCGATTCGGTGTAGATCACCATCGACGCCACTTGCTTCTTCTTGAGGCGGTCGAGGGCGGTCGCGTCAGCGAACACCGTCAAGCCGCTCGCTTTGGCCGCGCTCTGGAAGATTTCGACGCCGCGGGCCGTGTCGCGCACGAACAGGTCGATGCGGAACGCCGGGTCGCGCAGCAGCTCGTCGGTCAGTTCTTGGCGGCGGTCTTCGCGTTCGAGTTCGGACATCGCCCGCAGGAACGGTACGCGGACGCGGGCGAAGTCGAACGGGCGCAGCGGCGGCAGCACCCCGCCGGCGATGAGGTCCGGTTCGATAACGCGCGGGGCCGGCGCGACCGCGAGCGGATCGGGCACCACCACCTTCTGCACCGGCAGCGGCGGCACGGGCGAAACGTCGCTGTGCGCGACGGCCTGCGGGTCGGGGCGAACGGTGTCGCGCGGCGCGCCGATGGGCGACGGCATCGCGACGGGCGCGTCTTGGATCGCGGGGAGGGCGTTCGACCACGGCGCTTTGGCGGTGCCCCCCTTCCCACTTCCGCTGTCGGACGCGAAGAAGGCGAACGAACCGGCCGTGATGCAGAGCAACACCCCGGCGGCGATGGCGATCGGGAGCCACGACGGAGCGCGGCGCACGAGCACCGGGGCCGGTTGCGCGGGCCGCGCGGGTTGTGCCGGCTTTGCGACGGGCGCGGGCGTGATCGCGGCGATCTTAGCGAGTATCTTGGCGCGAAGGTCAGCCGGCGGGGTGGCGGGCGGCAGCGCGCGAACGCGCAGGCTATCGGCCTTCAACTTCGCGTAGAGCGCGCGGGCCTCGGCCGAAGTCTCGACGAGACGGCGGAACGTGCGGGCCTCCGGCGCGGACAGTTCCCCGTCTACGGCGGCGGTAATCAGTTCTAGCTGCTCGGCGTTCATGTCGGTTGTCACTCGGCGCGGCGCGAACGAACGGATCGCGGCGAGCGGTCTTCGGCCCCTTCGTCAGGTACGGGCGGCAACTCGCCGCTCGATCCGGTCAACTCGGTTCGGTCTTCGAGAGGAACGAGCAGGTCGCGAAGTTCCAACCGCGCCCGGTGGAGGCGGCTGCGCACCGTTCCGATCGGCACGCCCAAAACCTCAGCGATTTCCTCGTACCTCATCCCCTCAATGTCTTTCAGTACTAACACGTCGCGGTGTTCGGCGGAGAGCTTGGCGATGGCTTCGTTCAGTTGCCGCTCGTCTTCGCTTCGTTCCAGTTCGACGCCCGGCCGCACCAGTTCGGACGGGTCTTCGGGGTTGATCCCGGCCTCGCCGCTATTCGCTTCGAGGCTGACCGCCGGCTTCCTCTTTCGCTTCAAGCTGATCGCGGTGTTAAACGCGATTCGGTACAGCCACGTAAAAAACTCGGCGTCGCCCTTAAAGGTACGCAGCGACTGAAACGCGCTCAGGAACGCATCCTGAACGACGTCCGCGGCGTCATCGTGGCTTTGAACCAGTCGCAGCGCGGCGCTGTAAAGCCTTGCCTGGTATCGAGATACCAACTCACCGAAGGCATCCCGACGGCCGCCCAGACAATCCGCGATGAGCCGGCGATCGTCGTCGTTCACGGCCCTCCACACTGTTGTGACGGTTCGCCCGTGGGCGAAGTTCCCAGAACCGGGCGAAAATCGCGCCCCCAGACGGCAATTTACCCCGCCATCATCCTGTGAGAACGGGATGAAGCGGCGCGCGTCACCGGCTTGTGCGAGATCGGGTCGCGGGCGATAATCTCTGCCACCCAATCGCGGAGATTCCGAATGACCGTTGGCGAGTTCGCGGCGCTACTAGCGCGCTATCCGAACGCGGCGCTGCACATGATGTTGCCGGACGGCGACTTCGTGCCCGCGCACTTTCACGTTACGGAAGTCGGCCGCGTGCAGAAGGATTTCATCGACTGCGGAGGCACCACGCGCTCCGCGACCGCGTGCCTCGTCCAAGTGTGGGTCGCGGCCGATATCGAGCATCGGCTGAGCGCCGGCAAGCTCGCGGGCATTCTCAGTATGGCCGCGCCGCTGCTGAAATCTGACGCGCTGCCGGTGGAAGTGGAGTACGAGAGCGGCGTCGTATCTCAGTACCCGCTGGGCGGCGCGGAGGTCACGCCGTCCGGGTTGCTGTTCCATCTCGGCACGAAGCACACCGATTGCCTCGCGCCGGATCGCTGCGGCGTCGGCCCGAAGGGAACCGGCTGCTGTTAACTGCCCTGCCCTCTCGCGGAGCGCGCGTCATGCTCTCGCTCGTCGGCCCGTCGCGGCGCAGTTTCATCACCGCCGGGGCGTTGCCGCTGTTCGGCCTCGCGCTGCCGGACGCGCTCCGCGCCCGGGCCGCCGCGCCCGTCGCGAAGCCCGCGGGCGGCTTCGGGAAGGCGAAATCCGTTCTGCTGCTCTACCTGCAAGGTTCGCCGAGCCACATCGACACGTGGGACCCGAAGCCGGACGCGCCGGAGGGCATTCGCGGCGAGTTCGGTCCCATCGCGACCAGCGTCCCCGGCACGCGGCTCACCGAAGTGCTGCCGATGCTCGCGCGCCAAGCGCACCTCTTCACGCTGATTCGCACACTGAGCGTGAAGCCGCAAGGGTTGGCGAACCACGGCGCGAGCATCTACATGCTGATGACCGGGGCCGGGCCGCTGAACTTCTCGGCCACGGGCCTTTCGGTGCCGCCGTCGCGCCAAGACCTGCCCTCGGTCGGCGCGATCGCCTCGCGCTTCGCGCCCGCGGACCCCGGTAAGCTCGGCTTCGTGAGCGTGTGCGGCCCGATCATCGAAGGGGCCGTCACCGGCGTCGGCCAGTCAGCGGGAATACTCGGCGCGGCTCACGACCCGTTCCAGATGTATCAGGACGCGCAACAGCGCCTGAACGTCGATAGCCTCGTGTTGCCGCCGGATGTGGACTTGGGCCGGATGAAGGCACGCATCGACCTGCGCAGCGTCCGCACCGCGCCCGGTTGGGCGGCGGGGTTCGACGCGCACTACGACACCGCGTTCTCGCTGCTCGGTTCCGCGAGCACCGCGCGTGCGTTCCGGCTCGAAGAGGAACCGGCGAAGGTCCGCGACCGCTACGGCCGGACGCGCTGGGGCCAGAGCGTGCTGCTCGCACGGCGCTTGGTCGAAGCCGGCACGCGCTTCGTGCAAGTGAACTGGCCCAGCGGGTCGGACACCGAACCCGCGCCGGGGCCGGACGGCTCATGGGACACGCACCGCAACAACTTCCCGATGCTCAAGAACTGGCGCTGCCCGGTGTTCGACCGCACCGCGTCCGCGCTGCTCGAAGACCTCGACGCCCGCGGGCTGTTAGAAAGCACGCTCGTTGTGATGGTCGGCGAGTTCGGCCGCTCGCCCAAGATCGGCGCGCCGACGACGAACAACGTGGGGCCGGGCGGGCGCGACCACTGGCCGTCGTGCTACACGTGCCTCATCGCCGGGGGCGGCGTGCGGCCGGGCCAAGTGTACGGCGAATCGGACAAGACCGGCGCGTACCCGCAGAAGAGCGCGACGCACCCTTACGAACTGATCGCGACGCTGTACCACGCGCTCGGCATCGACCCGGCCACGCAGTACCGCGACAGCCTCGACCGCCCCCGCGGGCTGGTCGAACACGGTGGCCCGATCCTCGGCCTGTTCTAACGAGGGCGAATCGTGCTTGAGCTTTGCACCGCGCGCGACCGCCGGGGTTTCCTCAAGGTCGCGTCACTCGGACTCGGCGGGCTGGCGCTGCCGGACGTGCTCCGTGCGCGCGCCGAGAACTCGGCCGCGTCGCGCGACACGGCCGTTATCCTGATCTTCCTGAGCCGCGGCCCGGCGCAGCTCGAGACCTTCGACCCGAAGCCGGACGCGCCGGAGGAAGTGCGCGGGCCGTTCGCGAGCAACCAAACCGCCGTGCCCGGCGTTCGCGTGACGGAACTGTTCCCGGAAATCGCGCGCCGGATGGACCTCCTGAGCGTGCTGCGCGCGCTCCACCACACCACCGGCAGTCACCACCACTGCTACCACTGGATGATGACCGGCACGCACCCCGACAACCTCCAGTTCGGCGTGAACCACCGCCCCGCGGTCGGCGCGGTGGCGGCGTGCTTTCCCGGGCCGAACAGCGCCGGGATGCCCGCCTACGCCGGTATGCCGAGCGCGACCGGCTACTGTGGCCCGGCGTACCTCGGCCCGCGCGACGCGCCGTTCGTGGTGACCGACCCGACTGACGCCAAGTTCCAAGTTCCAAGTTCCCACCCACAAGCTGGTCGCGGGCACGGACGCCGCGAAACTGGTGGAGCGCGCCGATCTGCTGCGCGCGTTCGACACGATGCGCCGCGACCTCGACGCGCGCGGCAGCGCCGCGGCACTCGACGGGTTCCAGCGCGAGGCGCTCGACCTCATGCACGGCCCGACCGCGCGCACCGCGTTCGACCTGACCCGCGAAGGCGCGCGCCCGCGCGACCGTTACGGCCGAACCCGTATCGGCCAGTGTTGCCGATGGCGCGCCGGTTGGTGGAGGCCGGCGTCACGTTCGTCGCGTATGAGGACTATGAGACGTTCAAATGGGATTTGCACGGCCCGGCCGGGAACGATCCGTTCGGGGTGAAGAAGGGCACGCCGCTGAATGGCAGGCACCTCGACCGCGCGCTGTCCGCGATGCTCGACGACCTCGACGCGCGCGGGATGCGAAAGCACGCTCGTCGTCGTCACCGGCGAGTTCGGGCGCACGTCGAAGGTCAACCCCGGCGGAGGGCGCGACCACACCTGTTCGTGTTCTCCGCGCTGCTCGCGGGCGGCGGACTGAACCACGGGCGCGCGGTCGGGGCCAGCACCGCGAGCGCCGACCGCCAGCGCGAGCGGCCCACGACGCCCGGCGACCTGCTCGCGACGATCTATCACGTGCTCGGCATCGACCGGGCGACCGCGCGACCGCGTCCGCGGACACGTCCGGCCGCCCGATCCCTCTCCTGAGCGAGGGTGCAGTGGTTCGCGAACTGCTCTGATAACGAACCCGACCGACCCCAACGCGCGTGCGTACCGGAATGCCAACTCTGCAGCAACTCGGCAACATTCTGACCGCGTGCAAGGTCGCAGGCGCGGAGCGGTGGGCGCGCGCCTTCAAACTCGGCGGCGGCGACCTCACGAAGACGCTTGACGCGCTCGCGGCGTTTACCCCGGAGTGGTGGCCGGCCGGCGCGCCCGGTGAGCAGCCGGCGGGCCTTACCGACTATCAGCGCGGCGTCATCGAGCACTGGTTTGATGGTGGCACCGACAATGTGAACCGGCAACTCGCTTTGAACAGCTTTCTCTTGCTCGACAAGCTCGGTCAGGGCGGGCAAGGTGCGGTGTTCCGCGCCCGGCAGCTCAACCCGGGACGGTTCGTTGCCATCAAAACGCTGACGCAGGACACCGAGAGCGGGCGGCAGCGGTTCGAGCAGGAAGCGAAGGCGATGATGAAGGTTCGGCACCACGGGGTCGCGCGGTTCTACTTGTACGAGCGGGTCCGCGACGCGCTGGGCAAGCCGACCGACGAGTACCTGATCGCGATGGAGTACGCGGCCGGCACCGACTTGTACCTCTTGCTCCACCACCTCGGCCCGCTGCCGTGGCGGTTCGTGGCGCGCTGGGCCGTCGACCTGCTCGGCGGGCTGGCCGCGATCCACGAGAACGGGTTCGTTCACCGCGACGTTAAGCCGGCCAACGTGATGGTGATCGGCCCCGCGCCCGGCGCGGGCGTGCGCCCGTCGCAGTCCGCGGCGAAACTGCTCGACTTCGGGGCGGTCAAGCCGACCGCGCTGGAGGGCGGCAGCGGGACGCGGCGGGTCTTCGTCGGGACGCGCGAGTACGCGCCGCCGGAACAGTGGGCGGAACAGGTGGTACCGGCGTCGGACTTGTACGCGCTGGGCGCGACGCTGTTCGAGGCGCTTGTCGGTCGACCGCCGTACGAGGTTCCCGACCGCGACGTGATGCTGTTCCGCAAGGCCCACGCCCGCGCGCCGATCCCGGACGCCAACGCCGAGAACCCGGAAGTGCCGGTCGCGCTCGCGCGCGTCATCACGAAGATGCTGGCGAAGAAGCCCGACGAGCGCGGCACCGCTCCGGAGCTGATCGCGGAACTTCAGGCACTGCTGCCGCAGGAGGACCGGCCCGAACCGCCCGCCGAGGAGCGCCGCCCGCGCCCGGCCGCAGCCACGCGCGCGCCGGACCCGGAACCCGAACCGGAACCGATCACGGTCCCGGTGCCGCCGGACGCAGCAAACGGTATCCTCGCGTTCTTCGAGTGCATTTACCTACCGCCACGGTTGCGCCCCGTGCCCGGTCACGAGCCGCCCGCGGGCGAGCGCGTCCTTGCCCTGCTGCGCCGGCCGCTGTTGCTGGCAACACTGGCGGTGCTAGTGGGTTTGTGTCTTCTCGTAATCTTCTAATCCTTGCGCCCGGAACTTTGGCGGCGCACGGTCACCATTCGGCGCGCACCGGGCACTTGCGTGATGTATACTAGACTCGTTGCGCAATAGGTGTTGGTTCAGTCGCACTTCGGCCAGACGATCCTGTGTGGTCGTTACCCGTACATCCGGTTGTGGAGTCCGGCGACGTTCTTCATCA
>VGZJ01000279.1 GCA_016872595.1 Planctomycetota bacterium
ACGTGCGGTCGTATTTGGCGGCCACACAGAGACGCAAGACAACGGTTCAAGGCTATTTCCGAGCCGAGCATGTGAGATACGCCGCCTGAAGTCCGTTGATGTTACTTGTTATCCGCTCTGGGTAATAGAAGGCGAATTGCCGGATGCGGCGTATGACTCCGTGTGCGAGGGCAAGGCCGGCGTGTTCGACGACATCGCCTTCAAGCGCGCGCGATTGCGCGGCGCGGAACCGCAGTCGGTGCTGGCGGCGCGCAACGATCTCACGCACTGGCTTCGTAACGAGGAGCCGGAGCTTCCCGAACACACGCCGCTGACCGAAGACGACGCGCGGCAGTTCGCCGAGTGCGTGACCGCGTTTCACACAGAGCGCGACGCGCGCACGAGGCACTACTTCGGCGAATGGGGCCAGCACGCCAACGCCTACGATTCCGACCGCGCCGCGCCGCCCAGCGTCGAGGACCTGCCCACCCGCGCCGACGTGCAGGCGGAACTGACCGAAGGGTGGGCCGTCGTCGACTTCTGGCGCACCGAGAACGACGCCTTCCACGTCTTCATCGTCACGCGCAACGACTTCCAAGTCGTCAAGTTGCCCTTTCCCATTGATAGCGCCGTTGGTGGCCTTGAGGAACTGCGCGCGGCGCTGCGCGACATCAAGACGGAGCCGAAGCTTGATGGGTTGCTCGACCTCGGCCAGCGACTGTTCGTGCCGCTGCTGCCGCTGTTGCGCGCGAGGGGCGTCACGGGCTTGTACCTCGTGCCGCATTCGTTCCTGCACGCCTTCCCGCTGCACGCCGCGTGCTGGTACGAGAACGGCACGCACACCTACCTGTGCGACGCCTTCGACGTGGCGTACCTGCCCTCGGCGAACCTGCTCCCGCGACTGCCGCCCATCAACTGCGGCGGCGGCGCGTTCGTCATGGCGAACCCCGAAGCCGGCTCGCGCCACTCGCTGCCCATGTCGGACGCGGAAGGCCGGCAGATCCGCGACCTGTTCGCGGTGCCGCCGGAGCACTGCTTCCTCGGTGCCGACGCCAAACTCGCCGCCACCGCGCACTGGGGCGATTGCGGGCTGATCCACTACACCGGCCACGGCCTCGGCGACGAGCGCTTCGGCTCGCTGTCGCACCTGCGATTGGCCGACGACCTGCTGCTGGCGCACGACGTGCTATACCGCGCGCCGGCGCTGCGGCCGGGCGCGGTGGTCGTCCTGAACGGGTGCGAAACGGCCGTCCACGACTGGCGCGCGGTGAGCGAGAGCATGGGCCTGATGAGCGCGTTCCTGAACCGCGGGGCCGCGAGCGTGTTCTGCACGCAGTGGCACGTGTACGACATGTGCGCCGCGCCGATGGCCCTGACCTTCGCGCAGCGGGTCCGCGCCGGCGCGACGCCGATGGCCGCGTTCAACGCCGCCCGCGCCGCGCTCCGCAACCTGCCCGTTGCACGGGCGACGAGCGACACCGAACGGGTGGCGCAGGCCTTCCGGGCAGACACCCCGGAGCGGGCTCACGTACTCGACCAACTGTCGTGGCTGTACGCACAAGCCGGCCGGCGCGCGGAGGCGAAGCGCGCCGCGGCCGAAGCCGCGCCCGCGTTCCGCGCGATGGGCATGACCGCCCGCGCCGACGCGCTGCTCGCCCGCGCCAGCGGGCGCGACGAGTGGCACAATAGGGTGGAGAACTTCGACAATCCCGCGTTCTGGGGCGCGTTCCAACTGGTCGGCCGCGCCGTGTGAGATCGGGTCGCGGCGGTCGCGCACCGGAAACGACGACGGGCGCGCCGACCGGCGCGCCCGCTTCGATTTGTGACGGCGACTCTACTTGCGGCGGCGCTTGATGGCCCGCCAACCGAGCGCGCCCAGCCCGCCGATGCCGGCGAGGAGCGCGGTCGCCGGTTCCGGGGTCGCCACCGCGCCGGGTACCGCCGGCGGCGTGCTCGGCACGGGAACCGGGGTCGGGGCCGGCGGGAGAATGATCGGTTCCGGTTCGGGCGTCGGCGTCGGTTCCGGTGTGGGTTCGGGCGTGGGCACGGGAACCGGGTCGGGAACGAGGTTCGTGTTCGGGCCGAGGCCGATCACCCACCAGCCGTTCTCCGGCAGGGCCACGGCCGTGCCGTAGAGCGGGTTGCCGGCCGCGTCGGTCAGGCCCACGTCGAGCACCCGCGCCCCGGTCGGGTCGGGGTCGCTCTGGTCGATGGTGAGCCGGTGCGCGCCGTCGGCGGGCATGGTGGCGAAGGCGTCCGGGGCGGTCGTCGCGAGCCCCTTGCCCCCGGCCATCTGGCGGCGCAGCGCGGCCGAAAGGTCGCTCGGCTTGTTGCCGGCGAGGTAGGCGTAGCCGTCGGTGGGCTTCAGGTTCACCGGGACGGCGGGGCCGCTGAAGAACGTGCTGCCGCCGGCGGTCGTGGCCTCCGCGGTACCGCCGGTGAGCCGCGTGACCGCGACCGAGGGCGGGCCGTGTGGGGTCTCGAACCACCACTCCTGATAGTTCGCCGGGTCCGACGAGCCGGAAATCCCGCTCGCGACCGAAAGCCAGAAGCCGTCGGCCTCCGCCGCCCGCGCCGGGCCTGCGGTGCCGAGAACGACCACGCCGACCACGACGACCAACGCCGTTGCCCGACGCATACACCCACCGGCCCTTCTTGGGTAGCCTACCGGGACGCCCAGAACGACCGGAACCATAGCGACAGGTTCGCGCAGAAAAAATACGAGCTTGCGCGCGGCGGGTACCAAAAGCCGAAGGCCACTCGCTTCGCGAGTGGCCTTCGGGTGTTACGGCGGGGGCGGGGCCGGGGGCATGCCGCCGCCGGGCGGCATAGGGGGCATCCCGCCGGGGTCGGGGGGCATCGGGCCGGGGTCCGGGCCGGGCGGCGGGGCCGGCGGCGTCGCGCCCGGTCCTTCGGAAATGTTGGCCTGCGCGCCGAGCCGCAGAATCTTCAGTTCCGCTTCCTTCGGCGGCGACTTCCCGCCGTACTCCTCGTGGTCGAGGTGCATCAGCACCGCGCCGCCGGCGATAGCCAGCAGCGAGATGAACAGCATCATGACGTACGCGCCGTCGCGCTTCACCGGGGTGAGGCGCTTCGGGTCTTCGTCCTTGGTCTTGGCCTTCGCCATGTCGGGGGCTCCTGTGTGCGGGGTGCGGCGGCGCTAGCGCAGGCCGGGGCCGGCGGAGATGTGCCCCACCGTGTCGCCCTTCTTGGGCAACTCGTCCGGGCGCAGGCTCGCGACCGGCACCGGGCGCGCCGGGCGGAACTCGGCGACGGCCTTCTTCGGTTCGAGCGAGCGCGTGACGACGAGCGTACCGAGGTACTTGCCGCCGCCGGTCTCGCGGTAGATGTCGAGGCGGCTGCCGACCTCGAGGCCGGCGTCGATGCCGATGCTGATCTGCACGAACTCACCGACCATGTCGTGGGTCACGGTGCCGCGAATGTTCTCCGGCAGCGGGGCGGGAATCTTGTCGATGGCCCGCGCCACAACCGTCGCGCCGCCCCCGCCCCCGCCGGTGGCCTTCAACTCGGACACTTGCAACTTGAGCGCCGCGACCGTGACCTCCTCCGCGAGGCGCAACTTCTGCTCCTTTTCGGCTTCGAGGCGAGCTTGGAGCGCGGCACGGTCGGCCAGTTCCTTCGCCAGTACCAACTTCAGCTTCTCGTCTTCGAGGCCACTGTTGCGCGATCGGGTGTCGGCCAGTTCGTCCTGAATGGTCTTGATGCGGGCGTCGCGGCGCTTCACTTCCACGTCGGTTTCGCGCAGGTTCTGCTCGATGAGCTTGTACTGAGCGTCCACGTTGCGGGCGGAAGCCTTAAGGTCTTCGTAGCCCTTTTCCAGCCCGTCGCCGCGCGACTTCTCGGCCGTGTACATCCGGACGAGGGCGTCGCGGTTCGATTCCCAGTCGCGGCGCTCACGCTCGCGGTTGCTCTCGCTCTCCTTCAGGGCCTTCTCGTAGGCGTCGGCGCGCACCTTCCAGTTGGTGCGGGTGACGTAGGCGTTGACGGTAAAGTGGGCCCAGACGCACACGCCAATGAGCACCAAGAACGTCATGATTTTGCCGAGCCAACTCATGGCACACCCCTCAGCCGGCGAAGTTCGAGTGTTATGCGGGTCGGACCGGCGCGGGGCCGGCGCGGGTTCGGTCGGGCTACGGGTCGATGATTCCGAGCACCTTGAGCCGGGCGCGCAACTGGCGCTCGCGCCGGAACACGGTGTCGCGGGTCTCCGAGGCGTTCACCTCGAACGCCGTCAGGAACAGCCACTCGTTCTGAATACTATCGCGTATGACCACCATCTTGAGCAACTTCGTTTCGGTTTCGATCACGAGTTTGTCGAGCCGGTCGAACTCCGCCTCTTGCTTCAGAATCTCCTTCTGGATCTCCAAACTGGCGGCGGTATCGCCGGCGATGGAGTCGAGCAGGCCGTCGCCGCCGGGGAGCGGGCGGCCGTCGGTGCCCAGCACGGCCGCGCCTTTCGGGAGCCCGGCCACGAGCGTCAAGTCGTGGAGGTTCGTCGTCTTCTCGATAACCGGCTCGTAGAAGCCCTTCCCGGTTTTCGGGTTGTCTTTGTCGATGAGGTCTTTGGGGTTGCCCTTCTTCGCCCAGAGGATGCGCTCGGCGTACCCGGCGACGCGGTCGGCCCGGTACTTCTCGCGGTCCTCCAGAGCTTTCAGGTTCACGCCCCACGCTTCCGTCGTGACCGAGGCGATCTTGTGCAGGCTCTTGGCCTCGGCGTCGAGTTGCTTGAACCCGACCGGACTGCTGCCCTTGTCCACGAACTCCGGCGGCTCGTTGAACCAACTGGGGCGGTGGACGTACAGGTTCGCGGACCACGACAGCGCGCCGAGGCCGATCACGAGGTTCAGGACCACCAGCAGTTTGCCGAGAGCAGTCATCGCCGCACCCAACGTTGGTTTCGCGCCGCCGCGAGCGGTTCGAGGGAAGAAGGCCTAGGGCTTCTGCACCGGGGGCAGGCCGTAGCGCTCGCGCTCGACCGCCGCCAACAGCGCCTCCAGCCGGTACACCTCTTCCAGCGTCAGCGCGACCTCGCGCTGCGTCTCGAACAGGTCCGTCTCGATCTCCGTCTGCCGCACGAGCTTCTCG
Organism: Planctomycetota bacterium; assembly: GCA_016872595.1. GTDB lineage: Bacteria > Planctomycetota > Planctomycetia > Gemmatales > Gemmataceae > Gemmata. Next base: position 5,086 of record VGZJ01000279.1, read on the forward strand.
TCCACCTCGTTCTTGATCTTCGTCAACTGGTCCGTGAGGGCCTTGAGTTGCGTGCGGTGGCGGCTCACGGCGTCGTCCTTGGCGACCTTTTGGGCGTTGAGTGCGGAGCGGATCTCGGCCACGGCGCGGGCGCGCTCCGCGTACCGGATCGCTTGGTCGCGCAGTTGGTTCTCGTGCTTGGTGAACGCCGCTTGGTCGTTGGGGATGTAGCGCTCGATCTGGTTCACCATGTCGGCGAACCGGACCACCTGCACCGAGAGGGCCTTGACGTACCGGCGCAGGCCGACGACCACCGCGACGCGCTTCTGCCAGTTGGCGTCCGGGTCGAGGTGAACGAGCAGGTGCGCGATCATCATGCGGCGCTGCGTGTCGTCCTGCACGGCCCCGCGCCACTCGGCAGACTTGGCGAGCCGGTCCTTGTCGGGCATGGCGTCAATCTTGGCCTTCTTCTCGGCGAAACCCGGATCGTTCTTCTCGCCGGGATCGACGGCGTTCTCGGTGCGCGCGGGCTTCGCCAGCACCGCCGCGAACCGGGCGTCCAGAATCTCGCGCAACTTGGTGGCGTCCGCGGTCAGGCGCTCCGGGGTCTTATCGACGCCGTTGGCGTCCACGGGCGAGATGAGCGCTTGGTAGCTCACCCGCACGTCGATGGTTTCGGCTTGGTTCAGCAACCAGCCTTTCAACAGGTCGATTTGCTCTTTGGGTTCCTTTTCCTTCGCCTTCAGTTGCGCAGCGATCACAGATTTCACGCGCCGAACCTCAGCGACTTGGTTCGCGACCACTCCCGTCCCGAGTGGCGTGGCGTCCTTGGCGTTGGTCTCGAAGTACGAATTCAGCAACTTGTAGGAGATGGTCTTAACGGGCGTCCCACCGGCCATGTCCATCGCGAAGTCGATAGTCTCCTTTGGTTGGCCGGGAACGACAATCTCCGTCGTTAAGTTGAGCGTCGGCTCGACGGCTTCGAGCACGACAGTGCCGTCCGGTTGGGGCGTAACCTTGGTGATCTTGGCCTTCTGTTCCTTGCCGTTGATTGAGAAAATGCCGGTGACTTCCTCGCCGACTTTCGGCACGGATTCGCCGGTAGCCGGCTCCGTGACCTGTTCCGGACCGTCGAGAGGAAGCCCTTGCAACAACAGCATGTGCCGCAAGCCGGCGGCGGTGATCGTCTGCCGCCCTTTCCAGTTCTGTGTCGAAAGGTAGACGAACGCCGCGGCTGCGGCGATGTTGAACAGCACGAGCAGGATGCCGAACAGTCTCATGGCGGTTCGAGTCCCTGCGGGCCGGTGGCGCGAGTGCCAACCCGACATGAAGTTGGGCCGCGCGGGTCACGAACCGTGGCCCCGTCGCGTACTGCGATTGTGACGGACGGCGGCGACCTTGACAAGCGCCGAAGTTCCACAAAGCGCGGGAGATACGAAAACCGGCGAAGCGGTGGCGGTCCTAGCGGTTATGTCGGCGCGCGGGCGAACCTGTCAGCTTTTTTACCCGACCCGCGCCGCCGGACCAATCCGAACTGTCGGCGCACGCGCGCGCCGTTTGAGCTATAAGTAAAAGGAGCCGCGCGCCGGCCCGGTTCGGACCGGCGCGCCCCGCAGGGGCATTTCATGACGCTCGATACCGCGGTCCCGACCCAACTCGGCGCGTACGACATCGTGTCGAAGATCGCCGAGGGCGGGATGGGCACGGTTTACAAGGCGAAGAACCGCAACACCGGCGAGATCGTCGCGGTGAAGGTGATCGCGCCCGCGACCGCCAAGAACCCGATCCTGCTCCAGCGGTTCGAGCGCGAGTTCGTCGCCGCGAAGGTGCTCGACCACCCCAACGTGGTCAAGGCCCTCGACTACAGCGGCGCGCTGCCGCACCCGTTCCTTGTGATGGAGTTCGTGGACGGCCTGTCCATCGGCCAGCGCATCGAGCAGCGCGGCGCGTACCCCGAGGCCGAGGCCGTGCGCCTCATTTCCCAAGTGTGCGACGGACTCCAGCGCGCGCACAAGCAGGGCCTCGTTCACCGCGACGTGAAGCCCGACAACATCCTCGTGACCCGCGAGGGCGTGGCGAAGTTGACCGACATGGGGTTGGTGAAGGAGGTGGAGGGCGACCTCAACCTGACGCGCACCGGGCGCGGGCTGGGCACGCCCCACTACATGGCCCCGGAGCAGTTCCGCAACGCCAAGACCGTGGACGTGCGCGGCGACATCTACTCCCTCGGCGCGACCCTGTACGCGATGATCACCGGCGTGATCCCGTTCGACAACGCCAGCCCGCTCGACTGCTGGATGAAGAAGATCCGCAACGAGTTCCCCGCCCCGAAGGAGCTGAACCCGGCGATTTCGGAGCGCGTGGACTGGGCGATCCGGCGGGCGATGAGTGCCGAACCGTCACAGCGCCCGAACAGTTGCCGCGAGTTCGTGGAAGACCTGACCGGCCAGAGCCGCGCGGCCGCCCCGCCGGCCGCCGCCCCGAAGCCGGACGCCGCGCCCGCCGCTGATGTGTGGTATTTGGTGTACCGGGACGAAAACAACCAGCCGCACACCGTCAAGGGGAGCACCGAGAACATCCGCATGGCCCTGCGCGAGCGGCGACTCGGCGACCCGACCGGGATCGTGGTGAGCCGGAGCAAGACCGGGCAGTTCGTGCCACTCCAGAACACGCCGGAGTTCCGCGACCTCGTGGTGACGCCGACCCCGATGCCGGTCCCCGGCGCGCGGGCCGGCGGGCACGACGAGACGAGCGACTACGGCGCGCCGGTCGCCCCGAGCGGGCGCGGGCGCGAGCGCGCCCCGACCTCCGGGCGGTTCGCGGCCCCGATGCCGTTGCCGCCCCCGCTGCCCGCGCCCGGCCCGCGCGAGGGGAGCCGCGCCCGCACCGCCACGCCCGCCGCCAGCGCCAACGAGACCGCCCATTACAGTTACGACAAGTCCGACGAGCGCCGCCCGCGTCGCGACAAGCACGCCCGCGACGAGAAAAAGCCCTTCAACTGGACCCCGGTGCTGCTCGGCGTCGTGGGCATACTGGTCGTGGTGATCGGCGTCCTCCTCGCAATGAAGAAGTAACAGTAGCCGCGCGCGGCCCGCGCGCGAATAATGTGCGCGTGACGCCCTCCGGTTCTTCCCCGCCCCCGCGCTCCTACGGCCCCGCGTCGTGGCCGGTCGGCTTTCGCGGCATCGGCGGGCACCTGCTCCGGTCCGCGCCGCCTGTCGCGCCGCTCCCGCCCGCACCGCCCGCGCCGCCGGTTCCCGCGGCCCACGGCTCGTTCCTCCTCGCGCCGATCCTGTTGAACACCGACGGCCATGCGGTCGCGCCGTGCCCGGTGTGCATGAGCGACGCGCGTGTGCCCGCGGGCGCGACGTGGCACGAACTCCGGTGCCGGTCGTGCGGCACCGAGTACGTCGCCACCGACGGCAGCCCGCCGCCCGCGCCCGCGGGCGCTGACCCCGCGCCGAGCG
>VGZJ01000280.1 GCA_016872595.1 Planctomycetota bacterium
CCGCCGCCCGCGCCGGCCCCGGCGCGCACCCCGCGCGACGCCCCGGCCCCGGCGCACGACGACTCCGACGGCCTCGTGATCGTGCTGGGCATCGTCCTCGGCGTGATCGCGCTGGCGTGGGTGTGCAGCCGCTTCGGGGACACCCGCTAACCGCAGCACCCGCCCGCTGGCGCGCCAACGCGCCAACGCGCCAACGCGCCCCACGGTGAAGTGGTCGTGGGGCGGCGCACGCAGAGTTGGAACAACCTGCAACCGGGCGCGTACTACGAGCTGTGAGAAGGCGAAGAGAAGGCACGCCGGGTGAGCGCTGGGCGCTGACCGGCGATGCGGGTATGCTGAGGCGCACTTGCCCTTAGGAGAACGCCCGATGAACGCTCGCACGTTGCTCGTCGCACTCGTGATGTGCGCCGGGTCGTTGCCGGGTGCGACGGCCGACGACAAGAACCCGGACCCGCAGCCGAAAGGTATCGACAAGGCCACCGCCGCGGCGTGGGAGAAACGCGGGTTCAAGGCGGGGTGGCTACGCCAGAGCCATCAGGGTATCTACCTGACGTTCACGCACCCGGGGGGCGACGGCGCGCTCCCGGCGTTCTGGGGCGGTCTGGATCGAGCGGCCATCACCAACGACACCCTCAAAGACCTTCCGCCCGTCGCCGTCCCGTTCGCTCTGAGCCTGTCCAGCACGCGCGTTACCGATGCCGGGATGGAACACCTCGCCCCACTCAAGAACCTCGTTTGGCTCAATCTTAATGGCACCGCGGTGACCGGTGCGGGGATCAAGTCCCTTACGAAACTGGAGAACCTGAAATCGCTCCGGCTGAGCAGCGGGACGACCGACGCGGACCTGAAGCACGTTGCCGCGCTGAAAGGGCTGACCGGCCTCCATCTCGCCACGTCTCAGATTACGGACGCGGGCGTGAAGGAACTGGGCGCACTGACGAACCTCACCACGCTGCACACGATGAGCGCGAAGATGACCGACGCGGGGTTGAAGCACCTCGCGCCTCTCAAGAACCTCTCCGTGCTGTTCATTCCGGGCACGGGCGTGACCGATTCGAGCCTCGAGTTGATCGGCGAGTTCCCCGCCCTTACCGCGCTGTGGGTATCAGGAACCGGGATCACGGGGCGCGACCTGAAACCTCTGACGAAGCTGACGAAGTTGAACGAACTCGTCCTCGACGCGAACAAGGTCACGGACGACACGCTCCGCCTGTTCAGCGAGGCCAAGTTACTGCACGCGCTCCAACAGGCCGAGCGTTCCGGCGGGCTGATCCCGTTCCCCACGGGCGAGCGCCCGCACGGGCCGGGCGGGGTCCGCACGGTGAATCTGGTTCGCACGCGCGTCACGGGCGACGGCGTGAAGTACCTCGCCGCGTTCCCCAACCTCACGAACCTCTCCCTCGACAAGCAGCAGGCCACGGCCACCGGGTTGAAGCACGCGGCGGCTCTGAAGGCGCTCGTGGTCGTGCGGATCGAATCCGATGAGGTGACTCGCGAATCGCTGGCCCCGCTCGCGGACCTCAAGGCCCTCGTTCAACTACACGTGCCCATGACCGACGACACGCTCAAGGCACTCGCCGGGGCCGGGGTGCTTCACCGCGTACCGCAGGCCCAAGGCGCGGACCGGAAGCGCCCGGCGACGCCGGACGATGTGGTCTCCTTCGACCTCTCGAAGACGCCGATCCGCGGCGCGGGGTTGCAGGACCTCGCGAAGTTGAAGAACCTGCGCACCATCGACGTGCGCGAGACCGCAGTATCGAGTGAGTGGGTACTCGATTTCGAGCGCACGCGCCCCGACTGCAAACTCGTCCTGAAGTGACTGCCCCGCGCCGCCGTTCCCGCAACTGGCGACCGCGGTCGGCGGGCCCAACGGCCAGTTCGTCGCCTACGCCGCCGACGGCTCCGAGCGGTTCCGCCCCACCGCCTACGCCGGCTACATGGGCCGCGTCAACGTCGCCGTCGGCGACGTGACCGGCGACGGCGTCCCCGACGTGATCACCGGCACCGGCTCGAACGCGGCCCACGTCAAGGTGTTCGACGGCGCGACCGGCGCCGAGGTGCGCAGCTTCTTCGCCTTCGCCGGGTTCGACGGCGGCGTCACCGTCGGCGCGGCCGACCTCGACGGCGACGGGTTGGCCGAGGTCCTCGTCGGGGCCGCGACCGGCTGGTCCCACGTCAAGGCGTTCGGCGGCGCGACCGGCGCCGAGGTGCGCAGCTTCTTCGCGTTCGACGGCTACAACGGCGGTGTGACCGTGGCCGGCGGCGACCTCGACGGCGACGGGCTGGCCGACATCGTCGCCGGCACCGCGACCGCCGCGAGCCACGTCAAGGGGTTCCGCGGCACGGACCTCGCGCTGCTGGCGAGCTTCATGGCCGCTCCTTCGAACGGCGTGAACGTGGGCGCCGGCGACCTCGACGGCGACGGGTTCGCCGAGATCGTGACCGGGGCCGCGACCGGCACCGACGTGGTCGGCGTGTACCGCGGCGGCGCGCAGGTCGCGGGGCTGACCCCGTTCGGCGCGTACCCCGGCGGCGCGTTCGTGAGCGCCGGGGACCGCGACGGCGACGGCGACACCGAACTGCTCGTCGGCGCGGGCCCGGGCGCCGGGCCGCACGTGAAGGTGTACACGTTCCCCGAGCTGACCGAGGTCGCCAGCTTCTTCGCCTTCGCGCCCAGCTTCACCGGCGGCGCCACCGTGGCGTCCGCGGCGGACGCGCGGGTGTCGGCGTAGGAGAGCTGATCAGCAGCGCCCCGCGCGGCCGCGAGCGGATCAAGACAGGATGCCCTTCACCACCTCACCGTGAACGTCGGTGAGGCGGAAGTCGCGGCCCTGAAACTTGAACGTCAGCTTCTTGTGGTCGATGCCGAGCAGGTGCAGGATCGTGGCTTGGAAGTCGTGGACGTGGACCGCGTCCGTCGCGGGGCCAAACCCGAAGTCGTCGCTCGCCCCGTAGGTCGTGCCCTTCTTGATCCCGCCGCCGGCCATCCACACCGTGAACACGTACGGGTGGTGGTCGCGGCCCCAGCTCTTCACGTCCTCGATCTTCCCCTGAAGGAACGGCGTGCGGCCGAACTCGCCGCCCCAGATCACGAGCGTATCGTCGAGCAGGCCGAGGCGCTTCAGGTCGGACACGAGCGCCGCGCTGGGCGCGTCCACGTCCGTGCATTGCACCTTCAGCTGCGTGTTCAGGTTGCGGTGCTGGTCCCAGCCGGCGTGCAGCAGTTGCACGAACCGCGTACCGCGCTCGACCAACCGGCGGGCCATCAGGCAGTTGTAGGCGAAGCTCCCCTGCTTCTTCACGTCCGGGCCGTAGGCGTCGAGCACCTTCTGCGGTTCCTTGCTGAAGTCCGTCAATTCGGGCACACTGGTCTGCATCTTGTACGCCATCTCGTACTGCGCGATGCGCGTGCCCACTTCCGGGTCGCCGAACTCCTTCTGCGTCATCTCGTTCAACTTGGCGAGGTCGTCGAGCGACGCGCGGCGGCTCTCCTTGCTGACGCCGTCCGGCGACGAGATGTACAGCACCGGGTCGCCGTTGCCGCGGAACTTCACGCCCTGAAACTTGGTCGGCAGGAACCCGCTGCCCCAGTAGAAGTCGTAGAAGATTTGCCCGCAACTCGCTTCCTTGTCGCGCGAGGTCATCACGACGAAGCCGGGCAGGTTCTCGGTCTCGCTGCCGAGGCCGTAGGTGAGCCAACTCCCCATGCTGGGGCGGCCCGGCATCTCGCTTCCCGTTAAGAAGAAGCAGATGGCGGGCGCGTGGTTCACCTGTGTGGTGAACATCGACTTTACGAAGCACAGGTCGTCCGCGATCTTCGCGGTGTGCGGGAGGAAGTCGCACACCCACGCCCCGCTCTGGCCGTGCTGGGCGAACTTGGTGATTTCGGGCAGACACGGGCGCACCGTCTGCCCGCCGGTCATGGTGCTGAACCGCGCGCCTTTGACGACGCTATCGGGAATCTGCTTCCCGCGCTGCTTGGTCAGTTCCGGCTTGCGGTCGAACAGATCGACGTGCGTGGGCGCGCCGTTCTGAAACAGGTAGATGACGCGCTTCGCTTTGGGCGCGAAGTGCGGCAACTCCTTCAGCCCACCAACGCGCTTGAGGTCGGCTGCCTGCGTGTCGCGCGCGAGCAGCGACGCGAGCGCGGCCGTGCCGATGCCGGTGGCCGTGCGCCCGAAGAAGTGCCGGCGCGTGAGGGAGAGGGCGCGTTCGTCGGTGGGGTGCATGGTCGCTGACTCCGAGCGAGCGGCAATTACTTATTCAGTGCCTCGTCCAAGTTCAGCATCATCAGGCACACGCTCGCCAGCGCCGCGTGCTCGGCAGCATCGAGCTTCTCGTTGCGCGGCGAGTCGCCCACCTTCAGTAGCTTCAGCGCAGCAGCCTTATCAGCCGCGAACAGCTTCCGCTGCTTCTCCAGCGCGCCGGCGAGCACCTTCGCCTCGGCTTCCGTCGGAAGGCGGCTCAGCACTCGGCGGAAGGCGAAGCTCAGGCGTTCGGCGTCGGTCGCCCCGCCTTTCTCCAGCGCGAACTGTGCGAGCGTGCGGGCGGCTTCGACGTAGGTGGTTTCGTTGAGCGTCACGAGCGCGTGCAGCGGCGTGTTGGTGGTCGTGGTCTTCACGCTGCACGTCTGCCGGTTCGCGGTGTCGAAGAAGATCGTCGGGCCGATGATGCGCCGCCAGAACACGTACAGGCTGCGCCGGTACAGCGCCTCGCCCTTGTCCTGCACATACCGCTTATTGCCGAAGCTCGCTTCCTCCCAAATGCCCGGCGGCTGATACGTTTTCACCGACGGCCCGCCATAGGTCGGCGTCATCAGGCCGCTGGCCGCGAGCGCGTGGTCGCGGATCATCCACGACGGCATCCGCATCCGCGGCCCGCGCGCGAGCAGGCGGTTGTCCGGGTCGCGTTCGAGCAGCTCCGGCGTCACCTTCGCGCTCTGGCGATAGGTGGCGCTCGTCACGATCAGGCGGACGAGGTGTTTGGTGTCCCACTTCGCGCCGAACTCCACCGCGAGCCAATCCAGCAGTTCCGGGTGGCTCGGCCGCTCGCCTTGAACGCCGAAGTCTTCGCCGGTCTTCACGAGGCCGGTGCCGAAGAACGTCTGCCACAGGCGATTCACCGCGACGCGCGCGGTTAGCGGGTTCTCTTTCGCCACGATCCACTGCGCGAGTGCGAGGCGGTCGAGCGACGCGCCCTTCGGCAGCGGCGGCAGGCTCTCGGGTGTGCCCGCCGTGACCTTGCCTTCCTTCTTGCTGTAGTCGCCGCGGGTCAGAATGAACGTGTCGCGCGGCTTGGGCATGTCTCCCATCACCATGACCTTCGCGACGCTCACCGCTGCCGCGTCGAGCGTCTGCCGGGCCTTGCGCATCTCGCCGAGCAGCTTGACGTACTCCGGTTCCTTGTCCTTGTAGTGCTTGACGAGTTCGTCGTTGTTCGGGTCCACGCGGCCGTTCGGCCCCTTGCGGAGCGCCGACTCGATCACCACCGGGAGCGTGGTCGCGTACTTGCCGTCCTTGTCCTTCGTCATCCCGGCTTCGCGGAGTTTCACCTCGATGGGAACGATCTTCTTCACGAGTTCGTCGTAAGCCGCTTGCGCGGCCTTGCGCTTCGCCTCCTGTTCCGGCGAGGCGAAGTCGAGCACGGGCGCGGTCTGGCCGCTGCCGCCGCCGCCGTTCACCGGCGTCTGGTTGAAGTATGCGAACAGTGAGTAGTAATCCTTCTGCGAGATCGGGTCGAACTTGTGGTCGTGGCACCGGGCGCAGCCGACCGTGAGGCCGAGCCACACGGTCGCCGTCGTTTCCGTTTGGTCGAAGACGTACTCGACGCGGTTCTCCTCCGCGATGCGCCCGCCCTCGCCGTTGATCATGTGGTTGCGGTTGAAGCCGGTCGCGAGAATCTGGTCGCGCGTCGCCTTCGGCACGAGGTCGCCGGCCAGTTGCCAGACGGTGAACTGGTCGAACGGCAGATTGTCGTTGTACGCGCGGATCACCCAGTCGCGCCATGGCCACATGGTGCGCTCGCCGTCGCCCTGATAGCCGTTGCTGTCCGCGTAGCGGGCCGCGTCGAGCCAGTCCCACGCCATGCGCTCCCCGAACCGCTGGCTTGCGAGCAGCCGATCAACAACCTTCTCGTAAGCGTTCGGCGCGGCGTCTTTGAGGAAGGCGTCGACGTCTTCGGGGGTCGGCGGCACGCCGGTCAGGTCGAGCGTCACGCGGCGGATGAGCCGCGCCTTGTCCGCTTCGGCGCTCGGTGCGAGCTTCTCCTTCTCCAGTCGCGCGAAGACGAAGCTGTCGATGGCGTTGCGGTTCGGGTGCTTCGTATTCGGCAGCGCTGGGCGCTTGGGCGCGACGAAGCTCCAGTGCTCGCCCCACGGCGCGCCGCCGTCGATCCACTTCTTCAGCGTGGCGATCTGCGCCGCGGTCAGCTTCTTGTTGCTCTTGGGGGGCGGCATCAGTTCCGTCGGATCGGCGGCAACGATGCGCTGGAACAGCCGGCTGTCGGCGCTCTTGCCCGGCGCGACGGGGCCGCCCTTCGCCAGCGCGTGCTCCTTCGTGTCGAGGCGCAGGTCGCCCTTGCGGGCCTTCTCGTCCGGGCCGTGGCACTTGAAGCAGTTGTCCGACAGGATCGGCAGCACGTCGCGCGCGAAGTCCACCTTGTCCTGAGCAACAACAGGAACGGCGAGCGCGCCGAGCGCGGCGACCGACAGAACGAAGCGGGTCATGGTGGCGGCGGGTGGTGGGAGAAGCCGGGCGGGTACGGAGAGTATACCCGACGGCGCGCCCCCGGCGACACGCCCAAAGTTCGCGCCGGCGCGCGCCGATTTCGGCCGGGCGTTGCTTCTGCCGCGCGCCGCCCGCATAATCCCCTTCACCACCGTTTCCCCGTAAGGAGCCTCTCCGATGTCGCGCACCTGCTCCGTACTCGTGCTCGCGGCTGCCGCGGGCGCGGCTGCCCTCGCGCCCGCGCCGCGCGCCGAGGCCGCCAAAGCGGACGGCCCCAAGATCACGTGGAAGAAGACGGTCATCGACCACCGCTTCCGCTCCGAGGGCGTCGCCGTCGGCGACGTCAACAAGGACGGCAAGCTCGACGTGCTCAACGGCGAGTACTGGTACGAGGCCCCGTACTGGCAGGCCCACGAGATGCAGCCGTACAAGGACCACAAGGACGGCCTCGGCAACTACAGCCGCAGCTTCGCGTGCTGGGCCGAAGACGTCAACGGCGACGGCTGGGCCGACCTCATCGTCATCGACTTCCCCGGCGCGCCGTGCTACTGGGCCGAGAACCCCAAGGGCCAGAGCCGCGGGCCGGACGGCAAGCCGGTCCACTGGAAGAAGCACGTCATCTGGGACAGCGCGTGCAACGAAACCCCGCTGTACACGGACCTGCTCGGCACCGGGAAGCGCGTCCTGATCATGGGCTTCCAGCCGCCGGGCAAGGGCAACGAGGGGCAAATGGGCTACTTCACCCCGGACCCCAAAGACCCGTACGCCAAGTGGGTGATGCACCCGATCAGCGTGCCGAGCGTGCCGGGCAAGGTCGAGAACGGTAAGGAAGTGCCGGGCACGCGCAAGGAAGTGCCGGGCACGCAGCGGTTCAGCCACGGGCTGGGCGTCGGCGACCTGAACGGCGACAAGCGCCTCGACGTGATGTGTACGGGCGGCTGGTGGGAGCAACCGGAGAAGGCCGACGGCACGACCCCGTGGAAGTTCCACCCGGCGAACCTCGGCGAGGCCTGCGCCGACATGTACGCCTACGACATGGACGGCGACGGCCTCGCCGACGTCCTCAGCTCGTCGGCCCACAAGTACGGCATCTGGTGGCACAAGCAGCGCAAGGGCGAGAAGGACGCCAGCCCGAGCTTCCAGAAGATGGACCTGTTCCCGAAGATGGTCAGCGAGACGCACGCGGCGCACTTCAAGGACATCGACGGCGACGGCCGCCCGGACCTGATTACGGGCAAGCGCTGGTGGAGCCACGGGCGCAGCGAACCCGGCTCGAACGACGCGGCCGCGGTGTACTGGTTCAAGAACACGAAGGGTTCGGACGGCCTCGTCAAGTTCGAGCCGATGCTGATCGACGACGACTGCGGGATCGGCACGCAGTTCGAGGTCGCCGACATCAACGGCGACGGCCTGCTCGATGTGATCGTGTCGAACAAGAAGGGGGTGCGGATTGTGGTGCAACAACGCGCGAAGTAACCGCGCCTCTTCCGGGCGCGTTTGCTTCTGTAGCCGGCCTCACTGAGGCCGGAACTGCTGCGCGGTTCAGTGCCGGGGGCACAGCCCCCGGTTACAGAACGCGGTTGTCGGTGACGGTGTAGCGCGAAATCAAAATCGGTTGCACAACGCCCACGCACCCGGCCCGTCCGTCACCCCAGTGCTGTTGCCATCTTGGACTTGCCGAACTGGTTAGAGATTGGCGAGTTAGGGCTTTCGCTTCAGCGGAACTGAGGTTCAGATGGAGCATTCGTGGATGCCGCATGGTGCGGAGTCCACGAAC
>VGZJ01000281.1 GCA_016872595.1 Planctomycetota bacterium
AGAGGCCATGAAACGACGCAAGATCATGAAGAAGGCACGATCCAAGAAGAAGCGGCCAATACTCATGGCCGACTTGGAGCGAAGGTATCGCGAATCACCTGGGTTTTAGCCCTCTCGCGGATCGTTGAATCTTATCGACCGGCGCGGCCGCGCCGCAAGCCACGCTTCTCACCTCTCCCCCACGCTTTGGTGGGGGAGAGGTCGCCGGTCGGCTCTGCGCCCGGTGGGTGAGGGGGAGCAAAAGAACCCAATTCAGTTCCGCGTAGCTCTCTTGGCGCGCGTAGTTCCCCCTCACCCGGTTCGAGGACTCGCCGACCTCTCCCCCATCAAAGCGTGGGGGAGAGGTGTGGGCACGCCCGGCGCGCGGCGAACCGCTGACACCGGGGCGAGTTTCGGGCCGCGGCGCGTCCGGTTGTACCGGGCGCGCGCGGCAGTCCGTATTGACCGCCTTTTCCGGCGTTCTTACATTGGGATTCTGACAGAGACCGCGCGCGCCGCCGCACGCGGCTCGGGCCGAGGAGTACTGAGATGGCACAGCCGGGCATGGAACCGAGCTTCTTCGAGCGCTTGGGCGACAAGTTCAACGCCTTCGTCGAAGGGTGCGTGCGGTTCATTTCGCGGCTCTTGGGCGGGTCCGCCGACGACCGGCGCATCAAAGGGCTGGGCTACTTCCGCGCCAAGAACGCCGAAGTCCAGACCGTGATCGGCGGGTCCCCGCTCGCCAAGGTGAACGAACTCGAACCCAAGATGCAGGCGCTGACCGACGAGCAGCTCAAGGGCATCAGCACCGAACTGAAGGGCCGGCTGGCGAAGGGCGAGACGCTCGACGCGATCCTGCCGGAGGCGTTCGCCGCGTGCCGCGAGGCCGGGCGGCGCACCAAGGGCATGCGCCACTACGACGTGCAGATCGTCGGCGGCGCGGTGCTGCACGGGTACGGCACCGGTCTCGGCAGCATCGCGGAGATGAAGACCGGGGAGGGCAAAACGCTCGTCGCCACGCTCGCCGCGTACCTCAACGCCCTCGACGGCAAGGGCGTCCACGTCGTGACCGTGAACGACTACCTCGCGCGCCGCGACTGCGAGTGGATGCTGCCCATCTACAACGCGCTGGGGGTGAGCGCCGCGTACATCCAGTCCGACATGGACCCGGAGGCCCGGCGGCACGCGTACGAGCGCGACATCACCTACGGCACCGCCAGCGAGTTCGGGTTCGACTACCTGCGCGACAACATGAAGATCGCGCGGTTCGACGACGAGCAGTACCACCCGTACTACCGCCAAGTGCAACGGGCCCACCACTACGCCATCATCGACGAGGTCGACAACATCCTCGTGGACGAGGCCCGCACGCCGCTGATCATCAGCGGCCCGGCGTTCTCGGACGCGCGCCGGTTCAGCGAGGCCGATAAGGTGTCGCGCGCGCTCACCGAACTGGAGCGCAAGGCCCGCAAGGAGTTGGTCGCGAACAGCGCCGAGGGCGGCTCGCAGCCCACACACCTGCGGGTGAAGGTCAACGGCACCGAGGGCGACGGGCTCCCCGTGCTGGCCCCGCTCGACCCCGCCAAGATCAGCGCCGAAAGCCCGCCCCCGAAGGGCGTGTACTTCGAGATCAAGGAGAAGGAGCGCACCTGCCACCTGACCGACAAGGGCGTGCGCCAAGCGGAAGAACTGGCCGGGGTCGAGAGCTTCTACACCGCCGGGAACATGGAGTGGCCGCACCTCATCGACAACTCGCTGAAGGCGCACCACCTGTACCAGCTCGACCGCCACTATATGATCGACCGCGACCCGCGCGAGAACAACGAACTGAGCATCGTCATCATCGACGAGCACACCGGGCGCGCCATGTACGGCCGCCAGTGGTCCGACGGGCTGCACCAAGCGGTCGAGGCCAAGCACATCAAGGACGGCGTGCAGATCAAGCAAGAAACGCAGACGATGGCGACCGTCACGCTCCAGAACTTCTTCAAGCTGTACGTGAAACTGGCCGGCATGACCGGCACCGCGAAGACCGAGGAGAACGAGTTCTGGAAGATTTATAAGCTCGAGGTCGTCGCCATCCCGACCAACAAGCCGATGCGCCGGCTCGAACACAAGGACCTCGTGTTCCGCACCGACAAGGAGAAGTGGGACGCGGTCGTGAACGAGGTCGTCGAGCTGAACAAGACCGGCCGCCCCATCCTCATCGGCACGAAGGACGTGGACAAGAGCGAGAAGCTCTCGGCCATGCTGAAGCGCCGCGGGGTGAAGCACGAGTTGCTGAACGCGAAGCCCGAAAACGTGGGCCGCGAGGCCGAAATCGTCGCGCAGGCCGGGCGCATCGGCGCGGTCACGATCAGCACGAACATGGCCGGCCGCGGCACCGACATCATCCTCGGCGGGAACCCCGAAACGCTGGCGTGGGCGCGCCTCAAGGTGCTCAAAGACCCCGACGGTCGCCCGCTGTACCCCACGCGCCTCGAAGTGCCCAACGACGTGTGGCACGCGATGATTACCGACATCGAGGGGCGCGAGAAGATGAAGGAAGAGGGCCGCAAGGTCGCGGAGATGGGCGGGCTGCACATCCTCGGCACCGAGCGCCACGACAGCCGCCGCATCGACAACCAGTTGCGCGGCCGCGCCGGGCGGCAGGGCGACCCCGGCTCCAGCCGGTTCTACCTGTCGCTCCAAGACGAGCTGATGCGCCTGTTCGCCGGCGAGTGGGTCGGCAACATCCTCACGCGCCTCGGGATGCAGGAGGGCGAGGCCATCGAGAGCGGCATGGTCACGCGCCGCATCGAGAAGGCGCAGAAGAAGGTCGAAGAGTACCACTTCGACCAGCGCAAGAACCTGCTCGAGTACGACGAGGTGATGGACCTCCAGCGCAAGCGCGTGTACGGCGCGCGACAGGAGATTCTGGACGGGAAGAACCCGCGGGCCATGATCCTCGACATGATCCGCGCGCAGATCGGCGCGGCGTCGGTGCGGTTCCTCGCCGACAACTACGGCTCGGCCAGCTTCGCGGAGTTCGCCAGCAACCGCCTCGGCATGGAGTTCGAGGCCGGCGACTTCCGCACCTCGTCGTTCGACGACGCGGCCCGCCAAGCGCTCGACCAAGCCATCGCCAACGTGCCCACGTTCATGCAGGAGCGGCTCGAAGAGAACCTGAACCCGGACGAGGACCCCAAGGACTGGAAGTGGTCCGAGCTGACGCGCGCGATCAACGCCCGCTACGACCTGAAGGCGACCGAGAAGGACCTGAAGAAGATCGACCCGGAGAAGCTGGCGGAGCACCTGATCGCGCGGGCCGAGGCCGCGGTGAAGGGCGTGAACCTCGACGAGGGCGCGCGGTTCCTCACCCGCACCTACGGCGCGGACTCGCTCGCGGAGTGGGTGCGCCAGAAGTTCGGCGTGAAGGTCCCCTCCGATGAGATCGCGGCGCGCTCCGGCGCGGACCTGAACGCCTTCTTGTTCCGCGAGGTCCGCAAGGCGTACCGCCAGAAGGACATCGAGTTCCCCGTGCGCGTCGGGATGCAGAACTTCATGTCCGACAAGGCCCAGAGTGGGGGCCAGCGGTACGACCGCGACGGCCTGTACCGCTGGAGCGCGCAGCGCCTCGGCACCGTGCTGGCCGCGCGCAAGCACGGCCCGCAGGTGCTCGCCGACCAGAGCGGGTTCTTCGCGGTCGCGTTCAAGGCGCTCGAAGAGGAAGGGTGGACCGAGGAACTCGTTCGTACCGAGCCGCGGTCGAAGCTCCGCGACAAGCTCACGGAACTCGCGCCGAAGGCCATGCCCGCGGCCGACATCGACGAGATCGACGCGCGGGTCGCCGCGGCCCTGAGCGGCGCGGGCCGCGCCGAGGCCGAGGACGCTAAGGAACTGAGCGACTGGGCGCAGAAGGAACTGGGCCTGACCCTCGACCCGGCCAAGCTCACCGGCCTGACCCCGGACGAGGCCCGGCACACGCTGCTGAACGCCTACGACGAGAAGTACCGCCCCGAAATGCACTCGGTCGAGCGCGGGCTGGTGCTCGAACAGATCGACAGCGCGTGGAAGTCGCACCTGCTGGTGATGGACAACCTGCGCAGCGGCGTCGGCCTCCGCGGGTACGCGCAGGAAGACCCGAAGATCGTGTACAAGCGCGAGGGCATGCAAGAGTTCGAGGTGATGTGGTCGGGCATCCGCGACCGCACCACCGAGGCCGTGTTCCGCATGGAAGAGATGGGCGACGAGGAGGCGCAGAACGCGCTGTGGGCCGGGGCGCGGGCCACGCACGCCGCGGCCATCTCCGCGAGCCAAGCCCGCCAAGCCGAGAGCGACGCCTCGCAGATGCAGACGAACGCCGGCGGCGGCGAGGGCAAGAAGGCCGAGCCGATCCGCAACGTGGGCGCAAAGGTGGGCCGCAACGACCCGTGCCCCTGCGGGAGCGGCAAGAAGTACAAGAACTGCCACATGAAGATGGAGGCCGGCAAGCGCTGAGGGCGCGACCGGCCCAGCCCTGTCTCAGCGCCAACCAGCACCCCAACCGTTTAGCGGGCGACCCGAAGGGTCGCCCGCCACCGACAACCAAACAAGCAGGGCGGGCACTACGCCCGCCCTGCGTTCGTTTCGCGGCACGTCTGTTACTTCCCGTCCTTCGCCTTATCTTTTTCCTTCTCCATCGGCTTCGGCAGCGGGTTGGCATCGTGCGGCTTGTCGAGTGGGGTGCCCACCAGCCCGTTGAGAGAGGCGTACGCGCCCTCGTGCGCTTCGATCTTCGCGCGGAACTTGGCCTGCGCCTTGGTCGGCGGGGCCGCGGCCGCGCGCTCGGCCCACTCGCCCACGTAGGGTTGCGTCGGCTTCGCGTTCGGCCAGTTGTAGTACCCCGCGGGGCCGTGGTTCGCGTAGCCCAGCTTCCCGCCGCCGCTCATCCAGTTGGCGTACGGGCCGTGCGAGAAGTTGTAGTTGGCGTACCACGGGTAGAACCATGCGTGGTTGTACGTGTTCGTGTACCACCCCGGCGGGTTCACCGAGGGCCACGTGACCGAGGTCGCGTGCGGCCCCCAGCCGTGGTTGCCGGAACTCGGTTCCGGAAGGTACGGGGGCCACCCGTCCCCGCGCGCGCCCGAAGTGACCATCGCCGCGAGCGCGGCGACCAGCAGCAGCCTGCCCATGTTGTCCTCTCCTGTTGTCGATCGGTGTTGGAATCCCGTCCCACCATTTCCGATTCTGCGCGCGCCGCGGGGCCGGGCAACGCGCCGGTGCGCGGTTCCCGCACGAACCGCGCGCGGGACGTGCCGGTTATCACGCCCGCGCCGATTGCGGTTAGCGCCCCGAACCCTAAAACACTGTCGTCTTGGGTTGGTCGCACGCCGCGGGCCGTGCTCGCCCGCGGCCCGCGGCTAACGAGATGGGAGCGCTCATGATCGCCGCACGCCTCGCCGACCTCCGTGCCAAGGTCTTCGCCGGCACGCGCCTCACGTTCGACGACGGCCTGTTCCTCGACCGCCACGCCGACCTGTTCACGCTGGGCGAAATGGCGAACCACGTCCGCGAGAAGAAGAACGGCAACGTCACGTACTACAACGTGAACCAGCACCTGAACCCGACCAACGTGTGTGTGTACCGCTGCGCGTTCTGCTCGTTCCGCGCCGACCTAAAAGGGGCTAACGCCTACGTGATGACCGACGCGCAGATTCTCCAGCGCGCGAAGGAGGCGAGCGAGGCGGGCGCGACCGAACTGCACATCGTCGGCGGGTTGCACCACCTGTTGCCTTACGACTGGTATCTGAACATCATCGGCAGCATTCACCGCGCGTACCCCGACCTGCACCTGAAGGCGTGGACCGCGGTGGAGTGGGACTGGTTCGAGCGCATCACCAAGCGGCCCACGAAGGAACTGCTCGCGGAGATGAAGGCCGCGGGCCTCGGCTCGCTGCCCGGCGGCGGCGCGGAAATCTTCCACCCGGACGTGCGCTCGAAGCTGTGCGACTACAAGGCCGACGCCGACCAGTGGCTGCGCGTACACCGCGAGTGGCACGAACTCGGCGGCCGGTCGAACGCGACCATGCTCTACGGCCACATCGAGAAGCCGGAACACCGCATCGACCACATGCTGCGCCTGCGCGAACTGCAGGACGCGACCGGCGGGTTCCAGACGTTTATCCCGTTGGCGTTCCACCCCACAAACAACCCGCTGGGCGCGAACATCCCCAAGCCGAGCGGCACGACCGACCTCAAGGTGATGGCGCTGGCGCGGGTGATGCTCGACAACTTCCCGCACATCAAGGCGTACTGGCAGATGCTGACGGTGAAGGTGGCGCAGGTGGCGCAGAGCTTCGGCGCGGACGACATCGACGGGACCGTGGTTCACGAGACGATCTACCACGCGGCCGGGAGCGACTCGCCGCAGGCGCTGAGTGTGCGCGACCTGCGCCGCATGATCGAGGAAGCGGGCCGCACGCCGGTGGAGCGCGACACGCTGTACCACGCGGTGGTGCGCGACCGGCCCGCGGAGCGCGGCTGGCGGACCGGGCGCAAGCTCGAAGTGGTGGGCTAGCGCGGCGCGCCCGGCGCGCCGCGCGCACCGCCCTTACTGGTCGAACGCGGCGTCGTGGGCCATGCCGCTGGGGGGCATGTCGGCCTTGCGGCAGTTCGCCAGCGCCGCCTTCGCCCCGGCGAAAGCGTCCGCGTCGTTGTCCTCCCATTCGATGGACACCGCGCCCTCGTAGCCCACGCGGTTCAGCTCGATGAAGATCTCTTCGAGGCTGTTGGCGTCGCGGTGCGTGCCCGCGGTCACGAACTTCCAGCCGTTGGTCCAGTGGCCCATCGGCCGGTGCCCGCCGAGCCGCCCGCCGCGGCAGTGCTCGCGCTCCACCTGCACGCCCTTCACGTGCGCGCAGTGGATGTACGGGGCGAACTCGCGGATGAACTGGATCACGCTCACGTTCTGCCACTCCATGTGGCTCCCGTCGAGGTTGAAGCCCACCACGTCCGACTTGTACCCGGCCTTGTCGAGGAACTTGATGTAGTCGTTCGCGCTCTCGAGGTCGCCCATCGCGCGCTCGGACGGGTGGCACTCCAGATCGAACGTGATGCCGTACTTGCGGCACTCGTCCCAGACCGGCTTGAACCGCTCGACGAGCAGTTCGAGCGACACGTGGTACACGTCCGGGATGTCGAACCCGTCGAGCTTCTTGGGCAAGGGCGGGAACAGGAACCAGTGGCTCCAGCAGTGCGCCGGGCTGCCGACGAACCCGGGCAGCGCGACCTTGCGCCCTTGGAGCTTCGAGAGGTGGCCGGCGTAGCGGGCGGCGGCGATCAGGTCGCGCTGGGCCTCTTGGTGCATGAGCTTGCCGACCTCGTCGGGCACGAAGAACGGGTCCGTGCGCGGCGGGCTGTTGCCGGCGGCGCGCCACGCCTTGTACGCCTTGCGCGAGTCGCCGCCGCAGAAGTTGAGGGTCTTGGCGCTCGGTTCGTCGCCCAGCACCTGCCCTTGTAGGTGGGTGGCGACGGTGAAGATTTCGAGGCCGTGCTTCTTGGCGAGGGCGACGCGCTCGGCGGCGTAGGCCGCGGCCCCGGCGTCGGTGTCGCACCGGCGCAGGTCGAGTTCCCACGAGGCCTCTTCCCAGCCGTCGAACCCGGCGTCTGCGAGGAACGGGATCCACTTGGCCTCGGGCACGCCGCCGAACTGCCCGCGGACGAGGCCGATCTGGTGGTGGCTGCCCTTGCCCGGTTTGTGGACCGGCTTGCCGGCGGCGTCGGTCGTTTGTGCGAAGCCCATGGGTGTTCCTTGGTGGGAGAAGCGGCGGACACAGGGCAGACTTTACGCGGGGCAATTTCGCGGGGCAAGCCGCCGGTTAGCGATTGGCGGCGCGTATTTCCCTTTGGGGCGCGCGCCGCCGGCGGTACACTCGCCGCGACGTGCCCCGAACCGGAGACGCCCGATGAGCACAGCCGAACCGAGTGCCGCCCCGCCTGATACACCGCGTCAACGGGTGGATCGGATCGTGAACGGGTTGTTGGTCATGGGGTTGGTCGTGTTCGGCCTCGGCGTTCTGGTTCAGCTGATCTTCTCGACTTCCAGCGTCGGGCAATACAGTCCGTTTCCGGGGTTGGCGCTGCTCGTCCTGACGTTCCCATACGCGCTGGGCAACGGGACGATTCGAGGCACGTGGATTCAAAGGTTGTGCGGTGCCGGAGTCGGGTTCCTGTTCGTCGGTCTGATCGGTCACTTCGCCGTGGGATTCGAGTACTGGTCGATGCGGTGGCTGCTGTTCGTAGGGACGCTGCTGCTCGTTTGGGGGCTGGCAACGGGGTTCATTAGTGGCGCGTTCCCCGTGGGGGGGCAGGAACTCGATCAGTGGCGACGGCCAGTGAAACTAGACTCGTTGCGCAATAGCGATCGATGGCCTATTCATAGGGTTATGACGAATTACGAGAAATTGCGTCGGAAGCCGTTGTTGTTCCGCATGTTCACGGGGCTCTCGGCCGACGAGTTCGAC
>VGZJ01000282.1 GCA_016872595.1 Planctomycetota bacterium
AAACCCGCCCCCAAGCCGCCCGGCGACGAGGACGAGTTCGGTGCCGGGCTCTAGCGGGACCTGACAAACGACCCACGAGCGCGGCGAACGCCCCTGTTCGCCGCGCTCGTCGCGTGTATACTGCCTATCTGTACCCTTCGCCGCGCCCGACGTCCGTTTCCCTTCGCGGCACTCAGGAGGAGTCTCCGGGCACATGGACACACAGACCATTACCGTTCGCGGCGCGCGCGAGCACAACCTGCGTGGCGTGAACCTCGAGCTCCCGCGCAACAAGTTGATCGTGTTTACCGGCGTCAGCGGCAGCGGGAAATCGTCGCTCGCGTTCGACACGATCTACGCCGAAGGCCAGCGCCGCTACGTCGAGTCGCTCTCCAGTTACGCGCGCCAGTTCCTCGGCCAGTTGCCAAAGCCGGACGTCGACTACATCGGCGGGCTGTCGCCGTCGGTCAGCATCCAGCAGAAGGCCGCCGGCCGGAACCCGCGCAGCACGGTCGGCACCATCACCGAAGTCAGCGACTTCCTCCGCGTCCTCTACGCGCGGTTGGGTCAGGGCCACTGCCCGAAGTGCGCGCGACCCATCACCGCGCAAACGCGCGAGCAGATCATCGGCCGCATCCTCGCGCTGCCGGAGGGGACGCGGTTCCAGTTGCTCGCGCCTGTGGTACGCGGGCAGAAGGGCGAGTTCAAGGACTTCTTTGCGGACATGGTAAAGCGCGGCTACGTCCGCGCCCGCGTCGACGGCGTCGTCGTAAAGTTGACCGACGACCTGAAACTCGACAAGCGCATCAAGCACACGATCGAGATCGTGATCGACCGGCTCAAGGCCGACGCGAAGGGTCGCCCGCGGATCGCGGAAGCCGTCGAGCAGGCGCTCGCGCTGGCCGAGGGGAACCTCATTATCTCGGTTGAGCAGGACGAGGCGAGCGGGGGGCGTAAGCCCCCTGATACTGAGCGCGCCGAGGGAACCGCAGAAGTATCAGGAGGCTTACGCCCCCCGCTCGCCTCGGACATTTTGTTGTCCGCCCACTACGCCTGCACGCACTGCGACATCAGTTACGAGCCGCCGACGCCGCAGTTGTTCAGCTTCAACAGCCCGCACGGGATGTGCCCGTCGTGCGACGGCCTCGGCACCATGTTCAGCTTCGACCGCGACCTGCTGATCCCCGACCCGGCGCTCAGCTTCTACGACGGCGCGATCCCTATCATCGGTCCGCTCAAGGGCATGGGGCGGTGGCGCAAACACATCTTCGAGGGCGTCGGTACGTCGCTCGGCATCGACCTCAAGAAGCCGTGGAGCAAGCTGCCGGACGCGCACAAAGAGCTGCTGTTAAACGGCAGCGGCGACGCGCACATCGTGTGGGAGTGGAAGCAGCGGTTCGGCAAGGTGTGGAAGCACGGCGGCAAGTGGGACGGCATCGTCCCCCAACTGATCGCGCAGTTCAAGAAGGCCACCGCCGGGCCGCGGCGGATGCAGCTCGAAAAGTACATGCGGATGGTTCACTGCCCCGCGTGCGACGGCCAGCGTTTGAACCCGCAGGCGCGGGCCGTGCGCGTCGGCGGGCGCACGCTCGTGGAACTCGGCCGCACGCCCATCGGCGACCTGATGCCGTGGTTCGACGGGTACGAGAAGGCGCTGCCCGACACGTCGCGCGTGGTCGCGGGCGAGTTGATGAAGGAGATTCGCGCGCGCCTCGGCTTCCTGCTGAACGTCGGGTTGCACTACCTCACGCTGGACCGCGCCGCGCCCACGCTCAGCGGCGGCGAGGCCCAACGCATCCGCTTGGCGTCGCAGATCGGCAGCGGACTCGTTGGGGTGCTGTACGTCCTCGACGAGCCGAGCATCGGGCTGCACCCGCGCGACAATGCCCGCCTACTCGCGAGCCTCGAACGACTGCGCGACATGGGCAACACGGTCCTCGTGGTCGAGCACGACGAGGACACGATGCGCGCCGCGGACTACCTCGTCGACTTCGGCCCCGGCCCCGGCGTGCGCGGCGGCGAGGTGGTCGCGGCCGGCACCACGGCGCAGGTGTTCGCCGAGCCGCGCAGCCTCACCGCGCAGTACCTCACCGGCGCACAGTCCATCGCGATCCCGACCGAGCGGCGCGCGCCGAACGGTAAGAAACTGCGCATCGTCGGCGCGAGCCACAACAACCTGAAGGACGTGACCGCGGAGATCCCGCTGGGCCTGTTCGTGTGCGTCACCGGCGTCAGCGGCAGCGGCAAGTCGTCGCTCATCAACGACGTGCTGCGCACCTCTTTGGCGAGCGGGGGGCGTAAGCCCCCCGAATCTTCGATTGAGGAAGAGAGCGAAGACGAGGTCGCGGAACTCGACACGAGATCGCGGCAAGCGAAGATCGAAGGCGCGGAGCACATCGACAAGGTCATCGACATCGACCAGACGCCCATCGGCCGCACGCCGCGCTCGAACCCGGCGACCTACATCAAACTGTGGGACGAGATCCGCAGCCTGTACGCGGAGATGTCGGACGCAAAGGTCCGCGGGTACGCGCCGGGGCGGTTCAGCTTCAACAAGCCCGGCGGCCGGTGCGAGGCATGCGAGGGCAACGGCGCGAACAAGCTCGAAATGGACTTCCTCGCCGACGTGTGGGTGCAGTGCCCGGTGTGCGAGGGCCGGCGATTCAACCGCGAAACGCTCCAAGTGAAGTACCGCGGCAAGACCATTCAAGACGTGCTGGAAATGGAGGTCGCGCAGGCGCTCGAACACTTCGAGCACTTGCCCAAAATCCGGGCGATGGTGCAGACCCTGCACGACGTCGGCCTCGACTACATCAAACTCGGCCAACCGTCGCCCACGCTGAGCGGCGGCGAGGCTCAGCGCATCAAGCTGGCGAAAGAACTGGTCCGGCGCAGCACCGGCAAAACGCTCTACATTCTCGACGAGCCGACCACCGGCCTGCACTTTGAAGACGTGCGCAAGTTACTCGAAGTGCTGCACGGGTTCGTCGCGGGCGGCAACACGGTCCTCGTGATCGAGCACGATATGGACGTGGTGAAGACGGCCGACTGGCTCATCGACATGGGGCCGGAGGGCGGCGCGGGCGGCGGCAAGGTCGTCATCGCCGGCACGCCAGAACAAGTCGCGAGGTGCAAAGAGTCGTACACCGGGCACGCGCTCGCGCCGGTCCTCTTCCCGCAGAAGAAGATCACCAAGAAGTCGAGCGCCAAGCACCAAACCCCCAGCGCCAAGCAAGAGTACATCACGCACCTGTGCGTGGAAGGCGCGTGCCAGCACAACTTGAAGAACGTGTCTGCCCAGATTCCGCGCGAGAAGATGACCGTGTTCTGCGGGCCGAGCGGCAGCGGGAAGTCGTCGCTCGCGCTCGACACCATCTATGCCGAAGGGCAGCGGCGCTACGTCGAATCGCTATCGAGCTACGCGCGCCAGTTCTTGGGGCAGGTCCAGAAGCCGAAGGTGGAGCATATCACCGGGCTGTCGCCGGCCATCAGCATCGAGCAGAAGACAACGAGCAAAAGCCCGCGCAGCACGGTCGGCACCGTCACCGAAATATACGACTACTTGCGCATTCTGTACGCGCGCCTCGGCCAGCGCCACTGCCCGCAGTGTTCGCGCGCGGTCGGCACGCAGACAGCCGACGAGATCGTTGACAAGGTGCTGTCGCTGCCGGAGGGCACGAAGCTGTACATCATGGCCCCGCTGGAGCGCAAGGGTCAGGAGAAGTACGACACGCTGTTCGACGAAATTCGCCGCGCCGGGTACACCCGCATGCGCGTGGACCGCAAGAGCTTCACCATCGACGCGCCGCCGGAGATCGACCACCGCCGCAAGCACAACGTCGAAGTCGTCGTGGACCGCAACGTGGTGAAGCCCGGCACGCGGACGCGCGTCGCGGAGGCTGTCGAACAGGCGCTCGACCTCGGCCGCGGGGTCATGCACATCGGCTACGTCGAGGCCGACGTGGACGAGGCGAAGTGGAAGGTCGAGAAGTTCTCGCAGCACCTCGCGTGCGAGCACTGCAACCTGAGCTTCGAAGCCCTGAACCCGCACCACTACTCGTTCAACAGCCCGCTGGGTTGGTGCCCGACGTGCGAAGGCCTCGGCTTCCAGCGCGGCGCGAACGCCAACCTGTTGATGGGCGATACGCGGCTCTCGCTGCGGCAGGGCGCGATCACCGCGTGGCCCGCGCTCGCGCCCGGCTCGCCGTGGCTGCCGTTCGCGGAGGCGCTCGCCAAGCACGCCGGGTTCTCGCTCGACACCCCGTTCGCCAAGCTCGAACCCGCGCACCAACGCGCCGTGCTACATGGAACTGGCGAGGCGTGGGTGGTCGTTAGCCGCGATACGGAGCGCAGCGTAGGGGAGCGTGGCAAGGGCAAGGCGAAGGTAGCAAAGCCCATCACGAGCGCGCCGCACAAGTTCCAGTACAAGGGTCTGTTCCCCGCGGTGGACGAGGCCTCGCGCGTGTCGTGGCAGTACCGGGCGCGGCTTGAACACCTCGTGGACGAAGTACCCTGTACCGCGTGCCGGGGCGCGCGCATCCGACCCGACGCCGCGGCCACGCGTTTCAACGGCCTCACGCTCGGCGACGCCTGCGCGCTGTCACTCGCCGACACGCTCAAGATGTTCGATTCGCTGAAGCTCTCGAAAACCGACCGGCAGGTCGCGGGCGAGGTGCTGCGCGAGATCAGCGCGCGCCTCAAGTTCCTCGTCGACGTCGGCCTCGACTACCTCACGCTCGGCCGACAAGGGCCGACGCTCAGCGGCGGCGAGGCCCAGCGCATCCGCTTGGCGTCGCAGATCGGCAGCGGGCTAACCGGCGTGCTGTACGTCCTCGACGAACCGACCATCGGCCTGCACCCGCGCGACAACGAGCGCCTGCTGCAAGCGCTGGAGCGCCTGCGCGACTTGGGCAACACGCTCGTCGTGGTCGAACACGACCGCGAGGTCATCGCCGCGGCCGACCACCTGCTCGACTTCGGCCCCGGGGCCGGCGACCGCGGCGGCGAGATCACCGCCAGTGGCACGCCCAAGCAGGTCACGAAGGGCAAGACTTCGCTCACGGGCAAGTACCTCAGTGGCGAACTCGCGATCTCGGTGCCCATGAACCGGCGATTGGGGCAGAATCTAACTCCCCAACCCCCTTCCCGAAGAGGGAAGGGGGAGAAGAGAGAAGACCGCGCTCCTGCCCCCTCTTCCCTCTTAGGGAAGGGGGTTGGGGGGTTAGGTTCTTCTCTCCACATCATCGGCGCGCGGCAGCACAACCTGAAGAACGTGGACGTCGCGATTCCGCTGGGCGCGTTCGTCGCGGTCACGGGCGTGAGCGGCAGCGGCAAGTCGTCGCTGGTGAACGAGGTGCTGTACAACACGCTCGCGCGGAAGCTGCACCGCGCGCGCACCGCGGGCGCTGCGCACGACGAGATTCGCGGGCTTGAGTACGTCGACAAGATCATCAACGTCGACCAAGACCCGCTCGGCAACTCGCCGTCGTCGAACCCCGCGACCTACACCGGCGTGTTCGACCTGATCCGCGAGCTGTTCGCCCGGCTCCCAGAGTCGAAGGTCCGCGGCTACCACCCGCGCCGGTTCAGCTTCAACCAGAAGGGCGGGCGGTGCGAGGCGTGCGAGGGCATGGGCCAGAAGGTCATCGAGATGCACTTCCTGCCCGACGTGTGGGTCGAGTGCGACACCTGCCGCGGCTCGCGCTACAACCCGGAAACGCTGCTCGTCCGCTATCACGGCAAGAGCATTGCCGACGTGCTGGCGATGCGCGTCAGCGAGGCGCTGGGGCTGTTCAACAACATCCCGAAAATCCGGCACGTCCTCCAAACGCTCGACGACGTCGGCCTCGGCTACATGGCCCTCGGTCAGCCCGCGCCCACCATGAGCGGCGGCGAGGCGCAGCGCGTGAAGCTCGCGGCCGAACTCGCGCGCCCCAGCACCGGCAAGACGCTCTACCTGCTCGACGAACCGACCACCGGCCTGCACTTCGACGACATCCGCAAGCTGCTCGAAGTCCTGCACCGGCTGGTCGATCTGGGCAACACGGTCGTCACCGTCGAACACAACCTCGATGTCATCAAGACCGCGGACTGGGTCATCGACATGGGGCCGGACGCGGGCTACGGCGGCGGGCAGGTGGTCGCACACGGCCCGCCGGAGGACGTGGTGCGGCAGTTCGACGCGGGTGCGAAGACGCACACCGGGCGCATCCTCAAAGGCGTGCTCGCCGCCGGGCCGCACGCGGAGCGCGCCAAGTTCGACCCCGAAGCCGCGCTGCGCGCGCGCGACGGCGACATGGACATTGCCGACGTGGGCAAGCACCAGCAGTTGCCGTGGGAAGCCGACGGCCCCAAGTGGCACACAAAGGACCGCGTCACCACGACCGGCAAGGCGATGAAGTGGGAGGGCGAACTAGTGCCCTTCGTGGTCGAAATGGTCGAAGGGCTGGGCACGTTCTCGGAGACGAACTGGAAGCACCGCAGCATCGTGGAGGTGCCGCTCGCGAAGAAGTCGGAGGGCTGGTTCCTGCACGCCATGACCGGCCACGAGGCCTACGCCAAGTTTGTGTTCCGAATGCCCGGCAAGCCGTTCAAGCAAGAGACATTGGAAAAGCAGCTCGCGCTGCGCCCGCTCTCGGACACGCCGGGGCTGGAGGGCTACTCGCGCGACAGCAACCGCGTCGAGGTCGGCAACTGGCCCGGTCAGCAGTACGTCGTTGTGATCGCGCACAAGAAAGAAGAAATCGACACGCCGGCATTCCGCGACTTCGTGACCCGCGCGGTCGCGGCGGTGCAGGGGGCGAGCACAACCGCGGCCGGCGGCGTCGAGGGGAACATGCCGTGGAAGAAGGACGGCGAGAAGTGGCACCTCGGCGACAAGGGGTTCCCGCCGGGGCACGGCGCGAAGTGGGACCGCACGCTGCTGCCGAAGCTCATTCAGCTGCTGCGCGAGATCGACGCGAACCTTGAGTTCAAGTGGGACGTGCGCGACGCGGTCACCGTGTACCCGAAGGGGGCGTCGCGGTTCTGGGCGCGGATCAAGACGAAGGAGCGCGATGCGCTGGAGGTGTGGTTCACGGGCAAGCGCGGGACCGCGACCGTGGGCCGGTTCGAAGCGTTCGGGTCCGAGGTCGCGGTCGAGGGCGACCGCGCCGACGGGAGCGAGGTGCTGAAGTTGTGGATGCGCACCGCGAACCATCTCGACGCGGCCAAGCTGAAACCGCTACTCGCGGAGCACCTGAAGGCGTTTAACGCAACGTTCGGGGCGAAGGTGTGAGCGCGGCACTCAGACCGCGAGGCCTTCGTTCAGCTTGGCGAGCGCCTCGTTTTCGATCTGGCGGACGCGCTCGCGGGTCAGGCCGAGGCACTCGCCGATTTCCTTCAGCGTCTTCGGTTCTTCGTCGTTCAGCCCGAACCGCATCCGCAGCACGGTGGCCTCGCGCGGGTCCATTTTCTCCAGCAGGTGCATGACCTGCTTCAGGTCGTCCGTCTCGCCGAGTTCCTCGTCCGGGCCCTTCGAGCGGTCGTCGCTCAGCATCTCCTCGATGCTCCACCCGGCGTCCCCGGCGTCGGCCTGCGAGCCGGCGTTCGCCACCCGAATCGCTTTCTTGATTATCGTCAGCTTCTTCTTCGACAGGCCGAGGAACTTGGCGATCTCTTCCTGCGTCGGGGCGCGGCCCAATTCGTCGGTCAGTTTGCTCGTGGCGCGCCGCCACTTGGTCAGCAGTTCGGCCATGTACGCCGGGATGCGAATCGTCTTCGCGGTGTTGATGATCGCCCGCTTGATGCTCTGCTTGATCCAGTAGCTCGCGTAGGTGCTGAACCGCGTGTTCATTGTCGGGTCGAACCCCTCGACCGCGCGGAGCAAGCCCATGTTGCCCTCGCTCACGAGGTCGTCGAGCGGGAGGCCTTTGCCGGAGTACCCGCGGGCGATGTTGACCACGAGGCGCAGGTTGGCGCGGACCATACGGTCGCGGGCCTCCACGTCGCCGGTCAGCACGCGGGTCGCCAGTTCGCGCTCCTCGACGGCCGAGAGCAGCGAGGTGCGGTCGATGTCGCCGAGGTACGTGCTGAACGGGGCGCGGGTGTTAGCGGTCGTGCTCACGGTGTCTCGCGTGTTGCGGGGTTCAGGCGGGACTCTGGTTTCAGGCCGCGGTTCAGGCGGGTTCCGAACCGAACTTGCTTCAATGTGGAACAGGAATCAAGTTCGGTCAAACTGGAAACTTCGTTACAGCCCGTAACCGCCACAGAAACGCAATAATAGACTCGTTGCGCAATAGGTGTTGGTTCAGTCGCACTTCGGCCAGACGATCCTGTGTGGTCGTTACCCGTACATCCGGTTGTGGAGTCCGGCGACGTTCTTCATC
>VGZJ01000283.1 GCA_016872595.1 Planctomycetota bacterium
CGAACTCGTCGGCCGAGAGCCCCGTGAACATGCGGAACAACAACGGCTTCCGACGCAATTTCTCGTAATTCGTCATAACCCTATGAATAGGCCATCGATCGCTATTGCGCAACGAGTCTATTGCAAGACTTTGGGCCGGCTAGAGAATCTGACCACCCCGAATACCCTTTCTGGCGACTTCAGACCGATCAGATATGGTGCGTTGAAAGCACGGGCGAGCTTACTTCTCGTGCGAGCAACACCGACCCTCTACCGAGCGAGTTACTCCGCGCGGATGTGTCTGCAGGCTTCGTTGATTCGGTCCTTAGCGCGCTCGACAGCGATCCACAACTCGCGCTAGACATCGCACAGTTGGTCGTGATCCGTTTCTTCGCCCCGGGTCAGCGGCAACAGATTCTTCAACGTGTCGGCATACCGACCGCGCTGTAAATACCAGTCTCGCGCGACCTGAGATCATGTATGCTCACACGCTTCTTTAACTGGCTCACGTCGCGCAAGGTCGTACTCGCACTGCTGTGGGTGCTGCACGTCGTCGTGGTCGTGTTGCTCGTCATCGGCCTGTACAAGCTCAACCAGCGCTACCACCTCGAAACCGTACTGCTGTCGCCGTTCCCGTGGCTGCATTACTACTGGCTGCCGCTGCTGTTTGTGCTGATGTACGTCGGGGCGTGGTGCGGCTACCTGTTCTTCCGGCTGCTCACCGACCCGCGCGACGGCTCGCACCCGGACATCGACCGCGCGTGGAGCGCCGCGCTCAAGTCGCTGAACGCCGCCGGCATCGACCCCACCGAGGTGCCACTGTTCGTCGTCGGCAAGCCGCGCACCGACCTCGCCGACTTCTTCGCGGCCACTCGGTTGCCGTTCGCCGTGCGCGCCGAACCGCGAACCCCCGGCGCGCCGGTGCAGGTGTACGCGACGCGCGACGCGGTGTTCGTGGCGTGCCCGGGCGCGTCGGTACTGTGCCGCTTGGCGGACATCTTCGTGGCCGAGGCGAAAGCCGCCGCGCCCGCCCCGCCGCCGACCGGGTTCGATCTGCTCGACAGCCCGGAGCGCCCGCTCGACGTGGTGGCCGGCGATCCGGCGCTGGTGATACCCGAAGCGAAGGCGGCGAGCGCCGGCGCGCTGGCCGAATGGCTCCCGAGACCCGGTGTGTCCGACGTGCCGGCCGTGCCCGCGGACGAAGCCGACCGGCTCGTGGGGCGCTTGAAATACCTGTGCCGGCTGATTGGCGAGCGCCGCCGCCCGTACTGCCCGGCGAACGGAATCGTCTGGCTCGTGCCCGTGGTCGGCACGACGAGCGAAGCGGTCGCGGATCGCACCGCCGCCGCGTGTCGCGCCGATTCGCTCGCCGCCGAAGCCGGCCTTCAGGTGCATTGCCCGGCCGCGGCCGTCGTGTGCGACGCCCAAGACCTGCCCGGCTTCCGCGACCTGCTCCGCGGGTTGCCCGACCAACTCGCGCGCGAGCGCCTGCTCGGTCGCTCCTTCCCGCTGGTGCCCGCGGTGCCCGCCGAGAAGCGGCCAGACGTGCTGTTCAACGGCCTCGACTGGGTCGCGCGGAGCCTGCTGCCCGGCGTCGCCTATCAGCGGTTCGCGAGCGAGGCGGAAGAGAACGGCGAGCGCTGGAGCGCGGCCAACGCGCGGCTGTGGATGCTGGTGAACGAACTGTACGCGCGCCGCGCTCGTGCGCCTGCTCGGTCAGGGGATCGCGGACGGGAGCGACCGCCCGCCGATGCTGGCGGGCGCGTACCTCGCCGGCACCGGCCCCGCGGAAGCGGATCAAGCGTTTGTCGCCGGCGTGGTGCAACAACTGATCGGGTTGCAGAACAACGTCGGGTGGACACCCGCGGCGCTGGCCGAAGAGCGCGACTACCGCCGCATGACCGCCATCGGCTACGCCGCGGCGCTGGCGCTGGTCTTCGCCGTAGGCGCGTTCGCGTATGTCACGCTGAAGTGAACGCGCGTTCGTGATTTATGTCAGCGCCGGTCTTCAAACCACGCGCTGCTCTGTCGAAAAGCGCTCTCAATCGTGACGGTCTGAAAACCCTTACCCACCGCTCGCAAAGCCTCGCGGCGGGTGAGGGGAACACACCTCCACCGCGCGGCTAGCTTTTCACACAGCAACCGACACTTGTGGCGGCGCGATTCTGTAAGGAGAAATGCCGTGGCGTCCGCACCATCCGCAACGGATCGGCCTCTCGCGATCACGTTATCGGAAGTGGATTGGGAGAAGTTCGTGGAGGCGCTCGAGAACCCGCCGGAACCGACCGAGGGGTTGAAGAAACTGTTCACCAAAAATGGGCCGATGGGCGACAACAAGCCGTTCACCCTCGAAGAGTGAACGGCCTCGCGTGTGGCGCGGCTACTACTTCCGTTCCCAGAAGACGGCGTTTTGGAGCGCGGACTCGAACGGGGTCGGTTCGGGGGCGAGCGTTACGCCGGCTTGCACCACTTCCACCCACTGCTGCGGGTCCGCGGGGAGCCGCTTGCCGGTCAGCGCCACCAACCCCTGATGCGCGCCGCGCGCCAGCGACGGGTCTTTCCCGGCTTCCGCGCCGAGGACGTGCGCGAGCGCCAGCACCGCTTCCGGCTGCCGACACTTGCCCAGCCCGCGCACCGCGGCCTGCTTCACTTCCGGGTGGTCGCTGCCGGGCGGCACCACGTCCTTGCCGCTCGCGCCGGCGACCGCGGCGAGGAACCGGGCCGCTTCGACCGAGTTCGTCCGCGCGAGCGATTCGAGGCACCGGCACCGCAGGGCCGCGGCGGTGTCGTCGGGGAACCCGCTCGGCCCGGCGAGGATCGCGGGGTCGAGGCCGCCGCGGGTCGGCGCGCGGCCGGCGCTCAGCCCGCCGATGGGCACGATCGCGCCGGCGTCCGGGCGCAGCGGCCCGGCGGCGTCGCCGTGGCCGTCGGCCTTCTGGTACGCCTGCATCAGAACCGCCGGGGCGCGGGCGTCCTCGAACCGGCCGAGCGCGTCGATGGCCGCGTTCCGCAGCACGACGCTCTTGTCGGCGGTCGCGGTGCGCGCGAGCACGTCGAGCACCGCGTCCTGATCGTCTTGCGAGCGCCGGTCGCGGGCCGGTTCCTTCAGGCGCAGCATGGCCCTCGCGCGCTCGTCGCCGGAGCGCGCCGGCTGCGCGCGCAACACGGTCACCGCGTCCTCGGGCGCAATCTCGTTACGGAGCGTCTTGAACGGGGCGTCGCGGAACTGCCGGCTGGTCACGGCGTCCCACGTGCCGGCGCACCCGGCCGGCAGCAGGGCGGCGGCGAAAACGAGCGCGCGGGTCACGGCGTCCCCTCGAATGGTCACGGGTCCGCCGGGCGCATACCGCGGGCGCGCCCCGCGGTCAACCGGAACCGCGCGCCCGCGCGCCGCCTCACTCCCCCGGGTCGGTATCGTCGCCGTCGTCGGTCAGTTTGACGCCGCGCTTCGCGAGCGCTTGGCGCAGGACGAACTCGATCTGTCCGTTCAGGCTGCGCAGCTCCTCCTCGGCCCAGCGCTGCACGGCGGCGTGAACGCGCGGGTCGAGCCGGAGCAGGAACGGTTTCACGTCTTTCTTCGCCATCACCGGCCCTCGTCCGTTCACGATGTGCGTCACTTGCCGGTCAGTGCGGGCTTCAGGAACCCGATCAGCGCCGGCATCAGCTTCGGGTGCAGCGGCAGCGACGGGTCGGTGTAACTCGGCTTCTGAGATTTGGGATCGGCTTTCGGCGACGTTTTCAGCATGTGGTCCATTTGCTCGATGGTCACCACCTTCGCCTTCGGGCTCGCGTCGCCGAGCCGCTTCGCGTCCGCGGCCGGGATCTGGATGTCGGTCGAGCCGGACACGATCAGCAGCGGGGCGGTGACGCCCGCGGCGAGGCGCGCCGGGTCGCTCTTGAACATCGAGATGAGGAACGGCTGCACGCTCGGGCGGAACACGGCGAGCAGGTCCTTCGGCACGTCCTTGACCGTGCGCCCGGCTTCGAGTTCGGTCAGGATCGCGTCGCTCCGTTTGAACAGGTCGCCGGTCAGGTTCTTCTTGAGTTGCTCGCGGAGCACCGCCTGTAACGGGCGGCCGGGCCCGCACAGGGAGACGAACGCGTCGAACTTGGTTTCTTTGGTCGCGAGCAGGCCGATGAGCACGCCCTCGCTGTGCCCGATGTAGCCGAGTTTCGTGAACCGCTCGTCCGCGCGGAGCCGGTCGGCCCACGCGCCGACGTCGGCCGCGTACAACTCGATCCGCAGGTCGTCTTCCTTGGGCATCGCCAAGAGGCTCCAACCGGCCCCGCGCTTGTCCGTGCGGAGCACCGCGATCCCCTCGGCCGCGAGCGCGCGGCCGAGCATCTTGAGGTTGTCGGTGCCGACGAGCGGGCCGTTCCCGTCGCGGTCGGTCGGGCCGGACCCGGCGTGCAGGATCACAACCGGCCACGGCCCCGGCGTGGCCGGCAGGTCCAGCGTGGCGTGCAGCGTGTGCGGCCCGATCTTCAACTGAAGGACTTCGCCGAGCAATCGCGGGGCTGGGGCGATCGCGGCGGGCGGGGCCGACAGAGCGACGGCGAGTGTGAGGAACACGGCGAACTCCGTGAGAGCGCCGGGGGCGCGCCCCCGGCACGGTGGAAACTCAACTGTACAGCGTACCGGTGTTGATGACCGGCTGCGGGGTCGCGTGCCCGCACAGCACCACGAGCAGGTTGCTCACCATCGCGGCCCGGCGCTCCGGGTCCAGTTCCACCAGTTGCTTCTCGTTCAGCATCTGGAGCGCGTGTTCGACCATACCGACCGCGCCCTCGACGATCTTCGCGCGGGCGGCGATGATCGCCCCGGCCTGCTGGCGCTGGAGCATCGCCGCCGCGATTTCTTGCGCGTAGGCGAGGTAGCTGATGCGCGACTCGAGCACCTCGACCCCGGCCTGCCGCATGCGCTCCTGAATGTCGCGCTTGAGCTGCGCCGCGACCTCTTCGATGTGCCCGCGGAGCGAGTGGGCGTCGGCCTCGCCCGCGGCCGGGTGCGCGCCCACGACCGCGGGCGGGGTCCGCGCGTCGCCGTCGTAACTGTACCGACTCGCGAGGTTCCGCAGGGCGGCGTCGGCCTGTAGCTTCACGAACTCTTCGTAGTCGTCAACCTGAAACACCGCTTCGGACGGGTTCACCACGCGCCACACGACCACCGCGGCGATCTCGATCGGGGTCCCGTCCTTGTCGTTCACCTTCAGCGGGCGGCGGTGCGTGCTGGCCGCGGCGATCACGTTCCCCGCAAGGTCTTTGCGCTCCTCGGTCTTGTCCACGCCGGTCTCGAAGGTGCGCACCCGCAGGCTCACGCGGGTTCGCCAGTACAACGGGTTCCCGTAGAAGAACCCGGTGCGGCGCAGTGTGCCGGCGTACCTCCCGAACAGTTGGATCACGCGCGCTTGGTTCGGCCCGTTCACGATGAACCCGGCCCACGCCACCGACCACAGCATCAGCAACGGCACGAACGCCCAGACGTACCGCACCTCGCGCTGCTGAGCTGCCACGACCGCGAGCGCGACGAGCGCGCCCAACCCCGCGAACTGCACGACGAGCGCGCCCCACCCGGACCACAGTTTGAGTTCACGGTCTTCCACGGTTCGGCCCTCCGATATCTTTGTGATATCATACTGAAATCGTACCCTCTGCCACTGTGTTCGACAAGGGCGCGCGGGGATTTCGCCCAATCGGGGGAATCGCGGCGCGCGAGTAAGCCGCGACGGGGCCGTAGAATGACACCATGAGCCAAACTGTTCGCTTGTTGCCGTTCGCGGGCGCGGACGGTGCGACCAACATGAGCGCCGATGAGGCGCTGCTGGAATCCGCGTCGGGCGGGCACGCGGCGCTGCGGTTCTACACGTGGGACGAACCGACGCTGTCGCTCGGCTACTTCCAACCGGCGGCAGACCGCGCCGCGGACGCGAACCTCGCGCGGCTGGCGTGGGTGCGCCGCGCCACCGGCGGCGCGGCCATCGTCCACCATCACGAACTGACGTACGCGCTCGCCTTGCCGGGCGGGAAAGAGTGGGCGTCGGCCGAACACTGGATCTGCCGGATGCACCACATCGTTCAGCGCGTACTCGCGCGGCACGGCGTGAAGTCGCACGCGGTCATCTGCGGGGAGGAACAGAAACTCGGCCCGGTGGTGTGCTTCCTCCACCAGACGCCCGGCGATTTGCTGATCAACGGGTCGAAGGTGGCCGGGAGCGCGCAGCGGAAGATGCGCGGCGCGCTGTTGCAACACGGCAGCATCCTGTTGCGCCGCAGCGCGTACGCCCCGCCCCTCGCGGGTATCTGCGACGCGCCCGGCGCGCCGGCGCTTGCCCCCGATGACCTCGCGCGGGAGCTAGCGGGTGCGTTCGCCGCCGACACCGGCTGGCGCGTCGAACCGGGCGAGTGGACCGCCGCCGAGCGCGCCCGCACCGCGGTGATCCGCGCGGAGAAGTACGCCAACCCCGATTGGAACGAGAAGCGCTGAAGTGGGAAGCGGATTCACCGCGGGGACCACAGAGGAAGGTAGAAGAGTTTTGACAGGATCACAGGATGAGACAGGATTACCAAGAGAACTCTTCACATCCTGTGATCCTGTCAAAACTCTTCTACCTTCACTTCTTCGCGACGGCTTGCGCGGCGAGCGTGCCGACCTTGCGGCGCAGGGCGATCACGTTGCCCTTGTCGTCGGGGTGGACGCGGTTGGTCAGCACGATCACGGCGGTTTGTGTCGCGGGGTCGAGCCAGACGCTGGTGCCGGTGAACCCGGTGTGGCCGAACCCCGCGCCCTTCTTGAACACGTCCCCGCGCGGGCCGGAATAGCCCGTGTCCACGTCCCAGCCGAACGAGCGCGCGCCCGTCGTTTCCTTCTTGTCCTTGTCGATCAGCGTCACCGGGTGCGCGTCGGTGAACAGCTTCACGGTTTTGGCGTCGAGGACGCGCGCGCCGTCGAGTTCGCCGCCGCGGAGCAACATGCGGCAGTAGCGCGCGAGGTCGTCGGCCGTGGCGAACAACCCCGCGTGCCCGGCCGTGCCGCCCAACCTGTACGCCCGGGGGTCGTGGACCGCGCCCAGAATGATCTTCCCGTCGCGCGGGCCGGTGGGGGCGACGCGCTTCGTGTCCTTCGGGTTGAACCCGGTGTCGGCCATCTTCAGCCGGCCGAAGACGTGCTTCTGCGCGAACGCATCGAGCGGCGCGCCGCCGACGCGCTCGACCAGTTCGCCCAGCACGATGAAGCCGACGTCGCTGTACCGGAACCGCGTGCCGGGCGGGGCTTCGAGCTTCAGCGCGGCGATGCGCTCCAGCGCCTTCGCGCGGCCGTCGGCATAGTCCGCGAGGGCGTTGTCGGCGGTCAGCCCGGAGGTGTGCAGGAGCAGGTGCTCGACCGTGACCTTGTCCTTGCCGTTCGCGGCGAACGCCGGCCAGTGCGTGCTCACGAGGTCGGCGGGCTTCAGCTTCCCTTGCTCGATGAGCAGCATCACCGCGGTGCCGGTGGCGACGGGCTTGGTCAGCGAGGCCATGTCGAACACGGTGTCGGCGGTCATGGCGACTGCGGCCGGCTTGAGCGCGCGGTTGCCGAACGCCTTGCGGTACACTACGGCGTCGCGGTTCACGATCACGACGACCGCGCCCGGGCACTCGCCGCGCGTGACGGCGGCCTCCACCGCGGCATCGATCTCCTTGAAGGTGTCGTCCGCGCGCGTGGACGCTTCACCGCCGAGAACCCAGAGGACGCAGAGAGCGGCCGTAAGGCGGGACATGATCGGTCTCCTATTCGAGGCTCAGCAGTAGCCCCTGCATCTCGCCCTGCGCGTGAGTGTCGCCGGCGGCGCGGGCGGCTTCAACGCCGGCCCGGAGGACGGCGCACGCTTCCGCGGCGCGGTCGAGGCGCGCGAGCGCTTGGCCGCACTGGAGGTACGCGGGCACGTAGGGGTTCGCCGCGCTGCGCGCGATGAGGTCGCGCAGCACGTCGACGCACGCGGCGTCGTCGCCGGCGCTGGCGTGCTCCATGCCGAGGCCGTAGCGCAGGAAGGCGTCGTCCGGGTCGTCGGCCAGCATCGCCTCGATCTGGGCCATGCGCGGGGTGCGTGCCATATAAACCTCACACTCCCCTTCGGGTCGCGGCTAAACGAGAAGAAAAGGTTCAAGTCGTTCACTCTGGCTCACCCTAGAGCCAGTTATGCACTATTGAGTCCGAGTCTGGGGAGCAGCAGCGTAAGGAAGGCGAGCCAATGCCAGCCCGCGAGCGTCTCGGTCAACCGTTCGTAGTCGCGGGCCAACCGGCGGAACCGGCCCAGCCACCCGAACGTGCGCTCCACCACCCACCGGCGCGGCAACAGCACGAACCCCCTCTTCGCCT
>VGZJ01000284.1 GCA_016872595.1 Planctomycetota bacterium
CGCCCCGTCGTCACACGGTGATGATGAAGAACGTCGCCGGACTCCACAACCGGATGTACGGGTAACGACCACACAGGATCGTCTGGCCGAAGTGCGACTGAACCAACACCTATTGCGCAACGAGTCTAGTGTACCACACCCGTGGATAGTGGGCAGTAGGCAGTGGGCAGTGGGCAGTGGGCAGTGGGCAGAAGAAGAGAGGACAGAGGACAGAGGGCACCCAACGTTTAGCGTCCGTCCCGTAGGGGCGAACGAAACACTGCCCACTGCCCACTGCCCACTACTTCTTCTTGTCCGCCTTCGTGAAGATGATGGCGTGCTGCCACGGCAGGTCTTTGAACGTCTTCGTGTGTTCCATCTCCGGGAACGGCACCATCTCCTTCACCACCTGCCGCTCGCTCATCTTGTGGACCAGCTTGATCGGCACCTTGTCGTCCTCGAGCCGGAACTCGACGAACACCAGCCGGCCGCCCGGCTTCAGCGCGTCTACCATCTTCTCGGTCATTTCGAACGGGAACTCGAACTCGTGGTACACGTCCACCATGATGATGAGGTCCACCGCGCCGGTTGGGAGCTTCGGGTCCGTGGTCGTGCCCTTCACGGTCTCGACGTTCGTCACCTTGTTGGCCTTCGCCTTCTTGGTGATGAGGTCGAGCATCTCCTGTTGAATGTCCGACGCGATCACTTTGCCCTTCGCCCCGACGAGCGGCGCGATGAGGAACGAGTGGTACCCGCTGCCGGCCCCCACGTCGGCGACCGTCATGCCCTCTTTGATGCCGAGCGCCTTGACGAGCTTCTCCGGGTCTTCTTCCTTGATGCGCTCCTTGCGCTCGAGCCAGCCGGCCGCGCCGTAGCCCATGACGTGGGCGATCTCGCGGTTCATGTAGAACTTGCCGATCCCGTTGGGGTCGTGGTCCTCGCGGAACTCGTACTTAGGTTTCTCGCGCTTTTTCGGCGGCCCGTCGGCGCGCCCCGGCGCGGCGACCAGTAGCCCCGCGAGTGCCACGAAAATCAAGCGAATCATGCGAGTCCTCCCCGCGCGAGCGGCGCGCGTCCCGTAGCCCATGTTACCGGCACGGGCGGAAAAATCCGCGCGCGCGATTTGACTTTTCCGAGTGGATCACTCATTATCAGTAGTGTACTTCGTAACACGTACCACCGCGGCCGGGGCAGCCACTCCTCGCGCCGGGCGGGGCGCGCCCGGGCACGGCCGCATGGCCCCGGTGCCCCCGCCCGGTCCCGTCTCGCGCGGCGCGCGGGCGCGCAAGGAGCGCCGCATGAGTTTCTGGCACAGTTACACCTCGTACTCGACGTTCTTCGACGGGGGCGACATGACCGCGGACGAAACCGAGTTCCTGCTCGCCGTGGCCGCGTACCAGAAGCGGTTCCAGCGCCGGTACCCGACGTGGCGCGAGGTGCTGCACATCCTGCGGTGCCTCGGGTACCGCAAGGCCGACGCGCCGCAACCCGTGGGCGCGCTGTTGCCGCCCGCGGACCGCGCCGACGACCCCGCGGCGTAGCGCCGCGCCGCCCGCGTTCACCCTCACATCGGCCGGCTCGCCCCGGCCGTTCGTCATTCCCGGAGGCCGCCATGCCGCTGTTCTCGCGCCTGTTCAAGGCGCTGCGCCCGCCCGCGCCGAAGGTGCCGCCGCCGAAGATCGCCGGGGTGTTCGCGCCGCCGTACCCCGCGGCCGGGTGGTGGCACGACGACCCCGCCGAGCAACTCCGCAACTACCGCTCGTGGGTGTACGCGGCCGTGAACGCCATCGCGCAAGAGGCCGCGCGGCACAAGCCGTTCCTGTACCTGAACACCGGCCAAGCCGAACACGAACAGAGCGCGCTGCCGCACACGCACCCGCTGTGCCGGCTCCTCGACCGCCCGAACCCGTGGCTCACGCCGTGGGAGCTGTGGTACCTCACCGTCGTGTACCTCGAACTGACGGGCAACTGCTTCTGGTACGTCGCGCCGCAGAGCGTGGGCGACACGCGCCTCTCGACGCCGGGCGAAATCTGGCTGGTGCCGACGCCGTGGGTGAAGATCGTGCCCGACCGCACGCGGTACGTGAAGGAGTATCAGGTGGCCGCGCCCGGCGTGCCGGCCGAGTCGTTCGGCCCGGACGAGATCATTCACCTGAAGTACCCGAACCCGCTCGACCCGCACTACGGCCTGTCGCCGCTTCAAGCCAACGCGCTGACGGTGGACGCCAACACCGAGTTGCTGAAGTCGCGGTACCAGACGTTCCTCGCCGGGCAGCGGCCGGGCGTCGTGCTGCACACCGAGCAGATGCTGACCGACCAAACGGTTTCGCGGCTCGAAGAGAAGATCAGTGCGAAGTTCGGGGGCCGCGACAACTGGCACCGGCCGCTGGTGCTCGAACAGGGGCTGAAGGCGAGTCCGTGGACACTGACGCCCGCGGAGATGGACTTCCTGAACTCGTCGAAGATGACGCGCGACGAGATCCTCGCGGTGTTCCGCGTGCCGCCACCGATCACCGGCGTGGTCGAGAACATGGGCCTCGGGGCGGACATCTGGTTCGGCGCGCGGGTGATGTTCTGCGAGGGCACCATTCAGCCGAAGCTCGACCTGATCGGTCAGGCGCTGACGCGCGACCTCGCCGGGCGGTACGGGCCGGACGCGGTGGTGAGCTTCCCCGACTGCTCGCCGCGGAACCTCGACCAGCGCCGCAAGGACGACGAGCTCGACGCGCGCCTCGGCCTGCGCACGTTCAACGAGATCCGCAAGAGCCGCGGGCTGGACCCGTTCCCCGACCCGCGCTTCGACAAGCCGATCCTGCCGCGCGACCTCGACCGCGAAGGCAAGAACGACGTTTCGACAGGATCACAGGATGAACGAGATGGATGAAAACTGCGGTCTCTTCTGATCCTCTTTCATCCTGTGATCCTGTCGAAACTCGTCTCTGCTTTCTCTTTCCTTCCACGAAATGGAGCCGTTATGAGTCCCACCATTCGGGCCGATCCCGGCGCGCGCACGTTGCACGTGGACGGCGCGAAGATGTGCGTGCGCAGCGTCGTGACGACCATCGACCCCGACCGGGCCGGCGACGTGATCGTGCCGACCGGCCTGCGCAACCTCGACGAGTTCATGCTGAACCCCGTCGTGCTGTGGGCGCACGACCGCGTGCGCGTGCCGCCCATCGGCTCGTGCGCGTGGCTCGACGTGCAACCGCGGCGCGTCGTCGCCGAGACCCGGTTCGCGCAGGGCGTGCCGTTCGCGGAAGACCTGTTCAAGCTGTACGAGCAGAACGTGTTGCGGGGCTGGTCCATCGGGTTCGTGCCGCGGCGCGCGCGGCGCGTCCCGCGCGCGGACGGCCCCGCGTCCCTGCACGTCGCCGAGTGGGACCTGCTCGAATACTCCGCGGTGCCGATCCCGGAGAACCCCGGCGCGCTCACGGTCGCGCTTCAGAAGGGCTTGGTCCGCGCCGGTGCGCTGCGCGACTGGCTGGCGCACGTGCCCGACGACCGCGGCGGCCAGTTCTGGCGCGCGTTCGACGTGATGAGCGAGTTGGTTTGAAG
This sequence comes from Planctomycetota bacterium, assembly GCA_016872595.1. Lineage (GTDB taxonomy): Bacteria > Planctomycetota > Planctomycetia > Gemmatales > Gemmataceae > Gemmata. The sequence continues at coordinate 3,535 of VGZJ01000284.1, forward strand.
CGAGCGGCGCGGCGTAAGCCCGCCGGTGTGAACGAAAAACAACCGGCGGGCTTACGCCGCGCCGCTCGCTGTTTCCTGTTCCACCCATTCCCCATCCGAAAGGTTCCCATGTCCACCGCCACACTCCCCGCGGGCAAGTTCCAGTCGCGGGACGAACTGGTTTCGTTCATCGAGCAGCAGGCGACCTCGGCCGTCGAGAAGGCGACGCGGGTCGAGCGCCGCGTGCCGTGGGTCACGTCGGGGCCGGTGTGCGCCGACTCCGCAGGGTACAGCGTGCTGAAGGCCGCGGCGTTCGCGCTCGGGTTCGTCGGCCCGGATCAGGCGAAGGAAGAGATCCACGCGCACCAGCAACTCCGCGACCTGTACGCCGGATACGGGTTCTCGCCGCACCACGGACAGCAGTCGTTCCTCGTGCCGCTGGCGAGCGCGCACTTGCCGGTGTTCGAGCCGCAGGGCCAGCGGCTGCGCGACGAGCTGCACCAGAAGATGACCGCGCACGCGGCCAAGTTCGACCCGGACGAGGCCGACTGGATCGGGCGGCGGCTGAACCCGCACCGCAAGGCGCTGGGCACGGCCACCGACACCGCGGGCGGCTCGTTCGTGCCGCTGCCGATGCTGGGCGAGCTGATCGACCTGCAGCGCAGCCTCGAAGTGTTCGCGACCGCCGGGGCGCGCGAGGTGGCGCTGCCGCCCAACGGCCGCGTGCAGTTCCCGAAGCTGACGGCGGCCAGCACCGCGTACTGGGTCGGCGAGGGGAGCGCGATCACCGAGAGCCAGCCGACCACCGGGAACCTCGACCTGCAGGCGAAGAAGCTCGGCGTGTTCGTGAAGATCAACAACGAGTTGCTGCGGTTCGCCAGCCCCAGCGCGGAAGGGTTGGTGCGGCTCGACATGGCCCGCGCCGCGGCGCTCAAGGCCGACCTCGCGATGCTCGAGGGCACCGGCGGCACGCAGATCAAGGGGCTGATCACGTACAGCGACATCACCGCGCACACCGCGAGCACGACCGGCGCGAACGGCGACACGTTCACCCCGGCGGACGTGGCCCTGATGGAGAGCAAGCTGCCGGACGCGGTGGACGCGCCGACCGCGTGGGTGCTGCGCAAGGCGATGTTCGCGGCCCTGATGAACCGGCGCGCCGACGCCGTGAGCGCGGCCGACGGCAAGGGCGCGTTCCTGTTCCGCGACATGCGCGCCGCGAGCGGCGGCCCGCCGGCGGAACTGTACGGCACCCGCGTCGTGCGGTCGGCGCAGGTGAGCGCGGCGCGCACGAAGGGCGCGTCGAGCGCGCTGACGTACATGCTGCTCGGCTACTTCCCGGATTGGGTCGTGGCGCGCATGGGCGTGATGGAGTTCCTCGCCAGCGGGTTGGGCGACACGGCGCTCCAGAACGACATGACGTACCTGCGCGGCATCCAGCACATCGACGCCGGCCCCCGCCGCGCCGCCAGCTTCGTGCTGTGCGACCAGTTGGTCGTCGGGTAACGGTTGTTGATTGCAGATTGGTGACTGACGATTGAACGGCAACAGGCCGTGCGCGTTGGGTGCCTTCTCAATCATCAATCACCAATCTGCAATCAACAATCCGCCCGCGGCCCGCTCCTCGGTTCTCCCTTTTCTGATCCCTACAAGGAACCTCCCATGTCTACCCACATCAACGACCTCGCGTCGGCCGGGTCGGTACAGTCCGCGGTGTACCCGAACACGTACGGGTCGGCGTTCAACGGCTCGACCCTCGACATGATCTCGTCGGACGGCCCGTGCTTCGCGGTCCAGCACGTCGGCGCGTTCGAAGAGAGCAACACGTGGACCGGGCGCGTCGAGCAGTCCGCGGACGGCAGCTCGTGGAGCGCGATCTCCGGCGCGGCGTTCGCCGCGGTCACGGCCGCGAACAACGTACAGGTGATCCGGTTCGAGCGCACCGCGCGGTACGTGCGGTACGCCGCCAGCCTGACCGGGTCCACCGCGGAACTCGGCCTCGCCGTCGTCATCGGCGCGCTGAAGAAGACGTTCTAACCGGCGCGCGAGCGGCGCGGCGTCGGCCCGCCGGTAGTTGTGCGCTACCGGCGGGCCGACGCCGCGCCGCTTGCTCATTTCAACAGGAGCCTTCCCATGCTCGACACACTCGCGAACGTGAAAAGTCTGCTGATGGTGACGGTGACCACTGACGACGCGCTGCTCACGAAGCTGATGGACGGGGCCGACGCGTACGTCGGGCTGTTCACCGGGCGCGCGTTCGAGGGCGGCACGTTCACCGAGACGCACTCGGCCGGGCACGACGTGGTGTTCCTCCAGAACTTCCCGCTCACGGCCCTGACCAGCGTGAAGGTCGATCCGCTCCGCGCGTTCGGGGCGGAGACCGTGCGCGACCCGACCACCTACATCGTGTTGGGGCACCGCGGACTGATCCGGTCGCTGGTGGGGCCGTTCCTGCCGCGCCGGGGCACCGACTGGCCGGGCGCGGTGCAGGTGGTGTACGCGACCGCGACCGGCGCGGTCCCGCCCCCGGTGAAGGAGGCCTTCGGCCAGCTCGTCGGGCACTGGTACCGGCAGGCCAAAACCTTCGCCGATCAGGGACACCAGATGTTGCTGGAGCGCACCAGCGGGGCCGACACGAAGACGTGGTCGTGGAGCTTGGCCCGCGGGCTGCTGGTGCCGCCCGTCGTCCACCAATTGCTGGCCCCGTACCGCATCCCGACCGTGTAGGCGCGCACAAGAGGGGCGCGACGCGCGCGGAATTGGAGCGCACTCCGCGCGGGCCGCGCCGCGATCACTTCTTGCGCTTCAGCGTGAGTACCAACAGTTCCTTGCCGGTGAACGCGGTCGGGCGCGTCTCGTCGCCGCGGCACAGGCGCAGCGTGTCGCCGGTGAACTCGTAGATGAACAGCGCCGGCGACTCCCCTTCGCGCAGGTGGTCCGAAATCAGATCGACCGCCTTGGGCCGCGCGTTCGGCTGCAGCACCACGCGCGCCGTGTCCAGCACGCCCTCGCTGTTGCGCTGCGTCAGCTTGCCGGCCGCGAACGTGTACTCGATCCCGAGTTGGTTCTCCAAATTGTCGTCGTCGATCTTCGCGCCGACGACTACCCACGTCCCCTCGAACTTCTTGAACTCGGCGAGCGCGAGTGGGTCAACGGGTGTGCCCTGCTTCGGCGTGTCACCGGGCGGCGTGTCGGCCGGCGGCGCTGTGTCCTTCCGCCCGCACCCCGACGCGCTCACCACCGCGAGCAGGCACAGCAGTCCGATTCGGTTGGTCACGGCGTACCACTCCTTCTGCAGAACAGCGCACCCGCGCCGGGCTACGGCTTCAGTTTAGCGGGCAGTTCCTTCAGCGGGGTCAGTTCGAGGATGTCCGTTTGATACCACTGCTTGTCTTCGAGCGCGCCGGTCGCCCGATTCTTGAACCGGAACCCGGTCACGTGCGCCGGGTACTGGTGGCCCTCGGCCGTCTTGCGCCAGTCGCTGAAGACGTGCCGCGTGTCGGTGTAGTCGATGGCGGCGAGGCGCTTCGTTTCCGTGTCGAAGTACAGGTCGATCGGGTCTTTGACGGTCCCGGTCACGCGCAGCCCGAACGCGGGCCGGTCGGCCACGCGAACCTCGGGAACCGTTTGAACCTTCGACTTGGGGTCGAGCAGGATGCGGAGACTCCACGCCCAGCACAGCACGCGCACCTTGTCCTTGTCGCGCTTCGCGGTGTCGATCCACCAGTCGCCGCCGACCCGGACGACGGACGTGCGGTTCCCCTTCTCGTCCTTCGCCACGGGTGCCGCCGGGGTCGCGGTGATGAGGACGCGCTCGCGGAACTGAAACAGGGTCAGCAACTTGTCCTCGCCGCCGGCCGCCTTCACGACCTGCTTGACGAGGTCTTGCGGGTCCGGGTCCGCCGCGGGCGGCGCAGCGCCCAGCCGCCCTTGCCCCGACACCCCGAGCGCGGCGAACAATACCAGAACTGCGATGCGAAGCGCCACGGCGAAAGCTCCTGTCGTGAAATGATGCGCCGAAGTTGGCGGTACGTCCCTCGTGAATCGACTTACCGAGCGAGTGGCGGGTTGACGGCTTGACGCACCTGCACTGCACTTGTGGCGTGCGTACCGCGCTGCTCGCCCAGCGCTCGAATAACCTGTGCCCGGAGGCGCTCCAAGTCTGATTCCGTGGGTACCACGCCCGACAGTTCGATACCCCCGCTGGATATCGGACGGATTTCGATTCCGGCGAATGCCGGATCCGCCAAGATCGGGTTGACCGCACGATACTCTTCCTCGTACCGGGCCGGATAGTCGTCCAGCGCCCCCGCCAGCAGTCCGCCCACTAGCCCTGTACAACACGAGCAACTCAGCCCGAAGACCGTTGCGGATGCCAGAAGGAAAGGACGCCGCAGGTTGACCAACTCGGTCCCGCGCTCGTCGCGCCGCGCCCTGCGAGCGATGAGCCAGTGAATCCAGAAGATGATGAGCGAAACCACGGCTCCCGCTGTCGCCAACACCACGGCCCGTGTCCCGTCCCGGCGCTCGAATAGCAGTTCCGCTTGCCAGCTCCGCTCGCGCTCGGTCGTCAAGATTTCTTCGGGCGGTCGCGTCCGTCGCTTACCGTAGATCACGCTGTCCCAATACAGCTCGTTTGTCTGATGCGAGCGATAGGTGTAATAGACTCGTTGCGCAATAGGTGTTGGTTCAGTCGCACTTCGGCCAGACGATCCTGTGTGGTCGTTACCCGTACATCCGGTTGTGGAGTCCGGCGACGTTCTTCATCATCACCGTGTGACGACGGGGCG
>VGZJ01000285.1 GCA_016872595.1 Planctomycetota bacterium
CGCGGGCGGTTCCACGACGAGCGCGAGCGCCGCGCGCGGCGCGGCCTCGTCGGGCACGGCCTCCGCCGGCGCGAACGACACCGTGGGTGGCGCGACCGCAACGGTCGCGTCGCGATAGAGTTTGTCGACGAGCGCGATGCTGTCCCCGCCGGACTCGGAGAACCCGGCCACGGGCAGCGTCTGGTCGAGCGGCAGCACCGGCGGCAGCGGGTGCTTCTCGCCCGCGCCGTAGCTCGGCACCGGCGGCTCGGCCGGCGCGAAGAACGATACCGTGCCCGCGGGCACGTCGTTCGCCCCCACTTGGCTCTGCCCCCCCACCAAGCTGTTCGTTGTGGCCCCGGTGTACGCGCCGAAAATTTCCGGCTCCTCGTCCCCCACCGGCCCGGCGTCCTCGCTCTCCTCGTCGTCCTCGAACTCGACCTCGTCGAAATCGGTCTCGCTCACCGGCGCGTCGTCCTCGAACACCTCGTCCGGGTCGTCGAAGTCCGGCGGCAGCACGTCCGCGGTCACGGTCACGGTGAACTCGTCGGCCTCGGTCGCACTGTCCGACGGGAGGCCGGGCGCGGCGTCCGTTACGATCACCTTCACGACGAGCGCGAAGGTGCCGGTCGCGCCGGGCGGCGGGGTGAACGTGAGGCCCGGCAGGTCCGCGGGCGCGAACGCCCACTGCCCGCCGCCGAGGTCCGTGCCGCGGTCGAACGTCGCGCCCGCGGGCACGCCCTCGATCAGCACCAGCACCGATTCCGAGCCGTCCGTATCGACCAGCGCCGAGAGCGCGACGGCGAGCGCGACCGGCTGGTCTTGTGTCGTGGTGGCGTCGGCGGCCGACGGGAACACGCGGTCCGCGACCGGCACCACCGAGACGAGCGCCGTGCCGCTGAAGGCGCTCGGCGCGTCGGTCCCGAGGTTGCGCGAGCCGCCCGGCCCGCCGGGGCCACTGATGCTCCCTTCGCCTTGGCCCTCGTCGAAGAACCGCTTGCCCGGTTGGTTGGTCAGGGTGATCGTGAGCGGGACCGTGCCGGAGAAGTTCTCGTCCGGCGGGGTGAACGTCACGCTCCCCGCGGTCGCGAGGAAGGCGTTGATGGCGGCGACGGTCCCCACGAGCGTGACGCTCGTGGCGTTGCCGCCGACGCCCAACCCCGCGGTCGCCGCGCCGGTGTCGAAGCCCAGCGCGCCGCTCGTGACGGACAGCGTGAGGGTGTGCGTGTCGCCGTCGATCTCGTCGGGGGCGCTCGCGACGTACCGCCCGCCGAGGTCGATGGAGTTCCCCTCTTGCCCGAACGCAGTCGGCGTGGTGGCGCTGCCGCCTCGGAAGAACCGCAGGAACGCGCCGGTTCCGCCGAGGCCGCTCGTGTCCGCTTCCGTGGTCGGCGCGCTTGTGAAGGTCGCTTCGTCGCGGGTGTTGCCGAAGGCGAACAGGGTGGCGCGGCCGGTGAACCCGGCGGGCGGCGTCAGCACCAGCGAATCGAGCAGGGCCGCGAGCGCGTCCGGAGTGGTGGCGCTCACGCGCCACTGGCCCGGTTCGTCCGGCGTGATCGGGACGCCGTTCGCGCTGAGCGCGAACCCGTCGAGCGAATCGGCGTCCAGTTGGATGATAACGGTGACGCGCTTGGAGCCGTCGGCGTCGGGCCAGTTCTGAACGGACAGGAACCCCGGCGGAAACGCGAACCCGCTGGCCGGTGCCCAGACCTCGTCGGAGGCGTTGAAGGCCACGAAGGCGTTCGAGGCGACCGGCGACACACGCACAAGCGCGGAAGCGGTGTCGGATTCGCCGCTCAGCGGGTCCGTGAGCGTGACGGCCACGCTCGCCTCACCGCTGAAGAAACTCGTGGGCGCGAACGTGATGCCGGGGCTGATGAGCAGCGAGGTCAGGTCTTCGACCTGCCCCGTGAGCGTGACGGCCGCGGTACCGTTGTTGGCGACGCTGACGTTCAGGCTGATCGCGGTGCTTTCGTCCACGGACAGAACGCCGTTGGTGGCCGCGAGGGTGGCGACATAGTTCTGGCCGAAGTTGCCCTCGCTGTCCTCGAAGACGAAGAAGGCGGCGCTGGCGCTGAACGCGGCGCTCACGTCCTCAAGGGTCTGGATCGAACTGGGGGCGACCACCACCGGCGAAAGAACCTCGCGGGCTTCGAGTTGCTCGACGACGAGGATGCACCGGTCCCGGTCGCGCGGGCGCGGCGCGCGCAGCAGTCGGTTGAGGAGTCGCCAGCGGCGCATCGCGCCCTCGTGGAGCGTTGAGAGCGGGCAGGAACGCCGAACGGTTCGCCCGCGTCTGGCCTACATCGACCGGGGGCGCGGGGCGGAATCATGCCCACCGGCGCGCGCGCGGCCCGTTCCCACGGAATGCTACGCTCCGAACAGTAGCATTCTTTCCGCGCCGGTGCTAGCGAAGATAGCGGAAGTGCGCAACGGGCCGACAGTTAGGGTTGTGCGGCCGGCGCGCCCCGTCCGCACCCCCGCGGTTCCGCTATACTGACCGAATCTGATTCATACCGAGAGGACCGGGGACATGGCAGGTCACAGCCACGCGAAGAACATCATGCGGCACAAGGCCGTGGTGGACGCGAAGCGCGGCAAGCTGTTCAGCAAGCTGAGCCGGTACATCATCATCGCGGCCAAGAACGGCGGCGGCGACCCGGCCATGAACCTGCCGCTCCGCTACGCCATCGACAAGGCCCGCGCGGTCTCCATGCCGAAGGACAACATCGAGCGCGCCATCAAGCGCGGCACCGGCGAGTTGGAAGGCGTCACCTTCGACGAGATCGTGTACGAGGGCATGGTGAACGGGGTCGCGGTGCTGGTCGAGGTGATGACCGACAACCGGAACCGGACCAACGGCGAGATCCGGCAGATCTTCGAGAAGCGCGCCGGCATCGAGCCGGGCAAGCCGGGCAGCGTCATGTACCTGTTCGAGCGCAAGGGGCTGTTCGTCATCGACGCGACCAAGCACGGGGACGAGGACGCGCTCATGGGGATCGCGCTCGACGCCGGGGCCGACGACCTCCAGCGCGCCGACGACACCTTCGAGATCACCTGCGAACCGGCCAAGTTCACGACCGTGCTCGAGGCGCTCAAGGGGGCCAACGTCGAAACGGTCGAGGCCGAGGTCAAGTTCTTGGCGAAGGCGCAGAAGGACGTGGACGTCGAGGTGGGCAAGAAGGTGATCCGGTTCATGGACGCGCTGGACGACCACGACGACGTGCAGAACGTGTTCACCGACGCGAACCTGACCGACGAGATGGCCGCGGAGTAGCGGTCACAAGTACATGTAGCCCTCGCGCGGGAACCGCGGGTGGCGCGCGATGGTGGCGTGGTCGGCGGCGCGGAACCCGCGGAGCGCGCCGGCCGCGGCCAGCACCGCGTCGAGCGCGTCGCCGCCGGGGTTCCGCATCACGGCGCGCGTGTGTCGGTCGCCCAGCGCAACCCACGTTCCCAACTGCGCCAAGATCGCGTGGCGCGTGTGCCGGCGCACGCGCGCGAGCGGCCCGCCCTTCGGCTGCTTGTAGTTCTGGTGCGGCAACCCGTACCGCTTCAGCACCGACGCCGGGCAGCACTCCACCAGCACGCGCTTCGCGCGCGGCAGCTTCCGGTACTGGAACGGCAGGACTGCGGTGCCGGGCGCGGCGGCCAGCGGGCGCACCACGTCGCGCAGCCCGAAGAACGTCTGGTAGATCATGCGGTAGTGGAAGGCGTCGAACGGGGCTTTGGCGTCCGCGTCGGTCTGGCGGCGACAGTGCAGGGCGGAGCGGAGCGGGCCGGGCGGCAGGCGCGTGGTGCGCGCGACGCAGTCGAGGCCGCACTGGTACGCCTCGTCGTCGCCGTACTGATCGACGAACGCGAACTGGTCGGCCCACGTCGCGCCCGGCGGGAACAGGTCGAGGGGCAGCCCGAACGGGCAGTCGAAGCCCCAGAGCGCGGCGTCGGAGTCGCGCACCAGTTGCACGAGGGCTGCGAGGCACGGGGCGCGCGCGGCGGTGCCGCACAGCGCCGCGAGCGGGTCGAGCGCGACCAGCGCGAGCCGCCCGCGGGCGCGGCACTCGGCGCGGGCGACCCAGATGTTCCGCCCCGCGAGCCGCGCCCCGGAGAAGTCCACGCCGCACACCGTCGCGAACTCGGGCACCCGCATAACGCGCTCCGACCGGGAGCGTCGATTGTAGCGGCGCGCCGCCCCGCGGGAACGTCAGTCGTGCGCGGTCGGTCGCGCGTCCAGTTCGATCCCGACGCCCGCGCCGCGGCCCATGTGCGTGCTGGCGTTGAGGAACGTGGTGCCGTCGAGGTCGAGGCGACCGGCGGCCTCGTGGATGTGGCCGAACACGTGGACCCGCGGGCGCGCCGCGCGCACGCGCTCCAGCAGCGTGCGGCTCCCGGCGTGCTCGTCGCGGTTCGTCCAGTCGAGCACCCCGAACGGCGGGCCGTGCGTCACCAGCACGTCGAGGCCCACCGGGATCGCGGCCCATTTCGTCGCCAGTTCGTCGTCCGACAGCATGAACGCCCAGTCGAAGAACGTCGGCGTCCACGGACTGCCGTAGAACTTCAGACCCGCGACCTCGCAGCCCTCGTCGTGCAGGTAGGTGGCGTTGGTGAGGCGCGCGCGGGCCTCCGCCGGTTGTTCCTGAAAGCAGAAGTCGTGATTACCGGCGATCACGATCTTGTGCGGGTGCGGCAGAGTGCCGAGCCACTCGTTGAAGAACTCGACGTCATCGAGCGAGCCGTGGCGCGTCAAGTCGCCGGCGTGAACGAGGACATCACCGGGCGGAACCTCGGTGCGGCGGTGATAACCGTGCGTGTCCGAAACGAAGACGATGCGCATGGCGCGCTCCGAGGAAGCGGGCACCGTTATTTGGGCTTGGTGAGTAACAACTCCGCGGCCTCTTTGACCCAGCCGCTGTGCCAGTCGTGCTTGAGCGCCGGGCCGTCGCGGTACTCGTGCGCGACCTTCAACTTGTCCATCAACTCGTGCGCCCGCTTGTGGTGGTCGCGAAAGTTCCCGTAGCCGGTGAGGATCAGCCGCGGTTCCTTCTGGAACTTCGTCGCGTTGTCTTCGAGCAACTTCGTAACGCGGTAGCCAGAGAAGTTGTCCGCGGTGCCGAAGACGTCGCCGCTGCCGTACGCGCCGGGCTTGTCCATCATCAGCGGGGCGTCCCACGCCGCGGCACGGCCGAACGTGTCCGGGTGGCGCAGCAGCACGCTGAACGCGCCCCATCCGGACTTGCTGAACCCCAGCAGCAACCGGCCGCGGACGTCGGCCGCGACCGGGTACGTCTTCTCGACGAACGGCACCACGACCTTGAGGAAGTAGGTTTCTTGGCGCACGTCGGCCTTCGTCGGGTGGTCCGCGTACCACGGCAGTTGGGCGAACGTCGGGGCCACGAACACCGCACCGGGGCTGTCGTGAAGCCCCAACTTCTTCACCTCGGCCAGCCCGTCGCCGTACTTGCTCTCGGCCCCGGCTTCCACCGGCAGTACGTACACGACGGGGTATTTTTTCCCCTTCTCCGGCTTGCCCGGCAGCAGCACGCGCACGCGCGTCACGCCGGACTGGTACGGCGACCGCACCTCGTGAACCAGAACGCCGCCGTCGGCTTTGGCCGCGGAAACGGTCACGTCGGGGTCGGGCGCGGCGAGCGCGAGAAGCGCGAGAACGAGCGCGGTCATGTGGGGTCCCCGGTCGCGGGCCACGCGCCGAGCATCCGGCGCAGGTGGTGTTCGAGGTGATCGACGTAATCGACGAAGAGCGCGTCGAGCGTGACGGGGTCGCCGTCGGCCACGCGACAGGTTACGCGCCGGGCCTCCGCGGTCATCGCCACTGCGACCCGCGCGAGGTGGGCGTTGTACAGCCGCCACAGGTCGATCAGTTCCGCCCACGGCGCGGCCCGGTACTGCTGCACGCGCACCCAGTCGTCTTGGTCGTACCGCGGGAACGTCTGGCCGGCTTGCAACTGCCCGCGTACGAACCGTTGGTGGTTGTTGCTCGCGGAGTCGATGAGGTGGCCGACGACTTCCTTCTTGGCCCAGCGCCCCGGCCCCTGCGGGGCGCTCGCGTCGGCGTCGGAGAACCGCGCGAGCGCCGCGGGCAGCGCGCCGATCGCGAACCGGAGCCGTTCGAGCGCGTCGGTCATGGTCGCCTCGCCGCGGGGAGCAGTTAGAATACGCCGGTCGCACACGAGGGACGCCGATGGCCGCGCCGAAGTTCGTTCTGCCCGTTCGCGTGGCCGACGCCGACATCGACCGGCAGGGCCACGTCAACAACGTCGCGTTCGTGCGGTTCGTGCAGGATGTGGCCGTCGCGCACTGGCTCGCGGTCGCGCCGCCGGACGTACAAGCGGCGTTCACGTGGGTCGTGCGGCGGCACGAGATCGAGTACCTGCGCCCGGCGTTCGCGGGGGAAGAACTGCTGTTGCGAACGTGGGTCGGTGAGCCGAGCGGGGCGACGTGGGAGCGGTTCACCGAGGTCGCGCGCGCCGGCGAAGACAAACCGCTGGTAACGGCGCGCACGGTCTGGGCGCTGCTCGACGCCGCGACCGGCCGCCCGCGCCGCGTCGATCTTGCGCTGGTTGCCCATTTCGCCGGCGCGTGAGCGCGTTCCATAGCTTTTCCCGGCTCGCCGCCCACTCTCATCAAGTCGGCCTGCGCAACTTACCGATACTGCCGGGCGTACCGCTTCGGAGGGAGCCGTTATGCTCGTTTGGCTCGCATCGTACCCGCGCTCCGGCAACACACTGCTGCGCCAAGTGCTCAAGTCGTGCTTCGACCTCGACTCGTGTGAGGGGCTGGAGTCGCTGCCGGACCAGTTCCGCGTGCCGGACGGGGTGCGCGACGAGTTCTACGGCTCGTACTTCCTCGACGGCGACCCGGACGAGTTCTACCGGAAGGCGCTCGCCTCTGCGGAACTGGTTCTGATCAAATCGCACCAGTTGCCGCGCGACGACGCGAAGGCGATCTACGTGGTCCGCGACGGGCGGCTGGCGCTCAAGAGCTACGTAAAGTACCAGCACACGTACCACCCCGGCACCAGTTCGTTCGAGTCCCTGTTGCTCGGCGACAACGCCTACGGCGAGTGGGCGAGCCACTACCGGGCGTGGACGGGGCGCGGCGGCGAAACGCTCGTGATCCGGTTCGAGGAACTGGTGAGAGCGGGGCCGGAGTTGCTCGCGCGGATCGGCGCGTCCCTTGGCGTCGGCGGCCCGGCGCGGCCGTGGGCGAACCCGAAGGAAACCCTGCGCGCGCGCGACCCGGCGTTCTTCGGCGCGGGCCGCACCGCGTGGGCCCCGGACCCGTTCTGGACCGACGCCCGGTTGCGGCAGTTCCACACGCTCCACGGCCCGCTGCTCGCCGAACTCGGCTACGCGACCGCCGCGGACGTGGAAGCCGGGGCGTACCCGGCCGACACCGACGAGGCCCGGTTGCTGCACTTCGCGCACGCACTGGCCGCGCGCCGCAACGCGCTGCAAGCCGAGTGCGACGCCCGCGCCGCGGCCCTCGCGCACACGAAGCACCTGACCGACGCCGCTATCGCGGAGCTGCGGGCGGTGTGTGACGCCCGCGAGCGCGCGATCCACGAACAGGACCGCCGGGCGCAAGAGCAGGCGCGCCGCGCGGAGGAGCAAATCGCGGCCGCCGCCGCGCGCGTCCGCGAATTGGACGCCCGGCTCCAGCGCCGGGCGTGGTGGCGGCGGCTCCCGCTGTACGGTACGCTCCGCCGCCTCGTGCGCCCTTAGCCCCGGCGCGCCCGCACGCCGGTGGTGCGAACCGCCCGCGCCGGGTACAACAGCGGCAACCGCTCATTCCGACCGGGTGCCGCTTCATGTCCGAACTTTCCGCAGACGCGATCCAGACGAACCTCGCCGCGCTCGCCGCGCCCGCCAACTGGCCGGGGGCCGCCTCCGCCGCGCGCCTGTGCGAACTGCAACAGACCCTCACGCCCGGCACCGCCCCGCGCCGGCTCGTACTGTTCGCCGCCGACCACGGCCCCGGCGAAGACACCGTCATCGGCCCGGCGATCCGCGAGGTGGTGTCCGGGGCCGCGGCCACCGCCGTTCTCGCCAAGCACCTGCACTGCGAACTGGCCCTTGTTGATGTCGGCTCGCTGTGCCACCCGCAGCGCGAGACGGCCAACTACCGGTGCCGCAAGGTGCGGGCGCGTTCCAGCGACGCGCCGCTGAGCGCCGACGAGTTCCGCGCCGCGTTCGTGGTCGGCCAGAAGGAGGCCGACGACGCGGCGAAGGACGGCGCGCGCGTCGTGGCGACCGACGCCCTCGGCCCGACCTGCCTGCCGGTCGCGCTGGCGACGCGCG
>VGZJ01000286.1 GCA_016872595.1 Planctomycetota bacterium
ACGGGAGCGCCGCCACGTCCTTCGCGACCGGGGCCGCCGCGGGGCGCGGCGCGGGCGCGACGGGTTCGGCCACCGGCTCGGCCATCATGATTTCGGTGGCGTCGTCGTCCGGCAGCGGCGGGATCGGCATCGCCAGCACGCTGGGGGCCGCGCCCTCGCTGGCGCTCTCCGCGGCGGGCGCGGGGCCGGGCACGCGGAACCCGGTCCCGCACTTCTTGCACTTGGCCTTCTTGCCGGCCATGCCGTCCGGGGCCTTGAGCTTGGCGCTACAGTTCGGGCACGACACTTCGATCATGGGTATAGCGGCCTCGCGGAACGGGCGGGAGGATCGACGTGAAATCGGAGTTTAGGCTACCAACCGGCGCGCGCGGTTGCAACGAACAAGGGCCAACGCCGCGCGGAGCCGAGAACCTAACCCCCCCGGCCCCCTTCCCTGAAGGGAAGGGGGTGGCGTCGTTGCGGATCCGGTCAGCGATCCGGCGCGCGGCAGGTTTGGCGCGCGTTCTCCCGCTTCCCTTCAGGGAAGGGGGCCGGGGGGTTAGGTTCTTACGGCCCCGCCGCGTCACTTCTTCTTCTGAAGGGTCAGCATGATGGCCTTGTTGTCCTTCGTCGTCTTGAACTCCTTCGGCCGGTCCTCGACCTTCTCGCTCTCCACCGCGATGATGATCAGGCTGTCGCCGTCGATCTTGGCGATCCCGAAGCTCTTCATCGCCTTGCCGTCCTTCTTCTCCACGAAGTCCACGAGGTACGGGGTCTTCGATGCGTCGAGCTTGTACGTGATGGGGTCGTCCTTGCCGTCCTTGTTGGTGGCGACGATCTGGTCCGCGGTGATCTTGAACGACTTCTCGGCGACGGGAATCTTGGCGAGCTCGTCCGCGGGCACCTTCTCCCCGCCGACCTCCAGACCGACGAGGGTGTAGTTGCCCTCGATACTGACCTTCTTCGCGTCGTCGCCGCGACCGGGGCCGGCCACGAGGGAACACGTGGTCACGAGCGCGAGCAGTGCGAACGGGCGCATGGGAACTCCTTCCGGGGTGGGGCGCTGCGGCAGCGAAGTGAAGATAGCGGGTCGCGGGACGGAATCCAACGGGCGCGGACCGACCGGAATAATCCCGGCGTCTTTACTTGACATAAGTTCAGTTATCGCTCAAGGTTACAGTACGCGCCGCACGGGCGCGCCCCACGTTGTGGATCGTGACCCGCGTCCGCGGGTCACGTCCCCCGTACCGATGAGGTGCCGTATGGCCGCGTTCGCCGACGGGCCGGACCTGAGCGCCGAGAACCTGACGCGCGTCGCCGAGATGCGCGCCCGCGGGCGCGCGTGGGAGGACGCCGCCGCCGCCATCGCGTGGGGCACCGACGACCTCAAGCGCGCGTGCCGCGGCAACCCGAGGTACGAGGATCAACTCGCGGCGCTCCAGCGCGAGCTGTTCGACGACGGGAACGCGGAGGGGCTGCACCGGCTCCGCGCGCTGGTGCGTGACGCGGACCCGAAGCTCGCGCTCCGGGCCGCGCACGCGCTGACCAAGAACGCGCAACAGGAGCGCGACCGCGCGGCGCGGTTGGAGATCGAGCGCCGGCGGTGCGAGGCGCGGGTCGAGGTCGCGCGGCTGTGCGCGGCGGGGGCGGGCGCGGCGGGTCCGCCGGAGCCGGAGCCGCACACGGAACTGACGGAGAAGGACTACGAGCGGGCCGAGCAGGTGACGTGGGACAGCCACGAGCGGCACGTGAAGGCGGGCCTGATCGGGATCCGCCCGGAGGACGGGAAGCCGTCGGAGATGTGGGTGTGGGGCGGGACGCACGAGTACGGCGATGGTCAGGGTCCGAACGCGGACGACACGCGGGTGTACCTGCGCGCGGACCACTCGAACCCCGGCCGGGTGATCGTGTGGGCGCTAACGGCGGCGCAGCACCTGCGGCTGATGTCGGGTCTGCCGTCGGACCCGGCGCGGGCGGCGCGCGTGCCCCCGGACGACGCGCCGCCGCAGCAGAACCAAGAACGGCCGGGATGAACCCGGCCGCTCGCGCGCCGCGCGCGCCTTACTTCTTGAAGGTCTGGTCGTCGACGACGATGTCGTGCCGGCCGCCGCGGATCGTGACGCGGAAGATCGTTTCCTCGATGTCCTCGGCGCGGCGGTTGCGGTAGCCGGTTTCCTTGCGGGCCAGTTCCTCTTCCAACTCCTTCGGGAAGAACGCCCAGAACGCCTTCGCGCCGGGGGCGTTCACGTTCAGCGCGCTCAGCACGTCGCGCACTTGGTCCGGGCGCGCGTCGCTGAACTGAATCTTGCGCGCCAGCCGGCCCAAGTCGGCGTCGGTCGCGTCGGTCGCGCGCGGGTTGTCGAGGTCGCGGATGATGAGGCACCGCTTGTTGTCGGGCGGGAGCGGGACGAGGATTTCCGCGCCCATCGCCTTGAGCTGGCTGATGTAGTCGCCGCCGCCGGCGACGCGGAACCGCAGCACCCAGCGCAGGCCGCGGGCGCGGGTCGAATCGGCCCCGGTGCCGCCCGGCCCGCTCCCCTTGGAGTCGTCGAACCCCTTGCCCGGTTGGTTGCCGTCGCCCTTCTGCGCGCCGACGCCCATCAACTTGTCGCGCAGGCTCTTTTCGAGGCGCGCGTAGGCCGCGGCGTTCGGGGCCGCGATCGGCAGTTTCCCGTTCGGATCTTCCAGCACCAACTTCTTGATGTCGGCTTGCGCGTCCTTGAGCGCTTGTTCGGTCGGCAGCACGTCCTTCACGTTGTCGTACGGGTTCACGTCGCGCACGATGTCCGGGTCGTTCACGCCGCCGGAGCCGGACGCGCCCTCGCCGGCGTCGTCGAGGCCGCCCACCTGCATCAGTTTCAGTTCGGGGTTGGAACGGTCCTCGCCGGGGTCCATGAGGCCGACGATGATGTAGACCAGCATCGCGCCGACGATGACGTGAAGGAACACGGTGGCGACGGTGGCGAGCGGGAACTCGAGGCGCTTGTTGTAGCGCTCCCAGAACTCCTCTTCGGGGAGTTGGGGCGCGAGCGGTTCGTCGCCGTCCGGGGCCGCGACGGTCGCGGGTGCGGCCGGCGTCGCGCTCGGGTTCCGGGGGGCCGGTGCGGGCATGGTGCGACCTCGCGGGGCAGGGTCCGTAGTTCCTAACGTACCCGCGCGCCGGGCGTTTGCAAACTGCGAATCGGGGTTACGGGTTGGGCGGGCCGAAGTACGGCCGCGGGAACGCGCGGTTCACGGGCGTAGCGTCCCACACCACGAACGGCCGGTCCGGGGTGCCGCGCACGGCCACGAGCGCGAGGCCGTCCGGGGAGAAGAGCAACTGCCCGACGACGGGATAGGGGACGCGGAACGTGAGTAACTCCTGACCGCTCCGCCGGTCCCAGACGCGCACCGTTTCGTCGTCGTCGGCCGCGACCAGCCGGGCGCCGTCCGGACTGAGCGCGACCGCCGTGGGGTAGCCGCCCTGCGAGCGGATCGCGATTTCCGGTTCGCCCTTCTCGACATCGTACAGCACAACGGTCCGGTCGTTGCGGTAGCGGAGCAGCAACCGGCCGTCCGGCGTGATCCCTTCGAGCGTCACCTCGCGGTCGCGGGGTGCCTCGAACCGGTGGACCCGGGTGCCGGTGGGCGCGTCCCACACTTCGACCGCGGACCCGTCGGAAACGGCGACCCGGAACCCGGTGCCACCGACCGCCACCCGCACGGCCCGCGCCCCAATCGCCGACGGCACCGCGGCCCGCTCCGCGCCGGTCGCGGCGTCCCAGACGCGCACCCGGTCGGGGTGCGCGGTGACGAAGTACGTACCGGTGCGGTCCGCGCTCGCGACCAGCGCGTCGGTTCCGCCCGCCCCGACCTCCGTGCCGGCGACCGGGTCCCAGATCACGAACCGGCGCGGCGGGTGCGGCCCCTTTCCCGTCGGCGCGGCCCCGGAGACGGTCAGGAGCCGCACCCCGCGCGGCCCCCACGCGGCCGCGCGGACGTCGCCGGGTGCCGGCGCGAGCGCGCGCGCCGCGCCGGTGGCGAGGTCGCGCACGGCCGTGCGGTGGCGCGCGTCCGTGAACGCCACGTTCGTTCCGTCCGCGCTCAAGACGACCTTCTGAATGTGCCCCGCGATCTCCCCCGGCCCGGGCCAGACCGGGTCCGGCGGGCGCGCGGCCCACACGCGGGCCGTGCAGTCGAGGCCGCCGGTGACGAACCGGGTCGCGTCCGGGTTCAGGCCGACGGCCGTGACCGGGCCGGTGTGCCCGCGGGCCCGGACGAGCACCTTTCCCGTGGTCGCGTCGAACAACACCGCTTCGCGGTCGTGCGTGCCGATCAGCACCTTGCGGCCGTCGGCGCTGAACGCGGCGCTTTCGCCGGCTACCGGGGCCTCGAGCTTCAGCACCGGCTTCTGCGTATCCGGGTCGCGAAGTTCCTCGATGGGCAGGGGCGGGGCCCCGTCGCGCAACAGCATGAGGCTCACGATCCGGTCCCCCTTCGGCGACTCGACGCGCGCGCGCAGCTCGCGCCGGTCGGTGAAGCCGGCGGCCCGGTCGGAACTGATCTGCGCGCCGGTCTGCGGGTTCCAGTTCCGCAGGGTGCCGTCGGTCGCGGTGGTGACGACCGTGAAGAACGCGAACCGGGCGCCGGTGATCGGGCCCGTGTGGCCGGCGAGCGCGCACACCTTCGCCCCGGTCTTCGCGTCCCACACAATCGGCGTGTGGTCGTCGCCGGCGGTGAGGATGCGGTTGCCGGCGGCGTTGTACTCCGCGACCCACACCGGCCCGGTGTGCCCGGTGAGGGCGAACAGTTCCTTGCCGGTCGCGGCGTCCCACACCCGCGCGGTGCCGTCGGTGCTGGCGGTGAGTACCCGCGCGCCGTCCGGGCTGTACCGCGCCGCGGTGACGCGCCCGGTGTGTCCGGCGAGCGTGAGCAGGTGCCCGTTGCACAGCCGGTGGACGTGGTGCCACTCCCACCCGCGCCGCTCCGGCGGGCACGAGTCGAGCAGCGCGACCGCCCGGCCGACGTTGTTCGCGTGGTACTCGCGGTGGGCCAAGTCCACGGCCCGCGCGTACTCGGTCCGGGCGAGGACCGCGCGCAGGGCGGCCTCGCGCTGCTCCCCGGCCTCGGCCTTCAGCCGGGCCTGAACCGCGTCCGCGCGCGCCTTCGGCGGTGTCGCGCGCGCCCTTCGCGTCGAGCCACAGCGCCGCCAGCGCGCCCCCGATCAGCAGGAAGAACGCGGCCGCACCGAGCGCGGCGTACAGGCCCGCGCGGGTCGGGTTGCGCCGCGCCCACATGACCGCGCGCTCGGCGCGGCCCGCGGCCCGCGCGCTGATCGGTTCGCCGCGCGCGAACCGGTCCAGATCGTCCGCGAGTGCCGCCGCGTTCGGGTACCGGCGCGTCGGCTCCTTCTCCAAGCACTTGGCGACGACGGCGTCCAGCGCCCGCGGCAGCCCGGCGACCCGCGCCCGCAGGGACGGCGGCTCCTCGCTCAGCACCCGGCCGAGCACCTGTGCGGTGCCGCCCACGAACGGGCGCTCGCCCGCGAGGCACTCGTACAGGATGACGCCCAGCGCCCACACGTCCGCGGCGGGGCCGACGAACTTGGCCTCCCCCTTCGCCTGTTCGGGGGCCATGTACGCCGGCGTGCCCATCACCGCGTTCGTGTGCGTCAGGTCCGACGCGCCGCGCTTCGCCAGCCCGAAGTCGGTGACTTTGGGCGTGAAGGCGAACGGTCTGCGTGAGCCGGCTGGTTCTTCGTGTGTGCTCTCACCGGCCGGTTCACACCGGCCGTTCGCCAGAAGCACGTTGGCCGGTTTCAGGTCGCGGTGGACGATGCCGAGGTCGTGCGCGGCGGCGACGCCGCGCGCGATTCGTGCGACCAGCGCCGCGGCGGCGCGCGGGTCGAGCCGGCCCCGCGCGAGCAGGTCCGCGAGCGACCCGCCGGACAGGTACTCCATCGCGATGAACGGCGCGCCGGCGTGTTCGCCCAGTTCGTACACCTGCACCACGTTCGGGTGCCGCACCGCGGCCATCACCTCGGCCTCGGCCCAGAACCGGGCGATCGAGACGCGGTCAGCGGCGGCGGCGTTCAGGACCGTCTTGAAGGCGACCTCGCGGTTGAGGGTGGTTTGCCGCGCGCGGTACACGACGCCCATCCCGCCGCGCCCGAGTTCCGCGAGCAGTTCGTATCCGGGCGGCGGTTGCGGGAGCGCGCGGGGCGCGCCGTGCGCGGGCCGCGAGCCCGGCACAGTATCGGTGCCGGGGACCTCGTCGTGCGCGCGGGTGCGAGCCGCGTCCTCTTCGGGGACGTGATCGATGGTGTCGGGACGGGCCGCGGGAACCGTCTGCCGGTCGTCGGAGCCGTTCGGTTCGGTCATGGCGTCTCGCATCGTACCAGACGCGGGGTACCGGAGAAACGAGAAGGGCCTAGTGACGCGCGAGCGCGACACTAGGCCCTCGTGAGTTCTCAGTTACTTCTTACTTGCGGCGGAGGCGCAGGCGACCGAGGACGAGGCACCCGAAGCCCATGCCCGCGAGCACGAGGCCCGGCGGGGCCGGAACCACGCCCGGCGGCGGGGGCGGCGGGGGCGGCGGGCAGATCACGCCGGCGATGTCCTTATCGCTGGAGCCGTCCTTGAACCCGCGGAACCGGACCGC
Organism: Planctomycetota bacterium; assembly: GCA_016872595.1. GTDB lineage: Bacteria > Planctomycetota > Planctomycetia > Gemmatales > Gemmataceae > Gemmata. The sequence continues at coordinate 6,619 of VGZJ01000286.1, forward strand.
GAACCCGGCGGTCCCGTTGCTGCTCATGGCCGCGAGGATGTTCGCGGCGCTCAGGTTGAGCATGGACGTGCCGGTCACGTTGAACACGAACGTGCCCGTCTGCCCGACGGCGAGGCCGTCCTGCGGCATCCCGCCGCCGAGCCAGTCGCCGCCGACCGCGGCCCCGACGTCGAAGTTGCCGTAGGGCGAGGTCGCGACGCTGTTGTTGTACGTCGGCGCGCCCAGCAGGCTAAACGATTGGCCGGTGGCCGGGGTGTAGCTCGGGGCGAACGATGTCACCGTGCCGATGTTGCCCTTCGCGGTCGAGTTCGGGTCGTTGAACGCGAGGCCGGTGATGTACCCGCCGTTCGCGGCCGGGCTGACGTTGGTGAGCTTGACCGTGATGACCGCGGAGGTCGTGGTCTGGTTGGTCACCGACACCGTGCCGGTGAACAGACCGGGCAGGGTGCTTTCGCCGATGTAGACCATGTCCGCGCGGGCGGGCGCGGCGGTCAGGATGAGGCCGGCGACCGCTGCGGCGAGCAGGCGGAACCGGGACGGACGGGCGCGCATCGGGGTGCTCCTTCAACGAGGTCGTGACCGGGGGGCGGTCGGGGGGATGAGAACGAATAAGGCGTGCGGAGCGCGCCGTTGTTCGCGGCGCGCGGTGTGTTTGCTTACTTGCGGCGGAGGCGCAGGCGACCGAGGACGAGGCACCCGAAGCCCATGCCCGCGAGCACGAGGCCCGGCGGGGCCGGAACCACGCCCGGCGGCGGGGGCGGCGGGGGCGGCGGGCAAATCACCGCCGCCAAGTCCTTGTCGTTCACCGAACTGTAGGCGTCGCGGAACCGGACCGCGATGCCCGCGGCACCGCTCGTGCTCTTCGCGGCCATGATGTTAGCGGCGCTCAACAGGTTCATCGCGGTGCCGGTCACGTTGAACGTGAACGTGCCCGTTTCGCCCGTCTGAAGACCGTCGGTCACGATGCCGCTGGTGTGCCACGTGCTGCCCACCGAGGCCCCGATGTCGAGGTTCCCGAACGGCCCGGTGCTGATCCCGTCCACGTAGCCTGTGGAACCGCCGATGAGCCGGAAGTTCTGGCCCGTGGCCGGGGAGTACGAGGCCGAGAACGACGACACCGTGCTGATGTTCCCCTTCGTGCTCGAGTTCGGGTCGTTGAACGCGAGGCCGGTGAGGTACAGCGTGCTCGAGGGGCTGGTGTTGGTTAGCTTGATCGTGACGACCGCGGCAGTGGTCGAGACGTTCTTGACTTCGATGGAGCCGGTGAAGACGCCGGGCAGTTCGCTGTCACCGATGTACAGCAAGTCCGCGCGGGCGGGAGCGGCACTCGCGCACAGCGCGAGGATCGCGCCGAGGGCGCAACGGACGAGGGGACGGGCAGACATCGTGGTGTCACTCCTGATGCTCGGCAGCCGGGTAGGGGGCCGGTTGGTGCCGAGATAACGTATGGGCCGACTATTCGCTTTCTCTCAATAGCACACAATGTGCCAACGGCAGCGGTGCACCGACTTCGGGCCGCACGCGGCGCGCAAGTCCTGAACCCGACTCCCTTTCAAAATATTAGATGTTCTTCACGATAAGGTCGGCGCCCGTGCGGCCCCGCCGCGTGGCTGATCGGCGGGTGGGTTCAGGCGTCGATCATCCGGTT
>VGZJ01000287.1 GCA_016872595.1 Planctomycetota bacterium
CGCCCCGTCGTCACACGGTGATGATGAAGAACGTCGCCGGACTCCACAACCGGATGTACGGGTAACGACCACACAGGATCGTCTGGCCGAAGTGCGACTGAACCAACACCTATTGCGCAACGAGTCTATTGCCTCCCGGGCCCGTCCGTCCATAACTCATCTGTGTGACGGTACTCGCGGCCGTTCACGCCCCGCTGTTTTCCTTCACCGTTGGGTGCGCGATGTCGGTTCCCCCGGCTCCGCTTTCGACCACGGACGGCCGAACCAACCCCCCGTGCGCGCCCGCGCAGCGCCCGCGCACGCTCCTCGTTGCCGAGGACGACGACGCGGTGCGCTCGTTCGTCACGGCCGTTCTCGAAACCGCCGGGTTCGTGGTCGTCTCCGCCCCGGACGGCCTCACGGCCGGCGACCTGTTCGCCGCCGACCCCGCGCGCTTCGATCTGGTACTGACGGACGTGATCATGCCCTACGCGCTGGGCACCGAGTTCGCGCTGCGCGCGCGCGCCCTGCGCGCGGATGTGCCGGTCCTGTTCATGTCCGCGTTCCCCGGCGGCGCGGGCATCGCCCCGGAGCCGCTGCCTCCCGACGAACCGCTGCTCGAAAAGCCCTTCAGTGCGGCCGCGCTGCTCGCGGCCGTTCACGGCGCGCTGGCGCACGCGGTGTAGGCCGCGAACCCGCGAGCGGCTCCGGGCACTTCCCTATAATTCCCCTTCGTCCTCTCCCTCCCCATCCGGAGCGACCCCATGCACCGCACCCGCCGGGCGATGGCCGCGACCCTCGTCGCGCTCGCCGCCGTTCTCGTTTCCACGTCCCACGCCGAGGAGCCCAAGAAGTTGAAGTACCCCGACACCAAGAAGGGCGAGACGGTCGACGACTACCACGGCACGAAGGTCGCCGACCCGTACCGCTGGCTCGAAGACGACGTGCGCGAGAACAAGGACGTGGCCGCGTGGGTCGAGGCGCAGAACAAGGTCACGTTCGGCTATCTCGAAGGCATCGCCGAGCGCGACGCGATCAAGACGCGGATCACGGACCTGTTCAACTACGAGAAGATCGGTGCCCCGTCGAAGCACGGCGGCCGGTACTTCTTCTTCCGCAACAGCGGCCTCCAGAACCAGAGCGTCTTCTACGTTCAGGACTCGCTCGACGGCGAGCCGAAGCTGCTGATGGACCCGAACACGTGGACGAAGGACGGGACCGTCGCGCTCGCCGGCCTCGAGGTCAGCGACGACGCCAAGTTCATCGCCTACGGCACCGCCGAGGCCGGGTCCGACTGGAACACGTGGAAGGTGTTCGACGTGGCCGCGGGCAAGACCCTGACCGACGAGCTGAAGTGGGTGAAGTTCAGCGGCGCGTCGTGGAGCAAGAACGGCAAGGGCTTCTACTACAGCCGGTTCCCGGAGCCGGAGAAGAAGGACGGCAAGTTCCTCAGCCTGAACGTGGACATGAAGCTGTACTACCACAAGATGGGCACCCCTCAGAGCGAGGACAAGCTGATCTACGAGCGCAAGGACAACCCGAAGTGGACCGTCGGCGGCGGCGTGACCGAGGACGGCAAGTTCCTCATCGTCTCCGTCGGCGACGGCACCACCAGCCGCAAGGTGCGCGTCGCGTTCCAAGACCTCGACGACCCGAGCGCGAAGATCGTGGAGCTGATCGACAACCACGAGAACAAGTTCAACTTCCTCGGCAACGACGGCGGCACGTTCTACTTCCAGACCGACTACAAAGCGCCGAAGTACCAGATCATCGCCATCGACACCAAGAACCCGGACAAGCAGAACTGGAAGACGATTGTCGCCGAGGCGAAGGAACCGCTCGACAGCGTGGACCTCGTCGGCAACCGCTTCATCTGTAGCTACCTGAAGGACGCGAAGACCGCGGTGAAGGTGTACGAGGTGAACGGCAAGTTCGTCCGCGACGTGGCCCTGCCGGGCATCGGCACGGCCAGCGGGTTCAACGGCAAGCGCTCGGACACGGAGACGTTCTACACGTTCAGCAGCTTCGCCACGCCGACGAGCATCTACCGCTACGACATCCCGACCGGGTCGAGTACGCTGGTCCGCGAGGCGAAGGTCAAGTTCTCGCCGGCCGATTACACCGTGCGGCAGGTCTTCTACCCGAGCAAGGACGGCACGAAGGTGCCGATGTTCATCGCCCACAAGAAGGGCCTGAAGCTCGACGGCACGAACCCGGTGCTGCTGTACGGCTACGGCGGGTTCAACATCTCGCTCACTCCCGGCTTCTCGGTGTCGCGGTTGCAATGGATGGAGATGGGCGGGGTGTTCGCGCTGGCGAACCTGCGCGGCGGCGGCGAGTACGGCGACGAGTGGCACCGCGCCGGCACCAAGATCCAGAAGCAGAACGTGTTCGACGACTTCATCGCCGCGGCCGAGTATCTCGTGAAGGAGAAGTACACCAGCCCGAAGAAGATCGGCATTCAGGGCGGCAGCAACGGCGGCCTGCTCGTCGGGGCGTGCATGACGCAGCGCCCGGACCTGTACGGCGCGGCGCTCCCGGCGGTGGGCGTGATGGACATGCTGCGGTTCCAGAAGTTCACCGCGGGCCGGTTCTGGGTGGACGACTACGGCAGCAGCGACAATAGCGCCGAGTTCAACGAGCTGATCAAGTTCAGCCCGTACCACGTCCTGCTGAAGAACGGCCCGAAGGCGTACCCGCCGACGATGGTAACGACGGCCGACACCGACGATCGCGTGGTGCCGGGTCACAGCTTCAAGTTCGCCGCGGCGCTGCAAGTGAACCACACCGGCCCGAACCCGGTGCTGATCCGCATCGAGACGAAAGCCGGCCACGGGGCCGGCAAGCCGACCGCGAAGGTCATCGAGGAAACCGCCGACCAGTGGGCGTTCCTCGTGAAGTCGCTCGACTTCAAGCCCGTGATTCCCAAGTAGTGAGCGCGCGAGCGGCGCGGCGTGAGCCCGCCGGTAGCTACGCAACCGAGATGCGCTGAGCGTGTCTGAGTTGCGCAGCTACCGGCGGGCTCACGCCGCGCCGCTCGCTGTCGGTGTGGTAAGTTCTCGAACGGAGGGCGAAGCGACGACGGAGCAAGAGTGGCTGAACACGAATCAGCATCCGCAGTTTCTGGTACGGCATTTCCACGGCACACCAGGAACACGTACAAGAAACGGTCGGCGAAAGTTACAGCTCTTCACTTGTGGGTGTTGTCGGCTTATCTGGGCGTATCTTTTCGATTCCCGACTTCGAAACACTGTCGAAGTTGCCGATCGGTTCGCTGACGGGCAAGCAACCGCGACGGACCTTTCGACAGCAGAAACTGCCGCACGCATCTTCACTGGATCACAAGTTTATGCCGAAGATGCCCCAAGCGCGCAAACCAACACTGCCATCGCAATGGCGGTTGCGAGTGCTGCGGAGAGGCCCCACAGTGCCGCATTCGGCATGACATCGTATCCGCTCCCACTTGCGGGCTACTGCGGAGGCCGAATGGAGGCTAACGCCTCCATCTCCAACCTTTTGCGCGACATCTTTGGGAACCCCTTCCGCCCGGTCGCCTTCGCCCCTTCGTGGCGCACCTCGGACGCAATCGCCCTCGCGCGGACGATGTACGAATCGCGCGAGTTCGGCGCGATGCCGGTTCTGGCGGACGCTTTGCAAGACGCGGGGTGCGACAGCGACGACGTGCTGAGCCACTGCCGCGAACCGCAGCCGCTGCACGTCCGCGGCTGCTGGGTCGTCGATCTGGTGTTGGGCAAGTAGGTCGCGGTCGCGAAGCCGCAAGCGGCTCTGCCGGGGGCGCGTGTCACTCGTAAACTGAACTCGTCGTTCACTTGCGAGGTCGTGCCATGCCGTTTGAGAAGGTCGAGACGTCCGCCGATTTCCCCGCGCTCGAGCGCATGATCCTCAAGTTCTGGGACGAGAACGGCACCTTCGAGAAGCGCAAGCAACTCAACGCCGGCAAGCCGAAGTGGAGCTTCCTCGACGGCCCCATCACCGCCAACAACCCGATGGGCGTTCACCACGCTTGGGGCCGCACCTACAAGGACGTCTACAACCGCTACTTCGCGATGGCCGGGCACGAGCTGCGCTACCAAAACGGCTTCGACTGTCAGGGCCTGTGGGTCGAAGTGGAAGTGGAGAAGGCGCTCGGCCTCAAGAGCAAGCGCGACATCGAAAACCTCGTTCCCGGCGATACGGAGGCCAGCATCGATCAGTTCGTGCAGGCCTGCAAGGACCGCGTCAACAAGTTCGCGCGCGTGCAAACCGACCAGAGCATCCGCCTCGGCTACTGGATGGACTGGGACCGCACCGACGCGGACTGGGCCAAGTGCCCGGACGAGCGCAAGTCGTACTTCACGATGGCGGAAGAGAACAACTACACGATCTGGTCGTTCCTCAAGAAGTGCCACTGCAAGAACATGGTCTATCGCGGCTACGACGTGATGCCGTGGTGCGGGCGGTGCGGCGTCGGCCTCTCCGAAATGGAGATGAAGGAGGGCTACAAACTCGTCGAGCACCGCGCCTGCTTCGTGAAGTTCCCGCTCAAGCCGCGCGGCGAACCCACGGCTGCAACGGGGTCACTCAAAGAAAACCTCCTCGTCTGGACGACGACGCCGTGGACGCTGACGAGCAACGTCGGGGCCGCGGTGAACCCGGAACTGACCTACCTTCAGGTGAAACTCAAGGGCGAGGTCTACTACGTCGCCAAAGGCGCGTTCACCCTGAATCGCATGGCCGCGTCTGAAACCGAAGAGGAGTCACTGATCCCGGAGGCCACATTACAAGTTGGAGAGCGCGACATCCCTGTGAAGAACCTTCGTCTCAAGACAAAAACTACGACTCTGCGCTCGTGGATCGAAGGCGTACCCCATCTCGTCAGCATCGAACAGCACTTCAAGTCGAAGGCCGGTAAGGGCGACTCTTACGAGATCGTCGGCGAGGTCAAAGGCTCCGAACTGCTCGGCCGCGAGTACGAAGGCCCGTTCGACGACCTGCCGGCGCAGAACTCTGAGTACGGCTTCCCGGAGGAAGTCGCGAAGGTCACGAAGTTGAGCGGCAAGTGGCCCGCGACCACGGCGGCGCGCGCGCACAAGGTCATCAGCGGCGGCAAGGACGTGACCGAGACCGAGGGCACCGGGATCGTTCACACCGCCCCCGGCTGTGGCGCGATCGACTTCGTTTGGGGCCGCGAGAACGGCCTGCCGCCGGTCGCGCCCATCGGCGACGACGGCGTCTTCGTGGACGGCTTCGGCCCGCTCACGGGCAAGAACGCCGCCGACCCCGCCACCGCGGACGCGGTGTTCGAATTGCTGAAGGCGAAGGACCGGCTGTTCGTCACCGAGCGCTACGTTCACCGCTACCCGCACTGCTGGCGCTGCAAGACCGAACTGCTGTACCGGCTCGTGGACGAGTGGTTCATCAACATGGGGCCGCGCAACACGGAGCAGGGCTTCCGCGGCGACATCATGAAAGTGGTGGAGCAGGTCACGTTCCTGCCGGAGAGCATCAACGGCCGCGCGCGCGAGCGCGACTGGCTGTGGAACATGGGCGATTGGATGATCTCCAAGAAGCGGTTCTGGGGGCTGGCGCTGCCCATCTGGGTGAACGATAACGACCCCACCGACTTCGAAGTGATCGGCAGTTTCGATGAACTGAAGGAGCGCGCGGTCGAGGGCTGGAGCGACTTCGACGGCCACACCCCGCACCGGCCGTGGGTGGACAAGGTGAAGATCGAGAGCCGCAAGCACCCCGGCCAGCGCATGACCCGCATCCCGGACGTGGGCAACCCGTGGCTGGACGCGGGCATCGTGGCGTTCAGCACGATGAAGTACAACACAGACCGCGCGTACTGGAACGAGTGGTACCCCGCGGACTTCATCACGGAGAGCTTCCCCGGCCAGTTCCGCAACTGGTTCTACGCGCTCTTGGCGATGTCCACGATGATGAGCGACGGCCAGCCGCCGTTCAAAACGCTTCTCGGCCATGGTCTGGTGAAGGACCAGTACGGCCACGAGATGCACAAGACCGCGGGCAACAGCATCGAGTTCATCAGCGCGGCCGACAACGGCGGCGAGATCAAAGACCCGAAGGGGAAGCCGCTGCCGTTCAACGCCATCGGCGCGGACGTGATGCGGTGGATGTACTGCCGCGCGAACCCGGCCGCGCACCTGAACTTCGGCCCGGAACCGGCGAACGACGTGCGCTCGCGCGTGTTCTTCAAGCTGTGGAACACCTACGCGATGTTCTGCAACTACGCCACCGGCGACGCCTTCGACCCGGCCGCGCCTGCGGTGCCGGTGGCCGAGCGCCCGGACATCGACCGCTGGCTGCTCTCCAACCTGCAACTGCTCATTACGGCCGCGCGCGCGGCCTACGAGAGCTACGACGTAATGACCTTCGCGCTGGCCTGCGAGAACTTCATCGAAGGCGACCTGTCGAACTGGTACGTGCGCCGCAACAAGGACCGGCTGCACAGCAAGCGCACCGACCTCGACGCGGACGGGCTGAAGGACAAGCAGGCCGCGTACCAGACGCTCTACACGACGCTCACGACGCTGTGCAAGCTGATGGCCCCGTGTGTGCCCTTCGTCACGGAGGTGATGTGGCAGAACCTTTACGTCAAAGCACAGGGGGCTAACGCCCCTCGCTCAGCCGAGAGCGTTCACCTGTGCGACTTCCCAACGGCCGACGAATCGCTCGTCGACGCGGCGCTGACCGACGACATGGCCGCGGCGCGCACGGTCATCACGCTCGGCCTGTCGGCGCGTCAGGCCGCGAAGCTGAACGTGCGGCAACCGCTCGCGGAGCTGGTCGTGTCGGGCACCGAGGCCGCGACCCGCGCGGTCGCGCGGTTCACGGAACTCATCGTTGACGAGTTGAACGTGAAGGTCGTGCGCCTCCACACCGGCAGCGCGCCGCTGCTGACCGTGCGCGCGAAACTGAACCCCACGACGGCCAAGAAGAAGCTCGGGGCGAAGTTCAAGGAAGCGGAAGACGCGCTCGCGAAACTGACCGCGGCCGACCTCGACGCCAAGCCGTTCGCGCTGGTGGGCGTCACGCTCGACGCGGCCGATGTCGCGCGCGAGTACGCCGCGGCCGACGGCTGGTGTGGCGTCGAAGATCGCGGCACGCAGGTCGCCATCGATACGCGCGTGACCGAGGAGCTGAAGCTCGAAGGGCTGGCACGCGACATCGTTCGCCAAGTGCAGAGTGCCCGCAAGACCGCGAACCTCGACCTGCTCGACAAGATCGCGCTGCACCTGCACACCGACGCGCCGGAACTGGCGAAGGCCGTCACCGCGCACCGCGACACCATCGCGACCGCGGTTCAGGCAACGCAGTGGGGCGATTCGCCGCTGACCGGCGACGGCGTCCACACCGCGCCCGCCAAGATCGACGGCCACGCGCTGACAATCACGCTGCGCAAGGTGTGATCGCGAACGCGCCCCTCACTACCGGGAACCTCCCATGCGCTGGGTACTCGCTATGACCGCCGTTTCGCTCGCCGCCGCCGACGGGTTCGCCGCCGAACCGGGGGCGCACGTCTTCAAACTCGACGGCGCGGCCCTGCCGTACCGCGTCCTCAAGCCGGCCGCGCCCGAGGCCGGCAAGAAGTACCCGCTCGTGGTGTTCCTGCACGGGGCCGGCGAGCGCGGCACCGACAACAACAAGCAGCTCGTGTGGTTCTGGAACGAGAAGAAGCCGAGCGTGCTCACGCGCCCGGAGGTCGCCGCGGCCGGGGCGTTCGTGCTGGTGCCGCAGTGCCCGGACGGGAAGAAGTTCGTCGAGGTGCCGTGGGAGAAGGGGAGCTACAAGTCGCCCGCGGTCAGCGCGCCGCTGAAGCTCACGCTCGCCCTCGTGGACTCGTTCATCAAGGACAACCCCGTCGACCCCGACCGTGTGTCCGTGGTGGGCATGTCGATGGGCGGGTACGGGGCCGTGGACGCGGTGCAGCGCCGCCCGGACCTGTTCGCGGCGTGCGTGCCGATCTGCGGCGCGGGCGACGTGGGCAAGGCGAAGGACATCGCGCACGTCGCGCTGTGGGCGTTCCACGGCGACGCCGACACCGTCGTGCCGGTGGCCGGGTCGCGCGAACTGGTGGCGGCGCTCAAGGCCGCGGGCGCGGCCCCCAAGTACACCGAGTACCCGAAGGTGGGGCACCCCCTATTTCCCAGATGACCTTCGACTTTCGGCATGGCATGTGCGCCGGAACCCTGGGATTCCCAGCGTTTCTGCCTCTTTCCTGCCGAAATGACCGAGGAACCCAATGGGTGACCGCCGAAAT
>VGZJ01000288.1 GCA_016872595.1 Planctomycetota bacterium
CTTGTCGAACTCGTCGGCCGAGAGCCCCGTGAACATGCGGAACAACAACGGCTTCCGACGCAATTTCTCGTAATTCGTCATAACCCTATGAATAGGCCATCGATCGCTATTGCGCAACGAGTCTATTATAGAACAGAAAACCGCACTCTGTCGGTTGTGCGGACAAGAACAGGCGACGCGCGTAAATCTCGACCTTGTAAACAGTTCCGGCGGCCAGAGCGGTGCAAGATCAGCGCGACCCGGTTGTCGGTCGCGTTCGAACAAGACTCTGGGAGCGAGGCCCGACGAGCCGGAAGCGTGAGCGCCGCGCCTCTCGCCCCATCACGCCGCGTTCGGCTTCAATACGCTCAGCAGCAGTTTGTATAGCCCTTCGGCGTCGTCCGTATCTTCGGGCCGCAGGCGCAGGTAGACGCTCTTCTCGTCCACCACTTTCAGCCGGCCGCGGCTCGTGTCGATCAGTTGCTTCGCGCGGTCGGCGTTGCGGTACGTGAACACGAGGTCGCGGTTGTCGCGGTGGACGCTCGCGAGCTGCCACTTCACGCACAGCAGCCGCACTTCGGTGGTACGCAGCAGCCACTCGACCGGGTCCGGGGGCGGGCCGTAGCGGTCGCGCAGTTCTTGGCGGAAGTCGCCCAGCTTTGCCGGGTCGCGCAGCCGCGCGAGCCGCCGGTACACCTCGATGCGGAGCTTCTGACCGGGCACGTAGTCGCGCGGCAGGTACGCCGGCCACGGCAGATCAATCGTCACCTCGACGGCCGCCTTCGGCGGCTGGTGCTTCAGCGCGCGCACGGCGTTTTCGAGCAACTGGCAGTACAGCTCGTAGCCGATGGCCGCGATGTGCCCGCTCTGCTCCGCGCCCAAGATGTTGCCCGCGCCGCGGATCTCCAAGTCGCGCATCGCGATCTTGAACCCCGCGCCCAGTTCCGTGAACTCCTCGATGGCCTTCAAGCGCCGCTGCGCGGTCGGGTTCAGCAGCTTCAGCGGGTCCACGATGAAGTAGGCGTAGGCGCGGGCCTTCGAGCGCCCGACGCGCCCGCGGAGCTGGTGCAGGTCCGCGAGACCGTAAATGTCGGCCTCGTCGATGAAGATGGTGTTCGCGCTCGGGATGTCGAGGCCGCTCTCGATGATCGTCGTGGCGACCAAAATGTCGGCTTCTTTGCGCACGAACCCGACCATCGCCTTTTCGAGCTGGTGCGCGTCCATCTGCCCGTGCCCGACGACGACCTTCGCTTCGGGCACGAGAATGCGCACGCGGTCGGCGACCTCGTGAATGTCCTGCACGCGGTTGTGGACGAAGTACACCTGCCCGCCGCGGTTCATCTCGCGCAGGATCGCGGTGCGGATCAGCTTGTCGTCCCAGCGGGTGATGCGCGTCTCGACCGGGTGCCGGTCGGCGGGCGGCGTTTCGAGGTTGCTGATCTCGCGGATGCCGAGCAGCGAGGCGTGCAGGGTCCGCGGGATCGGGGTCGCGGTCATCGTCAGCACGTCCACCATCGCGCGAATGTGCTTCAACCGCTCCTTGTGCTCGACGCCGAACCGCTGCTCCTCGTCGATCACCACGAGGCCCAAATCCTTGAACTTCACGTCGTTCGAGAGCAAGCGGTGGGTGCCCACGACCACATCGACCTCGCCAACCGCGACGCGCTTCAACACGTCGCGCTGCTTGGCCGCGCTCTTGAAGCGGTTCAGCACCTCGACCACGAACGGGTACTCCGCGAACCGCTGACCGAACGTGCGGAAGTGCTGCTCCGCGAGTACCGTCGTGGGAACCAGAATCGCGACCTGCTTGCCGCTGTCGACGGCCTTGAACGCGGCGCGAATGGCGACCTCGGTTTTGCCGTAGCCCACGTCGCCGCAGATGAGCCGGTCCATCGGCTTGGCCTTTTCCAAGTCGCCCTTCACCTCGGTAATCGCCGAGAGCTGGTCCGGCGTCTCTTGGTACGGGAACGCGGCCTCGAACTCCTTCTGCCACTCGCTGTCGAGCGGGAAGGCGAACCCCGGCACCGCCTGCCGCACGGCCTGAACCTGAATCATGTCCGCGGCCATGTCGCGCACGGCTTCGGACACGCGCTCCTTCTTGCGCCCCCACGACGTGCCGTGCAGCTTCGACAGCTCCGGTTCGGCCTGATGCCCACCGACGTACTTCTGAACGAGGTCGATCCGCGTCGCCGGCACGTACAGGAACGTGCCGCCGCGGAACTCCAGAATCAGGTACTCCTCTTGCGCGTTGGCACGCTGCTCGTCTTCGACTTCGACGTCAGGGGGCTTGCGCCCCCCGCTCGCCTTGTCGAGCATGGTCATGCCGCGGAACCGGGCGATGCCGTGCGCGACGTGAACGACGAAGTCGCCGTCGTTCAGGTCGAGGAAGCTGTCGATCGCGCGCGACTCGATCTGCCGGCTCGATTTGGTCTGTACCTTCGTGCCGGGCGGAAGCAAATCCTTGTGGAAGATTTCGTGACTGCCGATGACCGCGGTACCGCTCTCGACGAGGCGGAACCCGGCGCGGACGTGGCCGGTCACGAGCTGCAAGCGGTGCGACTCCGCGAGCTTGCCGGCCTTCAGCACCTCCGTGAGCCGGTGAACTTCGGCCTCACTCTGACAGGCGATCAGCACCCGCGCCGCGCTCCCGCTGGCGATGCCGTCGAGTTCGTCGCGCACGCGGTGGACGCTGCCGCTGAACCGCTCGACGGACTCGACGCGCAGGTGAACGGCCGCCTCGACGCTGGGCCGCGGGAGCGCGGACACGACCACGTTCGGCAGCTTCAAGAGGCGCGCGAACATCTGGTCCGAGGTGTACAGCCCGTCGGTTTCGGCCACGCGCTCGTGGAACTGCTTCGCGTGTTCCTTCAACTCGCGCGGCTCGCCCAACACCACCCACGATTCGGGCGGGAGGTAGTCGGTGAGGGTGCCCCAATCCATCCCCCCGGCCCCCTTCCCTTCAGGGAGGGGGGAGTTAAGCCCCCCTCCCTGAAGGGAAGGGGGCCGGGGGGTGGGTTCTTCCGCCGGCATCAGCCGGACGCTGGGCCGCTTCTCCAAGCTGCGCTGGCTGCCGGCGGCGAAGGTGCGGACGCTCTCGACCTCGTCGCCGAAGAACTCGAACCGCACCGGGTCCGGGGTGTCCGGCGGGTACACGTCGCAGATGCCGCCGCGCTTGCTGAACTCGCCGGGGTACTCGACCGCGTCCACGCGCTTGTACCCGTTGGCGACGAGCCACTCGGCCAGTTCGCCCGGCGCGACGATCTCGCCCGCGGTGATCGTGCGCCCGCGGGCCGCGAGGTCCGCGCGCACCGGCACCGGCTGGCACAGCGCCGCGGCGCAGCACACCAGTATCTTCGGCGGGGCGCTCTGAAGCTGTTGGAGGAGGCGCAGGCGCGACGTGGTGATCGGGTCGAGTTTGCCCTTGTGGGGCGCGACGGGCCAGCCCTCCCACGCCTCGAACACGACCGGGCGCGTGCCGGCGAAGCTGGCGACGTCTTCGACCCACGGCGACACGTCGGCCGGGTTCGCGACCACGACGAGCAGCGTGCCGCGACAGTCCGCGGCGAGCGCGGCGGCGGCCAGCGCCGCGGCCGACCCCCACGCGCCGTCGATGGTGCCGCTGCGGTTCGCGCCGAGCGCGGCGCGCAGGTCCGCCCAGCCGTCCGCGCCGCGGAGCAGGTCGGGAAGGGCGCGCAAGCCGGCCCCCGCCGGCGCAGCCAGAGCCGCCGTCGTCATGTGTCGGTCCCTCAACCGCGTCATTGTATCTAACGCACGCCGGCGGCGGTTTCGCGCCCGCGGTTTGGTGTGGGGCGGCGTGGGTCGCACGCGCCGCGCCCGTGTGGTACACTAGCGCCGTCGCTCGTGGAGGACGCTATGCGCCGGGTGCTGTTTCCGCTGGTTGCCGCCGCGCTGGTTGCCGCCGCGCACGTCGGGTTCGAGCGCGCCACGGTCGCGGCCCCGCCGCTGAGCGGCGACGACGCTGTCAAACTCCGCGCCCTCATACGCCCCATCGAGGGCGAAGACCCGTTCGACACGATCCCGTGGGAGACGAGCCTGTGGGAGGCCCGCAAGAAGGCCGCCGCCGCGGGGAAGCCGATCCTGCTCTGGGAGATGGACGGGCACCCGCTCGGCTGTGGGTGAAACAACGTCGTGGTGGGCCGTGCGTCCGCCTTCGCCGATCCCGAAATCATCAAGATGTGCCAAGAGCAGTTCGTCCCGGTGACGGGCGACGATTGGTACCAGCGCCGTCGTAAAGACAAAGAGGGCGAGTTCTTCCGCAAGCTCGCGCAAGACTCCGGCAAGCAGGGGCACACGCTACAGGGCATTTACCTGTTCGCCCCGGACGGCACCGCGCTGGCCTACAAGAACGCCGGCCACAGCGCCGACTTCATCCGCGACATGATGAAGCAGGCGCTCGTGAAGTTCGGGCGGCTGCCGGAGGCGGCGCGCAAGCCCGCGATCCCCGACCCGGGCGAACCGGACGCCAACTACCACCGCGCCCCGCCCGAAGGCGGGCTGATCCTCAAGGCGTACACCCGCATCCTCGATCTGAAAGAGGGCGAGTACTGCAAGGGGACGTGCAAGGCGCTGGGCGGCGAGAAGGCCGCGCGCGACCACGTTTGGATCACGAAGGACGAGACAAAGGCGCTCGTGCCGGCGAAGGTCGAGGTCGGGTTCCGCTACCCGGTGCCGGCGGCGGTGGCGACCCGGCTGGCCCGGTTCCACCTGCTCGACAACACTCGCGGCGAACCGCAACTGTGGAAGGCGGAACACGTCCGCGCGCGGCGCATGTCGCTCGTGGTCACGGGCGCGACCGCGGACGCGGTCGAACTGCGGCTCGAAGGCGAGGTGATCCTGCGCACCGACGCGGACCCGGCGAAGGCCGAGCGCGGGTACGAGGCCCGCTTGTTCGGTTCGCTCCGGTACCGGCCCGCGAAAGGCACCTTCGACCGCTTCGACCTCGTCGCCGTGGGCACGCACTGGGGCGAGCACTGGGACACCGCGCCCGCGCGCCCCGGGCGCACGCTGCTGGGGCACTCGTTCGAGTTGGCCGCCGACCGCGCCGGCGACCGCGTGGCCCCGCAAGCGATCCGAAGCCGCGACGAGTACTACGGCCAGAAGTAGCGCGCCGTACAGTAATGGGCACACGCCGCGCGCGGGCGCGGCGTGTGCTCGTTCGTTTGTGTCCCACCGGGAACGGACTCATGACACCGGCACCGCCGCCGAAGCAGTGGACCGTGCGCGAACTGCTCGCGTGGACGATCCAGCACTTCAAAGACAAGGGCAACGGCGAAGCCAAGTTGGACGCGGAACTGCTCCTCGCGCACGTCCTCGGCTGCGACCGCCCGTACCTGTTCGTGCGATTCGACGAGTTGCCGACCGACGCCGAGCGCGCGCGGTTTCGCGAACTCATCACGCGCCGACTCGCCGGGTGGCCGGTCGCGTACCTCGTCGGCGCGCGCGGGTTCTACATGCTCAATTTCGAGGTAGACTCGGCGGTTCTGATCCCGCGGTCGGACACCGAAACGCTCGTGCTCGAAGCGCTCAAGCTGCTCAAGCCGCTGACCGCGCCGGACGTGCTCGACCTCGGCACCGGCTCCGGGTGCATCGCAATCAGTATCGCGCACCAGAAGAAGGAAGCGCGCGTCACGGCCACCGACCTCTCGCCGGACGCGCTCGCGGTGGCGAAGAGGAACGCCGCGAAGCACGGCGTCGCGAACCGCGTGACGTTCGCGCAGGGCGACCTGTTCGCCGCGGTGCCCGCGGGAAGCACCTTCGACCTGATCGCGAGCAACCCGCCGTACATCGCGCAGGGCGAGTTCGCGGCGCTCGCCCCGGACGTGCGCGACCACGAACCGCGGCTCGCGCTCGACGGCGGGCCGGACGGTCTCGCGTTCTACCGGCGCATCGCCACCGCCGCCGGCACGTTCCTCAAACCCGGCGGCTCGCTGCTGCTCGAAATCGGCTATACGCAGGAGGCCGCGGTGCGCGCACTGTTAGGCGAGCGCCCGGAGTTCGAGGCCGGCCCGACGCTGAAGGACATGGGCGGCCGCCCGCGCGTGGTCACGGCGAAGAAGCGGTAGGGCATCAAAGTAGTAGCCACACTCCGTGTGCCGTTGCTGAACGTCTCGAAATCACTTCCGAGATACGCAACGCGCCTTTGCCCCGCCTAGCGACGGCACACGGAGAGTGCCTACTACTTTGAACGTGGCCGCGCCCGCGCCCCGGCGGTATCGTTTTCGACATCACGATTTCCCCAACGGAGCCTCTTCCAATGGCTAAGAAACCGCTTCGCGTCGGCATGATCGGCTACGGGTTCATGGGCCGCGCGCACACGAACGCCTACAAGCAGGTGGGGCAGTTCTTCCCCTCGCAACACGAGGTCGTGCTGAAGGCCGCGTGCGCGCGGAACGAGGGCGAGATCAAGAAGTTCGCGGCGCAGTGGGGCTACGAGTCCGTCGAGACCGACTGGAAGAAGCTGATCGCGCGCCCCGACATCGACGTGATCGACATCTGCACGCCGAACAACCTGCACAAGGAAATCGCGCTGGCCGCCGCCGCAGCGGGGAAGATGATCCTGTGCGAGAAGCCGCTCGCGATGAACACCGCGGAAGGCAAGGAGATGGTCGCGGCCGTCGAGAAGGCGAAGGTCGCGAACATGGTGTGGTACAACTACCGCCGCATCCCGGCGGTCACGCTCGCCAAGAAGCTGATCGAGGAAGGGCGGCTCGGCCGCGTGTTCCACTACCGCGCGAAGTTCCTCCAAGACTGGACCATCAAGGCCGATCTGCCGCAGGGCGGGCAGGGGCTGTGGCGGCTCGACGTGGCCGCGGCCGGTAGCGGCGTCAGCGGCGACCTGCTCGCCCACTGCATCGACACGAGCATCTGGCTGAACGGCCGGCTCGACAGCGTGTGCGCGATGACCGAAACGTTCGTGAAAGAGCGGATGCACAACCTGACGGGCAAGGTGGAGAAGGTCGGCATCGACGACGCCTGCACGTTCATGGGCCGGTACGCGAACGGCTCGCTCGCGAACTTCGAGAGCACCCGCTACGCCCGCGGGCACAAGGCCGCGTACACGTTCGAGATCAACGGCGAGAACATGTCCATCTACTGGGACCTGCACGACCTGCACCGGCTGCAAATCTTCGACTACAAGGACGAGGGGAAGATTCGGGGATGGAAGAGCATCCACGTGACGGACAACAGCCCGGACCACCCGTACATGGCGAACTGGTGGGTGCCGGGCCTCGCCATCGGCTACGACGCCAGTTTCACGCACCAAGTCGCGGACTTCATCGCCGGCCTCGAGAGCGGCACGCCGCAAGGCCCGACGTTCCGCGACGCGCTCGAAACCCAAGCGGTGCTGGACGCGGTGCTCGACTCGGCCAAGCAGCAGAAGTGGGTGGACGTGGCGAAGTGAGTGAAGGCGAGCAGGGGGCCCCCCCCTGCTCGTTTGGTGGTGCTGAGGTTGTGCGCGGCGCGCGGCCTGGACACTGCCGCTCAGGATGGCCGAACGATGACGACCACAACGCAAAGGGCGCTGCTCACGGCCGAGGAGTTCTTCGCACAGCCCGATCCGCTCGACGGGTCGAAGCAAGAACTCGTTCGGGGGAAGGTCGTAACTATGCCCGGTCCCGACATCGAACACGGCGAAGTTCAGGCGAATATAGCTTTCCTCTTCAAGGCGTTCTTGAATCAGACCCCAATCGGCCGTGAAATGACCGAGAGCGGAGCGGTGACAGACCGGAAGCCGGACACCGTGCGGGGGCCGGACCTCAGGTACTCCAGCAAGGAACGGCTCCCACTCGACAATCGCGTGGTCGGGTATCACACCGAAGCGCCCGACCTGTGTGTCGAAATCGTCTCGCCGTCGAACTCGATGAAGGGGCTGAAGGCGAAGGCGAAAGAGTATCTGTTCGCGGGCGTTCGTCTGGATTGTTGACCCCGAAGACCGCACGGTAACGGTCGTCGTCGACCCGCTCGAATCGCGCACGCTCGAAGCCGACGCCACCCTCGACGGCGGCGCGGTGCTGCCCGGGTTCTCGTGCAAGGTGGCCGACCTGTTCGCCTAGCGCCGCCGACTCGGTTTCCGCACTTCACTGGAGTTCACCCAGTGTGGAAGTTACTTGACAGTTGAAACGGAAACGCCTCCCCTACTTGGTGTTGGAGCCAAGGAGGAAGGAGGCGGGACCGATGGCAGGCACAGCGCTCACCACGCCGATCCGG
>VGZJ01000289.1 GCA_016872595.1 Planctomycetota bacterium
TGGGGCGCGCCCGGCGAGCTACCGGAGGGGGCCGACGCCGCGCTCTTTGACGTGCTGCGCGCCCTGCGCCGGCAGGAGGCGGCGCTGGCGAAGGTGCAGCCGTATCAGGTGTTCCCCGATACCGTGCTGGCGGAAATGGCCCGCGGGCGGCCCACCACCGAGGCCGCGCTCGTGCGCATCTCCGGCGTGGGCGAGTTCCGCACGCGCTCGTACGGCCGAGCGTTCCTGAGCGCCATCGCCGCGCACTGCGCCGCGACCGGCCTGAGTACGGACGTGCCGCCGCAGAAGCTCGCGCCGCTCCCGCCGGCGCGCTCGGGGGTGTCGCCCGTTGGCGGTTCGGCCAACAAGGCGCTCGCGTTCACGATGTTCGAGACGGGCGCGCCGCTGAGCGCGGTGGTCGAGAAGAC
Source organism: Planctomycetota bacterium (assembly GCA_016872595.1). GTDB lineage: Bacteria > Planctomycetota > Planctomycetia > Gemmatales > Gemmataceae > Gemmata. Next base: position 408 of record VGZJ01000289.1, read on the forward strand.
CCAACTGAGTGCCTCCACGGTCGCGGAGTACCTCGCGGACTTCGTGCGCGAGGCGCGCCCGGCCACGATCTTCGCGTGGGTGCCCGAAGACGTGTGCGAGCGCGTCGCCGCCGCCGCCGAGATCCACGGCACGCTGCGCCTCAAGCCGGTGTTCACCGAGCTGAACGGCGAGGTGAGTTACGATCACATCCGCGTGGTGTTCGCGTTCCTCAGCGTGACCGCGTCGTAGCACGCGCGGACGCGCGCGGTCGCGGCGCGGAACGCCGCGAGGAACGCGCCGGGGTCCGCGAACCCCATTCGCCGGGCCAGCTTCGCGCGGTCGTCGGCCCCTTCGGGGATCTCCGTCAGCGGGCGGTCGGTCACGATCCGCAACCGGGCCTCGACGAGCCGCAGGAACGAATACCCGTCGCGCAGGGCCGCCGCCTCGTCGGGCGCGAGCGCGCCGGCCGCTTCCAGCGCGTCGAGCGCGTCCCACACGTTCGGCACCAGTACCGAGGGCCGCTCGCGCCCGTGCTTCAGTTGCAACAGTTGAACCACGAACTCCACGTCGGTCAGCCCGCCGGGGCCGCGCTTGAGGCTCCGCGCGCTCGCGGTCGCTTCGAGCTTGCGGCGCATGGCGCGCACCTCGTCGGCCAGTTCCGGGCACCACGCCGGGCCGAGCGCCGCGCCGCGCACCGCGGCCGTCACTTCTTCCGCGAACACCGCGTCGCCGCAGACGACGCGCGCCCGCGCCAGCGCTTGGCGCTCCCACAGTTGGCACGCGCCGCCGGCGAAGTAGCGGCGGAACTCGCTCAGCGGGAGCACGAGGCTGCCAGACTTCCCGGTCGGCCGCAGCCGCATATCGACCTCGTACAGCCGGCCCATCGGCCCCATGCGGCTCATCGTCTTGATGACGCGCTGGGCCAGTTCGGTGAAGTACAACTGGTTCGATTCGCCGCGCGTCGTGGTGCCGTCGCTCTTGTAAATGAGCAGCAGGTCGAGGTCGCTGTGGTAGCTGATCTCGCGCCCGCCGAGCTTGCCGAGGCCGAGAACGACGTAGGGGCAAGTCACCGGGCCGCACTTCGCGCGCACGTCCGGTTCGACCAGTTCCACCACCTGCGCCAAGACCGTGTCCGCGACATCGGACAGTGCCGCGGTCGTGGCGCGCACGTCGGCCATGCCGAGTAGGTCGCCCACCCCGATGCGCAGGAACTCTTTGTCCTGAAAGCTGTGCAGAATGGGGTCGGGGTCGGTCGCGCCGCGCAGCAGCTCCGTCAGTTCGGCGCGCAGCTCGTCCGCGGTGCGCGGCTGGTTCAACACCAGCGAATCGAGCAACTCGTCGACCATACCGGGGTTGTTGATGAGCAGGCCGGACAGGAACGGGCTGCCGGCGCACAGATCGACGTACAGCTTGAGCGCGGCGGGGGTCGCGCTGAACAGTTCCCACAGCACGGCCTTCGCGCCGAGCGACACGCTGACGCGCTCGAGGTTGGTCAGCGCCTCGTCCGGGTCCGGGGTGTCGGCGACCGCGCGCAGCAGCGCCGGGGCGATGCTCGCGAGGAAGTGCCGGCACCGCCGCGCGGACAGGAACGGCACGCTCTCGCGCGCCAGCGCGGAGAGGTTGGCGAAGGCCTTGTGTACGTCGCGGAACGGGTACCGGCCCAGCACCGCGCGCACGGTGTCCGCGTCCGGGTTCGGGTCGAGGATCAGGTCCGCTTCCGGTTCGGCGCGCGCGTCCTCGCCCTGAAACGACTGGTGCAACAGGTGGTTCAAGATGGTGCGGTCGAGTGTGGTCTTGTCCTGCAAGTCCTTCAGGAACCGGTCGAGCGGATCGACCAGCAGGTCGCGGGTGTCGAGCGGCGGCGGGTCGGACTCGTCGAGCAGGGAGCGCCGCTGCGCGCCAAGCCCGGCGAGCGGGGGGCGTAAGCCCCCCGAGTCTTCGAGTGGCTTGTTCTCTTCGTCAGCCGGCTCGCTCGCTTCCTCTCGTGCCGCAGTCTCGGGGGGCTGACGCCCCCCGCTCGCCTCAGAATAACCCATGCGCCGTGCGAGCTTGCGCAGCTCGTCGGTAGCCGCGGGCAGCTTGTGCTTTTGCAGGTCGAACAGCAGTTGCAGCCGGTGCTCGGTCTTGCGGAGAAAGCGGTAGGCGTCCGAGAGGATGAACGTCTCTTGCGGGTTCAGGCACCCGGCGATTTCGAGGGCCTCGAGCGCGAGCAGCGTGTTCCGCTGGCGCACCGCGGGCAGGTCGCCGCCGTTGAGCAGTTGGAGGAACTGCACGGTGTACTCGATGTCGCGGATGCCGCCGCGCCCGGTCTTCACGTCGCGCGGGAAGCCCTCGTCGTCGCCCCGCGCGCGCTGGGCCTTCGCCTCCATCTGGCGCTTGAGCGCCTTCACCTCGTTGATCTCGGCGAAGCTGAAATACTTGCGGTACACGAACGGCTCGACCGCGCTCAGGAAGTCGCGCGCGAGGGCCGAGTCGCCGCCGACGTGCCGCAGCTTGATGAGCGCTTGGCGCTCCCACGTGCGGCCCATCGTGTCGTAATAGCTGAGCGTGCTGGCGAGGCCGCGCGCGAGCGGGCCACGGTCGCCCTCGGGCCGCAACCGCAGGTCGACGCGGTACGCGAACCCGCGGTCCGTGTGGCACGACAGGAGCCGCACGACCTCGCCCACGACGCGCGCGAAGAACTCCGCGTTGGTGACGCCCGCGCGCCGGTTGGTCTCGCCGTCGGCGTCGTACACGAACATCAGGTCGATGTCGCTGGAGTAGTTCAGCTCGTCGCCGCCGAGCTTGCCGAACGCGAGGGCCGTGACCTTCGCGGGCGGGCCGTCCGGCGTCATCGGTACGCCGAACCGCGCCGCGACGGTGCGCAGCGCGTGCTGGAGCGCGACCTCGACGCACGCGTCCGCGAGCCGGGCCAGTTCGCGCGTGACCTCTTCGAGCGGCCGGTCGCGGACCACGTCGCTGATGCCGATGCGGAGCGTGTGCCGGTCGCGGAACCGGCGGATCGCGCGGAGCACGCCGGCGTCGTCGCCGCCCGCGTCAACCTCGGCGCGCAGCTGCGCCGTCAATTCGGCCGTGGACGGGTTGCGCCGCGGGACGTGCGACACGGTGGCGAGGAACTCCGGGTACGCGGCCAGCGTGTCGGCGAAGAACTGCGACGTGGCGAGCAGTTGGAGCGTGCCATCGAGTTCGCGCGCGCGGGTTTCGAGCAACCCGGGCAGTTGCCCGCGGGCCTCCGGCCGCACGAACAGGCGCTCAAGGTTGTTGAGCGCCATATCGGGGTCGGCGGTGCGCGGCAGCAGCCGCGCGAGCGGCGCGAACAGCTCCGGCGCGCGCGGGCCGAGGTGCGCCGCGAGCGCCGCCAGATTCCGCCGCGCGCGGTCCGCGTCCCGCACCGATTTCAGGATCGTGTCTTCGGGGGAAGGCATGAGGTGATGATAGCCGAACGGCTGCCGGGTTACCTCTCACCGATGATGTGGCGCACAGCGAACGTGTCGCCCGTGCATTGCGTCGGGCACCGTGCGCTGGTAACGTCCGAATCTGCACCGACAAATTGGGGCGTCCAGTGGTGGAGGTGCGGCGGGTGGCGAACATTAATCGCAGGCGTCTTGCGGCACTCGAATCCCGACTGGGTGCGATGCTCCCGACGGATTATCTCGCTACACTCACCAGTCGCGAGCCGATTCGTGAAGGTCACGTTGCGCTCGTAGCGCCGGATCGTGTCTGGGATGTTCGGACCACATTCGGACTTGATGAAGGCGACTCTTCGGACCAACTCGACCGCGTGTACGAGTTGGTCGGCGATGTCCTGCCGACCGCGACGCTACCATTTGCCGAAGACTGGGGCGGCAACTTTTATTGCTTGATTCTGTCCGGCCCTAAGACGGGTCAGGTTGTGTGGTGGAGCCACGAGCGCGATCCGGATGACGACGCAGTCGAACCAGTCGCCACATCGGTATCAGAGTTCTACACACGACTCGTCATCGACCCACGAGAATGACACACCGAACCCGACACCGCCTTCGACACCAACTTTCTAAGGCCCGAATACCGCGTCTTACTTTCGCTTCCACACCAGCGCGGTTGCGCCGGGGGCGTCGGTGATGGCGTGCTTGCCGTCGGCTGAGAGTTGCAGGCCGAAGGTGGTGCCGCCGGGATCGCGGAAGGGCGTTGTGCGCGCGCCGTCGCGCGATGCCCACTCGCGGATCGTGCCGTCGATGTGCGTCGTCAGCACCGTGCCGTCGGGCGCGAAGGCCACATCGCCCACGGCTTCGTCGAGCTTGAACGACTGCCGCCAGTCCGCTTCGCCTTTGGCGATGTCGTACAGCAGCAGTTCGCCGTCGTTGTAGTAGGTGTGTGCGGCCAACTTCTTGCCGTCCGGCGACAGCGACAGGCGCGTCACCCACGACTTCAACTTGAACGGCAGCGCGAGCCGCGCCAGTTCCTTGCCGGTGCGCGGGTCGAGCTTCGACACCTCGCCCTTCGAGCGGCCGTAGTAGAGCGCGGCGCTGTCCGGGGTGAACGCCGGGCGGCAGCCGGGGATCGTGCTCTTGTGCCCGTCGCCCGCGGACGCCTCGCCCCACAGCACCTTCGCGGTCGGCACGTCCCACGCCCACAGCGCTTGCGTGTCCGCGACGGCGATCACCGTCTTGCCGTCGGGCGACACGGCGATGATGGTGCGGCGGTGCCACGGCAGGTTCGCCGCGCGGTCCGTCGGCGAATTGAGGATCGCCGTCTGCTTGCCGGTCGCCGGGTTCCACACGCTCACGGATCGGTCGGCGTGCCCGGCGAACAGCGTCTTGCTGTCCGTGGAGAAGGTGATGTCGTCGACCGTGTCGCCCTCGGCGCGGAGCGCGCGTGGCTTGCCGGTGAACGGCGCGTCCCAAACGCGAATCGCGCCGACCCCGTCGCCCACGGCCGCGAACTTGCCGTCCGGCGAGACGGCGGCCCGCGTGACCCCCGCGAACCCGTCCGGCGGCGCGGCCAATTTGCCGGTCGCGAGGTCGAGCGTGTAGACGCACTGGCCCATCGTCAGCACGAGCCGGTTCCGCGGGTGGTCGATGGCCCACTGCGCCACGCGCATCGGCATCGGCCAGTCCTTGAGCCGCGCGCCGGTGGTCACGTCCCAGCGCGCGAAGTGCGGCGGCGTCTTCTCGTCGTACACCGACGCCGGCAGGCACATGAGCAGCGTCTTGTTGTCCGGGGCGAACCGAACCGAGCCGTTGTAGGTCTTCCCGTCCGCGTCCTTCAGTTTCAGTTCCTTCTTGGTGGCGACCTCCCACACCTGCGGCCCGGCCTCGCCGGTGCTGCACGCCACATACTTGCCGTCGGGTGAGGGCACCGAGTTGAACGGGTACGCGCCGCCGCTCTCGCCGTTGTACACGCCCTTGCTCAGTTTCGTGTCGGTCACCCCGACGTAGTTCTCGACAGACGCCATGTCGGTGTAGTCCGTCACCCAGCGGCCGTCGGGCGACACGTCCGAGATGCGGTCGTAGCCGCCCGTGATCGCGGTCCACGTGCCGGCCCTCACGTCGAGCTTCTGCCACCCGGCCCACGTCTCGCACACCACGAAGTCGGCGAGCGGCGCGTTGAACACCGTGCGGATGTGGGCCGGCTTCTTGTCGAAGGATTGCAGCCCGCCGATGCCGCGCAGGTACTTGCCGGTCGTGGCGTCCCACACGTGCACTTCGGGTTCGAGGTGCGCGGTGACGATCTCCTTCCCGCCGCTGGCGAACGCGAACGTGAACCAGTGCGGCCCGCGGGTGTGCTTCGGGTCGCGCAGCCGCTTCTCGTCGCGTACGCGCGCGACGATCTCGCCGGTGGCGAGGCTCATCACGTCTATGCCCTCGCGCACGCGGAACGCGGCGCGGGTGCCGTCGGGCGACAGGGTGACGGTGTTGCCGTTCGTGCGGAACGCGGTGGTACCGAGGCGCGCCACCGCGCCCGCCGGCAGCGGCGGTTCCGCGCCGAACGCGGCCGAACCGATCAGCGCGCCGAGCGCCGCGACGAGGTACCGCACGGAGGTTCCTCACACGAGAGGAAGTGAGAACTTGTTGGGGCGAGCGGGGACCGGCGCGCTCGCCGACGGCTCGCGGCTGACGTCCGCACCCACTACGTCATCCGTGAGCACGTCGCCGTAGAGGGTGAAGGGGCTGGCGTCCTTGATGGCGACGCGCACCGTGTGGCCGATCAAGCGCTCCGGGCCGTCGAACACGACGATGTGGTCGGCCATGCTGCGCCCGGTGAGTTGCGTGATGTGGGTGGCCTTCGCGCTCATGCGGCTCGGCCCTTCGACCAGCACTTCGACCGTGGTGCCGACCTGCGCCCGGTGGTCGGCGCGGCTGTTCTCGTTCTGCACCGCGAGCAGGTCGTTGTTGCGGCGCTTCTTCACGTCCTCCGGCACGTCGTCCGGGTAGCGCTCCGCGGCCTTCGTGCCGCCGCGCTCGCTGTACTTGAAGATGAAACTGTTCTTGAACTTCGCGGCGCGCACCAGCTCCATCGACTTCTGGAAGCTCTCCTCCGTCTCGCCGCAGAAACCGACGATGAAGTCCGAACTGACCGACACGCCGGGGACCAGTTCGCGGCACCGCGCGAGCATGTCCATGTAGTAGCCCGCGGTGTAGTTCCGCTTCATCCGCTTCAGGACTTCGTCGCACCCGCTCTGAACGGGAACGTGGAGGTACTTCACCACCTTCGGCAACTCGCGCACCGCGTTTAGCAGGTCGTCGGTCATGTCCTTCGGATAGTTCGTGACGAACTTGATGCGTTCGAGGCCGGTGACGTCGTGCATGCCGGCGATCAGGTCGCTCAGGCGCGTGCGCCGGTCGCCGGCCTCGTGAACGTAGCTGTTCACCGTCTGGCCGATGAGCGTGACTTCTTTGCAGCCCTGATCGACCAGTTGCCGGACCTCGTGCCAGATGTGTTCCGGCGGGCGGCTCTGCTCTGGGCCGCGCGTGCTAGGCACTACGCAGTAGGTACAGAACTTGTCGCAGCCGATCTGGATGCGGACGAACGCCTGAAACGGCGTCGGGCGCATGGTCGGGTCGCGCGTCGGGTCGTAGCTGACGAAGCTCGCTTCGACCTCGTTCCGCCCGGCGTCGCTGCGCCCGAGGCTGACGGCCAGTTGCGGCTCGCGGGTCGCGCGCACCTTCGCGACCAGTTCCGGCACCGCGGCCAGTTGCCCCGTGCCGACGATCATGTCCACATACGGGGCGCGCTTGCGGATCAGTTCTTGGTCCTTCTGTGCCATGCAGCCGAGTACACCAATGACCGCGTCCGGGTTGGCGTGTTTGCGGAGCCGCACGCGCCCGAGCGCGGAGAACGTCTTCTCTTCGGCGTGCTCGCGCACCGAGCAGGTGTTGAAGAGGAGCACGTCGGCATCGACGGGCGAATCGGTGAGGGCGTAGCCGTGCTTGCGGAGCGCGCCGACGACCAACTCGCTGTCGAGCACGTTCATCTGGCAACCGACGGTCTCGATGTAAACCTTCTGACCAGTCATTGGCGGGGTTCCGTTATGAGACGGGGCCGACCGGGGTATCAGGTGAAAGGATACAGGGAAAGGCGCGGCCCACAAAGAGAGGCGGTCGCCGGTTGCCGCCGGGGGCGTGCCCAGCAACCGAACCGGACGCGACACCGCGCGGCGATTGCGCAATCGTGCCAGAAATGTTTGGATTGAAACTTTATTATTATTTAGAATAATTAATCGGTCGAGGATTCAATATCGCCGCTTGCGCCCTTCTCCTCTCAAACGTCAC
>VGZJ01000290.1 GCA_016872595.1 Planctomycetota bacterium
CGAACCGGACCGGGCCGCCGTGGTGGGACGTGACCTTCGCCCCGCTGCACGGCGACGACGGCGCGCTCTACGGCATCGTCGGGTTCGTGGCCGTCGTGGGCGAGGCGGTCCCGGCCGCGGCGCGGAAGGTACCCGCCGGGGTCGCGGCGCTCCGCGCCGAACACGAGCGGCACTACGGCGCGGAACTGCTCGCGGGGGAATCGGTGGCCGCGGCGCGGCTGGTCGCGCAGGCCCGGCTCGCGGCGCAGGTGGCCGCGCCGGTGTGGGTGTACGGCGAACCCGGCACCGGGAAGGAAACGGTCGCGCGCGTGATTCACGCACTGGGCGCGCGCCGCGACCGCGCGTTCGTCGCGCTCGATTGCGCCGGCCTCCAACCGTACCTGATCGAAAGCCTACTGTTCGGCCACGGCGGGCTGGGTGCGTCCGACCGCGTCGGCACCGTGTACCTGAAGGAACCCGCCGCGCTGCCGCGCGACCTGCAACAGAAGCTCGCGGACCACTTCGGCGAAGGCGGCGCGCGGCTCGTCTGTGGCGCGCCACACGCCGCGCAGAACGCGGTCGCGACCGGGGCGCTCGTGCCGGTTTTCGCAACTGCGCTGTCGGCGTTCGAGGTCCGCGTCCCGCCGCTGCGCGACCGGCTCGACGACCTGCCACGGCTCGCGGCGCGAATCGCACCCGACCGGCCGCTCGACGCGACGGCGCTGGCTGTACTTCGCGCCCACGCTTGGCCCGGCAACGTGCGCGAGTTGGTCGAGGTGCTGACCGGAGCCGCGGGCGCGGGGACGATTCTGCGCGATCACCTGCCGCTCGACATGCGGTTGCGCGGCGACACGCCGCGCGCGAAGCCGAAGGCGCTCGAGCTGCGCGCGGTGCTGGACGCGGTGGAAGCGCGGATGATCCGCGCCGCGCTACGTCGCGCCGACGGCCATCAGGGGCGGGCCGCGGAACTGCTCGGTGTCTACCGCGCGACGCTCGCCAACAAGCTCGCGGGAATGGACCCGAAGAAGGACGGGGACTGATGCGCGCGCCGCAACTCGTCGTTCTGGAAGCGGACGGGTGGATCGCCCGGCACTTGGGCGACCTCGCGGCCGAAAGCGCGTGGCTCGTGCGCGGCGCGCGCGCGGCCGACGCCGCGCTGGCGCTCGCCCGCGAGCGCCGGCCGTGCGTGCTGTTCGTTCAAGTGGAGTTGGCCGAAGACAAGCCGGCGGCGCTGGCGCTGATCGCGACCCTCCGGCGCACGGCCCCCGATGTGCCCGTCGTCGCGGTCAGCGACGTGAAGCTATCTGACACCGACCGCGTGGCGTGGACCGCGGCGCTGTTCGACCTCGGCGCGCGGTACGTGCTGTTCCCGCCGCTGACGCAGCCGGTTCTCGAAGACGTCGCCAGCGGACTGATGGCCGCCGCGATCCGCCGCACGGTCGGCGACGTGCCGCCGAAGCCGACCGCGCCGCCGAAGCCCGCGCGCAAGAAGCCGAAGGCGAAGGACGAAGTCATCGACTTGGCAGATGAGGAATTGCATGAGTAGTCATTCACTCGCGAAGCCGCAAGCGGCCTCACTATGAACCCGCTCGCCGAACTGCCGGTGCTCGATGCGTCCCGCTGCACGGGTTGCGGGGACTGCGTCGCCGTGTGCCCGACCGCGTGCCTCGCTATGGCCGGGCCGCGGCCGTGGCTCCCGCGGCCCCGCGATTGCGTGTCGTGCGGCGCGTGCGAAATCCTGTGCCCCGCGGACGCGATCACTTTGCGCGCGGCGACGGCGTGAGCGCGCGGCCCGGCAGCGCCCCGGTGTGCTTCCCGCGCTCCAGCACGAGTTGCCCGTTCACGATCACGAACTCGATGCCCTCGTTGTAAGCGAACGGTTTGGTGTAGGTCGAGTTGTCGATCACCGTGGCCGCGTCGAAGATCGTCACGTCGGCGAACGCGCCGGCACGCAGCGTGCCGCGGTCGCGCAGGTTCACCTTCGCCGCGTTCAGCGAGGTCATCTTGCGCACCGCGTCTTCGAGGGTCAGAACGCCGCGGTCGCGGGCGTACACGCCGAGCACGCGCGGGAACGTGCCGAAGTTTCGCGGGTGCGGGTTGCCGCGCTTCAGCGGCCCCTCGGTCGCGTAGGCCGAGCCGTCCGAACCGATGGAGCACCACGGCTGCTGCATCGCGAGGTTCATGTCCTTCTCGTCGTGGTGCGCGAACACCGTGGGCACCGAGCCGCCCTGTTCGATGAGGATGTCGAAGAGGACGTCGAGCGGGTCCGGGGTCGGCGTCTTGCCCTTCTGCTTCGCCGCGATGACGCGGTCCATCGTCAGCCCTTCGTAGTCGCCGCGCCCGCTGACGAGCATCCGCGACCAGTCGCCGCCCACCGCGGTGTAGTGGTTGTACCAGCCGTTCACGCCCTTCGTGATGTCGGTCTTGAGGCGCTCGCGCTGCTTCGCGTCCTTGAGGCGTTCGAGCATCTTCGCGGTGCCGCCCTCGTGCGCCCACGGGGGAATGATGCTGGCGAGGTTGTTGTTGCCGCGCGTGTAGGGGTACACGTTGGCCTGCACGTTGACGCCGCGCTTGCGCGCGCCGTCGATCAGCGCGATCACGTCCTTCATCTTGCCCCACAGCTTCTCGTCGGCGATCTTCAAGTGAATGATGTCCACCGGGACGCCGGCCTTCTCGCCCACGTCAATCGCTTCTTTGATGGAATCGAGTACGCCGATGCCCTCGGTGCGGATGTGCGACGAGTACAACCCGCCGTGTTTCTTCACCACTTTGCACAGTTCGACGAGGTCGTCGGTCGTGGCGAGCGAGCCGGGCGGCATCATCATGTACGTCGAGAGGCCGAGCGCACCGTCCCGCATCGCCTCGTCGAGCAGTTCCTTCATCTGCTCGAACTGCTTCGGCGTGGGCCGCGCGTGCGACTTGCCCATCACCGATTCCCAGATGTTGTCGAGGCCAACGTAGCTGGCGACATTCACGCTCACCCCAGCCTTCTCGACGCTGTCGAAGTAGCCGCCGAGCGTGTTCCATGTGAACTCCGCGCCGCGGGCCTTGAGGACGCGCGCCTTGAGTTGCCCTTTGAGCGGCCCGGCGGATCGGCCCTCGCCCAGCACTTCCGTTGTCACGCCCTGCCGGATTTTGCTCTGCGCGTGGCCGTCTTCGAGGATCAGGTCGTCGGAGTGCGAGTGAATGTCGATGAACCCCGGCGCGACGGTCAGCCCCTTCGCATCGATGGTGCGCTTAGCCTTGCCCGCGGGCACGCGCCCGACCGCGACGATCTTGTCGCCGGTGATCGCGACGTCGCCGTGGAACCACGGGTTGCCCGTTCCGTCGATTACGCGCCCGTTGGTGATGAGCAGATCGTACGGCGGTTCCGCCGCGGGCGCGGGCAGTGCGACGAGGGTGACGGCAAGCGCGACGAGCGAAAGGGGGAGTTTCATGGAAGGCTCTTCCTAGTAGTCATCACGCTCCGCGTGATGTCGCCACGCACTGGCGCGTGACGGTTCTCGATTCAACCACTAACTTACACGCGCCGCTGCGCGGCGACATCACGCGGAGCGTGATGACTACGATAAGGCCCATGCCGTCCTTCCTCTCCCGCGAGCGGACCGTTGCCGCGCCGGGCTATAACCGCTGGCTCGTTCCGCCCGCGGCGCTGGCGATCCACCTGTGCATCGGCGAGGCCTACGCCTTCAGCGTGTTCAAGCTGCCGCTCACGGCGATCGCGCCGGGGTGGACGCAGCCGGCCATTGCGTGGGTGTTCAGCATCGCGATTGTGTTCCTCGGGCTGTCGGCCGCGGTGTTCGGGTCGTGGCTGGAGCGCGTCGGGCCGCGCGCCGCGATGTTCGCGTCGGCCGCGTGCTTCGGCGGCGGGTTCCTCGTCTCCGCGATCGGTGTGTGGGTGCAGCAGCTCTGGCTGCTGTACCTCGGCTACGGCGTCCTCGGCGGCATCGGGCTGGGACTGGGCTACATCTCGCCGGTCAGCACGCTCATCAAGTGGTTCCCGGACCGGCCGGGCATGGCGACCGGCATGGCGATTATGGGCTTCGGCGGCGGGGCGATGATCGGCGCGCCGCTGTCGCGCATCTTGCTCGATCAGGTCGGCGTCGCGGGCACCTTCGTCGCGCTCGGCGTCGGGTACTTCGGCTTCATGCTGTTCGGTACGCTGACCGTGCGGCTTCCGGCACCGGGGTGGAGGCCGCCCGGTGCGGTGAAACGGGTCGCGACCGTCGGCAGCGCGACGCCGGCCGAAGCGGTTCGCACGCGGGCGTTCTGGCTGTTGTGGTGTGTGCTGCTGCTGAACGTGACCGCCGGCATCGGGGTGCTGGAACAGGCGTCGCCGATGATTCAGGAGATGTTCCCCGGGCGCGTGACGGCGACCGCCGCGGCCGGGTTCGTCGGCCTCTTGAGCTTGTTCAACATGGCCGGGCGGTTCGTGTGGTCGTCGTGTTCCGACGTCATCGGCCGCAAGCCGACCTACGCGATCTTCTTCGCGCTCGGCGCGGCGCTGTACGCGCTGACGCCGCAAACCGGGAAGTTCGGCAACGTGGTGCTGTTCGTGGCCTGCTACGCGGTCATCATGAGCATGTACGGCGGCGGGTTCGCGACGATCCCGGCGTACCTACGCGACCGGTTCGGCACGGCGCAAGTCGGCGCGATCCACGGCCGGCTGCTCACGGCGTGGTCGCTCGCGGGCGTCGCCGGGCCGGTGCTGGTGAACGAGCTGCGCCAAGCGCAGATCGACAGCGGCGTGCCGAAGGCGGACGCCTACACGTTGGTGATGTACCTGATGGCCGGGTTGCTCGTCGTCGGGTTCGTGTGCAACCTGCTCGTGCGCCGCGCGGACCATGCCCCGGCGCGGGTGGTCGCCGAGGGCGCGCCAGTCGAAGCGCCAACGCGCGCCGCGGTCGATTGGCCGACGGTCGCGTTCCGGTGGGCGTGGGTCGGGGTACCGCTCGCGTGGGGCGTTTCTCAGACGGTGTTGAGTTCGCTACCGTTGTTCGGATGAGCGTCACCCTTCGCGACTCGCGCCCGGAACCCACAGCACGTCGCCCTTGCCGCCGTCGTTGGCGACGCGGGCCAGCACGAAGAGGAAGTCGCTGAGGCGGTTCAGGTAGATCAGCGCGTGCGGGTTCACCTTCTCCGTGTGCGTGAGCGCGACGACCGCGCGCTCGGCGCGCCGGCACACGGTGCGTGCGAGGTGCAGCCACGCCGCGGCCGGCGTGCCGCCCGGCAGGATGAAGCTCCGCAGCGGTTGCAGCCCCTCGTTCAGCCGGTCGATGGCCCTCTCCAACCGCTCGTACTGCGCCGGAACGATGCGCAGCATCTTCTCGGTTCCTTCGTTGCCGGAAATCGGCACGCACAAATCACCGCCCACATCGAACAGGTCGTTCTGGATCGTAACCAGCAGCGCGCGTTCGGGGCACTCCGGGCAGTTCGCGGTGACGAGACCGAGGACGGCGTTGACCTCGTCCACTTCGCCGAACGCCGCGACGCGCGCCGAGTCCTTCGGCACGCGCGAGCCGTCACCGAGACCGGTTTCGCCGGCGTCGCCGGACTTCGTGTAGATGCGGTTCAGGAAGACCATTCGCCACCTTACCTATGTTTCCCGCGTTCTCAGGCGCGCGCCGACATCCCACAAAATACGGAACGCGGCGCACGAAAAACTAATCCCTCCCTTCGGCAGAGACGATACAGGCAGTAATCACGGACGAACCGTTAGGAACGGAGGGGTGTATGTCCTACATTCGTCGCAAACTCTGGCTCTTCGCGCTGCTGCTCCTGAGCGGCGGGGTCGGGTGCAACCCGTTGACGCTGGGCCTGTTCACGCCGGTCCCGGTGCAGCCGTGGGTGTCCGAGCGGCTGGAGCAGAAGCTGAACCACAAGAACGACGGCCGCGTGCCGATCATGCCGCCCATCCGCGACGGGGTGCCGCCGCCCATCTGCGAAGACCCGCCGAGCGACGGCGAGGTACTGCGCGCGATGCCGCGCATGCCCCGCGGCGTGCCGTACGTGTACGAGAAGTTCATGGACGACATCGTGATCGTGAAGAACCGGCTCGTCGATAAGATCGACCCGCCGCGCACGTTCCCGCTGGTCGGCCAAGCGCAGCTCCACCACTGCCACTGGGAATGCGTGATTTATTATACCGAGACGGTGCAGTCGGACTACCCGTTCCCGGTGTACATCAAGAAACCGCGGGTTCAGGTCATCTACATCGACAAGGACCACCTGCACTTGTACGTCGGGCCGAACGCCGACACGCAGCGCACGGTCACGCAAGACCTGACGCGGTTCTAACCGAGGGAACCCCTCCGTCGCCGCGAGGCGACCGCCGCACCCGACCCGGAAGGGCCGGGTGTCGTGCGTTGGTAGGCAGGAAGATTGGACCGCCTTTCTTTCTCATTTACCAATCCCTACCATGTCGATAAGGGTTCTATAGGAAGCACGGAGGAGCCGGGGGAATGGCGGCAGCGCAAGCCACGGCGGACGAGATCGCGGAGGCGAGCGAGCGGTTGGCGGGCGCGACCCCACAGGACGCGCTGCGCTGGGCCGCGGAGCGATTCCGCCCGCGGTTGCTGATGGCAACGGCCTTCGGTGCCGAAGGGTGCTGCATCCTGCATATGCTCTCCGAAGTCGCGCCCGACACGCACGTCATCAACCTCGAAACCGGCTACCAGTTCCCCGAAACACTCGAACTGCGCGAGCGGATCAAAGCCCGGTACGGGATCGAGGTCGAGTACATCCACCCGGAGCAAACGGTCGCCGAGTACGAGGCCGAGCACGGCGGCCCGCTCCACGTCCTGCGCCCGGACCAGTGCTGCCACGATCGCAAGGTGCTCCCCCTGCGCCGGGCCGTCGAACAGATCGCCCCGCTCGCGTGGATCAGCGCGATTCGCAGAGACCAAACTGCCGACCGCGGCCGGGCCGGGGTGGTGGAGTGGGACAAGAAGTTCAACCTCACGAAGCTGAACCCGCTGTTGAACTGGACGAAACACGACGTGTGGGGCTTCATTGCCAAGAACGACGTGCCGTACAACCCGCTGCACGACCGCGACTACCCCAGCATCGGCTGTTGGCCCTGCACGCGCCCGGTCGCGGCGGGCGAGGACGACCGCGCCGGCCGCTGGGCCGGCAAGGTCAAGAAGGAGTGCGGCCTGCACGTGGTCGAGGTGACGGACGGCGAAGGGATTTGAGATTTGCAATTGTCGTTTTGGATTGACGATTGCTCGCGGTCGTGCGTCGTGTTCGTGTCCGGGTGGGTGTGCGTGGTTTTCAATCTCCGATCATCAATCTGCAATCGTAAACCCCATGTTATTCTCCGCGCGCGCCGAGTACGCTTGCCTCGCGATGCTGGAACTGGCGGCGCAGTACGGCGACCCGAAGCCCGTGCGCCTGACGGACATCGCCAACAAGCACGGCATCTCGTCGCCGCGGTTCCTCGTGCAGATTCTGATTCAGCTCAACAAGGCCGGGCTGGTGACGAGCACGCGCGGCGCGGCCGGCGGGTACCACCTCGCGAAGCGCCCCGCGGACGTGTCGCTGGCCGACGTGGTGGCCGCGGTGGAGGGCACCGAACAGGCCGGGGCGCGCACGAAGGCCCGCGAACCGGCCTCGCCGCTGGCCGCGGCCCTCGACGACGTTTGGGACCGCGTCCGCACCGCCCACGACGCCTTTCTCGCGCAACAGGCCACGATCCTCAAGCAGACCACGCTCGCGCAACTCGTCGATTCCGGCCAGCCGTTGCAGTACGTCATTTGATCCGAGTAGGTGCCGCGAGCCGAGCGGCACCGCGTTGACATGGGTGGAGCCATGTGAGGAACCGCCGCGCTCACCGGGCGGATATCGCGGTGCCGCTCGGCTCGCGGCACCTACCAATCGCGCGCCGCCGTCAATAGACTCGTTGCGCAATAGCGATCGATGGCCTATTCATAGGGTTATGACGAATTACGAGAAATTGCGTCGGAAGCCGTTGTTGTTCCGCATGTTCACGGGGCTCTCGGCCGACGAGTTCGACA
>VGZJ01000291.1 GCA_016872595.1 Planctomycetota bacterium
ACACGTTCCCGTAGCGCTTGTTGCGCCGCGGGGCTCAGCGTACGGGCATCGGGAAGTTCCATTGACGCACATTACCAATATCTGTTAGCTATATCTAGCTCTGGTTAATATCTTGATCGAAATTGGGCCCGCGGGGGCACAGGAAATCGTGCCCGCGCTACTGGCTCAGATGAAAGACTACGAAGGAGATGAAAGGGCTCGCTATGCACCACTCGCTTGTCGCGTACTCGCTCGGATGGGAGCGAAAGGAAAGGACGCTGTCCCCGTGCTTCACGCGTTGCTATCCGAAAAGGCAACCGAGGTTCGCATGGCAGCGGCATTCACCCTCATCATGCTCGATGAAGGGCGGCAGCATCTTTCGGTGCTTTCTGAGGGGTTGGTGAATCCAGAACCGCATCTGCGACGCGAGGCCGCCAACTACTTGGCCGCTCTCGGGCCTCTAGCAAAAAAAGCATTGCCGGCCCTGCGGATCACGGTCAATGACCCCGATTCAGGTGTTAAGTGGGCGGCAGAAGCAGCGATCAAGAAGATCGGCGAATAACTTCGCATAAGTGTTCCCAATACTCGAAGAGCCCTCAGTAGTCCTGCTTCTCCATTTTTCAGAAGCGCCTCTTTGAACGCGGTCGCGGTCGGGTAGCGGTCGGCTGGTACGGCGACTTGCGCGACCGGGTGCGCGTGATCCGCCTTCGCGGGTCCACCCCGCCGTCGGAGATTCTGCCGCGAAAGCCGGGCGCGCGCGAGGACGTGTTCCGCAGTTTCGGGGGCAGGTTCTCCTTCGGGCCGAACGGGGTGTGGAGGGCGATGGCGGACGGCAAGGACGTTCAGTTCTGGGATGTGGCGACCGGAGCCCGATTCGACCGACTGCTCGGGCACCGGGGGACTGTGTTGAGCGCCGAGTTCGCGCACGACGGGCACACGATCCTGTCGGTGTCCACCGGCCGTACGGCGCTGGTGTGGGAGGTGAAGCCTCCACAGTCGGCCGCGCGGCCCGCGGAGCAACTCTGGGCCGACCTCGCGGGCAAGCCGGACGCGGCCTTCCGCGCCGTGTGGGACGCTGCCACACAGCCTGATTGCGCGAAGGTGTTTCGGTCCAAACTGCCGCCCGCAAGCGGTCCGAACGAAGGGCCGTTGACGGGGGACCACTGGCGGCAGAAGCGGGCCGTTCTCGCGATGGAACTCGCTGGCACGTCAGAGGCTATCGCGGTGCTACGGGAATGGGCCGGTAGTGCGACCGGCGCGGTCCTGACCGACGACGCCACGTCGTCGTTGGGGCGAATCGGGTCTGCCGGGAAGTGACCGCGGGCGCGCGGTTCCATACCGTGACCGCATGCCGCACACTCCGGAACTGATTCTGACGCTAGCGTGCGGGCTGAGTGTGGCACTCGTGCTGGGCTACTTCACGCACCGCCTCGGCCTGTCGCCCATCGTCGGGTACATCCTCGCCGGGGTCGCGGTCGGGCCGCACACGCCGGGGTTCGAGGCCGACAAGCACCTCGCCGACCAACTCGCCGAAATCGGTGTCATACTGCTGATGTTCGGCGTCGGGCTTCACTTCCACCTCGAAGACCTGCTCGCGGTGCGCCGGGTCGCGGTTCCGGGCGCGCTCGTACAGATCGTGGCCGCGGTCGCGCTCGGGGCGGGGGCCGCGACCGCGTTCGGGTGGGCGTGGCCGGCGGCGGCCGTGTTCGGGCTGTCGGTTTCGGTCGCGAGTACCGTCGTCCTCACGCGCGTCCTCGGGGACCGCAACGAAATGCACACGCCCCTCGGCCACACCGCGATGGGGTGGCTCATCGTCCAAGACCTGTACGCGGTGTTCCTGCTCGTGCTGCTCCCGCCGCTGCTCGGGGCGGGCGCAGGCGGGGTCGGCGCGGGGCGGCTCGCCGGCCTCGTCGGGGTCGCGGCGCTCAAGATCGTGGGGCTGGCGGTGATCGTACTGGTAGTGGGCGGGCGCGCGGTGCCGTGGCTGCTCCGCCACGTCGCCGCGGCGCGGTCGCGCGAACTGTTCACGCTAACAGTTCTGGTGGTCGCGCTCGGGATCGCGGTCGGCTCGTCTCTCGCCTTCGGCGTGTCGATGGCGCTGGGCGCGTTCCTCGCGGGGATGGCCGTGGGCCGCAGCGACTTCAGCCTGCGCGCCGCTACGGACGCGCTGGCGATGCGCGACGCCTTCACCGTGCTGTTCTTCATCTCCGTGGGGATGCTCTTCGACCCGTACTTCATCTGGCGGTCGCCGGGCCTTGTGCTGGCGACGCTCGCGGTGGTGATGATCGGGACGCCCCTGGTCACGTGCGCCACGGTCCTGTGGCTCGGCCGCCCGGTGCGCTCGGCCGTGGGCATGGGGCTGGCGCTGGCCCAGATGGGCGAGTTCTCGTTCATCCTGATCGCGCTCGGCAAGACGCTCGGCGCGGTGCCGGACAGCGCGGTTCAGGCGGTCGTGGCGGCGGCCATCATCTCGACCTCGCTGAACCCGTTGCTGTACCGCTTGGTCGGCCCCATCGACCGCTGGGTCGCGCGCCGACCGCGACTGGCAAGGCGACTGGCGCGCACGCGCCTCGAGCGCGCACAGGTCGCGGCGGCGGAAGCGAGCGCGCTGGACGATCCGCGCTACCGGGCCGTCGTGGTCGGGTACGGGCCGGTGGGCCGCACGCTCGTGCGCCTGCTGCGCGAGAACGGGATCGAGCCGACCATCATTGAGATGAACGTGGACACGGTGCGCCGCCTGCGCGCCGAGGGGCTGGCCGCGGTGTACGGCGACGCCACCCACCCGGAAACGCTCCGCGCCGCCGGGCTGCCGCGGGCCGGCACGCTGTTCCTCGCCGCGTCCGGGCTGACCGGGGCGGAAGAGGTCGTTCGCGCCGGCCGCGAGCTGAACCCGGCCGTGCGCGTGGTGGCCCGCTCCGCGTACCTGCGCGAGCGCGCCAGCCTGCGGGCCGTCGGCGCGGATGAGGTGTTCGCGGGCGAGGGCGAGGTCGCGCTCGCGCTGGCCGAATCCGTTCTGCGCACGCTGGGCGCGACCGCGGAGCAGATCGACCGCGAGCGCGAGCGCGTCCGCACCGAGTTGCTGGGCGACGCCCCGCCCCCGGCGTGCTGATGTGGCCCTTGCCTCTGCCCACTCGCCCCCCGTTCTGTTAGAATCGGCCGCAACACTCGCCCGTGCCGCAAGGGCTTCGCCCCATGGCCGGACCCACACCCGCCGAGCTTCCGCTGATCCTCGTGGCGGACGACTCGCTCCTCGAACAGCGCTACGTCGGCCGCATCTTGGCCGAGCACGGCGGCTGGCGCGTTGCGTTCGCGCGCAACGGCGCGGAGGCGCTCGACGCGCTCCCGCACACGCCGCCCGCGGTGCTGCTCACCGACATGAACATGCCCAAGATGGACGGGCTGACGTTGGTGGAGAAGGTGCGCGAGCAGTTCCCGCTGATCCCCGTCGTACTGATGACCGGCAGTGGGAGCGAAAAAGTCGCCGTCGCTGCGCTCAAGGCCGGGGCCGCGGACTACGTGCCCAAGCAGGCGCTCGCGCACGACCTCGTCCCGGTGTTGGAGCGCGTCCTCTCGGTCGGGCAGGCCGAACACCGGCGCTACCGTGTGCTACAGGGCATGACGCGCCGCAGCTCGCAGTTCGTGTTAGAGAACGACCCGGCGCTGGTGCCGCCGCTGGTGTCGCAGTTCCGCGAAGACCTGATCGAGATGGGCCTGTGCGACCTGACCGGCGCGACCCGCGCCGGCATCGCGCTCGAAGAGGCGCTGCTGAACGCCGTCTACCACGGCAACCTCGAAGTCAGCTCCGAACTGCGCGCCAACGGCGACGAGGCCTTCCACAAGCTCGCGCGCGAGCGCCGCGAACAAGCCCCCTACGCCGCCCGGCGCGTGCGCGTGACCGCGCGACTGACGCCCACGTGCGGCACGTTCGTCATCATGGACGAAGGGCCGGGGTTCGACGTCTCGAAGCTGCCCGACCCGACGCACCCAGACTTCCTCGAACGCCCCAGCGGTCGCGGCGTGCTACTCATGCGCACGTTCATGGACGCCGTGGAGTACAACAAAACCGGCAACCGCGTCACCCTAGTGAAGCGCCGCGACCGGGTGTGATTGGCGTCCGAAACGAAGGGACGTGGCGCTTCGTTGTCAGGGACTTTTTCTGTAGCCGGCCTCTGCGAGGCCGGAACCAAGCGAGTGAAGAGGCGAGGCGAGGCGGGCGAACCGAATTCGCGCGTCCAACCCCGGCCTCGCAGAGGCCGGAACCAAGCGAGTCAACGGGGTCGAACGAAGACCAGTTGCGATCAGAAACTTACTGCCTGCTATGGACACCAAGCACGACCACCTTCGCCGCCTTCCCGAAGTTTGGCTACCAGACCCGATTTTCTTCATCACGGCTTGTGTCGCACAGCGCGAACCACGACTCGCGAACGACGTGTTTCACGACATCGCGGTCGAAGTCTGGCGCAACTGCGAGCAGCACTACGGATGGAAAGTCGGTCAGTACGTTATCATGCCAGACCACATTCACTTCTTTGCGTCTGCGGCACCTACCGCCCGGCCACTGAGCGTGTTCGTGGGCCGATGGAAAGAGTGGACAACGAAATACCTTGCCCGGCGACACGCTGCACCGACACCATTGTGGCAAGCCGAGTTTTTCGATCACGTCCTACGGTCCTCGGAGTCTTACGAAGAGAAATCGACCTACGTTCTTAACAACCCCGTTCGGGCGGGACTGGTCCAAGAGGCTCACGACTGGAAGTATCAGGGCACGCTGACGCGCCTCGTCGTTGATTGAATTCAGAAGCGAATCGACGTGTCCAGCTCCGGCCTCGCAGAGGCCGGCTACAGTAGACGGACACGCGGCCCTCTGTACCCGGCCTCTGTGAGGCCGGAGCTGGGCGCGCGAATCAGGTCCGCGCGCCTCGTATCCCCTCATCACTCGCTCAGCCCCGGCCTCGCAGAGGCCGGCTACAGAAGTTCTCTTCGCTTGCCTTGCGACGCTCGTGGGAACCTCGTTTGGTGATGAATTGCAACTGCCGCGATGCTCTGGGATGATCGGTTGGTCGAGCAATTTCTAAGTTCAACATTGAACGATGGTTCAGATGACAAGCCCGCCGATAACTCAGGAGCAGGCACTCTTCCTTGCCACCTTATCGGACGTGTTTTGTGATCTGCCGTATGCGATCTGGGCATATGCGTTTATCAACTAGGTGGCGACGATAGACGACGGCACCGCTCGCAAGGCGATAACATTTCGTTTGAGTGCGAATATCGTGGAAACTTATGGCGCAGGAACAGTGCGACTCGCGGGGCATCTGAGGCGTGAACGAGACGCGCTTGTGATTTCGGAAGGGTATTTTAAACTCGGGGTTTATGAAGTCAGCAGGTTGATACTCGACATCCGCTGAGAACCTGCTGGTGCCTCGCAGCCTTTGCCCCACCACGTTACAATCCTCTCAGGTCGCCTCCTCCATCTCTCTCGGAGCGATGTCGTGTCTACCTCTCCCGACCGGCGGGCGTTCCTGACTTCGTCCGCGGCGCTAGGCGCACTACCGTTTCTGGCGGAGTTGCCGGCCGTGTCCGCGGCGGAGGCGAAGGCCGACCCGAACCTTGTCGCGCTCGCGCCGGAGATCGAACCGCTCGTGCGGCTGATCGAGGACGCGCCGCGCGCGAAGCTGCTCGAAGAGATCGGGGCGCGTGTCAAGAAGGGGCTGAGCTACCGCGAGGCGCTCGCCGGCCTCTTGCTCGCCGGCGTGCGGAACGTCCGCCCGCGGCCGAACGTCGGGTTCAAGTTCCACGCGGTGCTGGTCGTGAACGCGGCGCACCAAGCCGCGCTCGCGGCCCCCGACAAGGAGCGCTGGCTCCCGCTGTTCTGGGCGCTCGACAACTTCAAAGACGCGCAGGCCAAGAACACCGACGAGAGCGGTTGGCGCATGAAGCCGGTCGATGAGCCGAAGGTGCCGGCGGGACACAAGGCCCGCGCCGCCTTCACAGACGCGATGGACAACTGGGATGTGGACGCAGCGGATGTCGCGGTCGCGGGGCTGGCGCGAACGGTGACCGCGGGCGAGCTGTTCGACCTGTTCGCCAAGTACGGCAGCCGCGACTTCCGCGACATCGGCCACAAGATCATCTACGTGGCGAACGCCTTCCGCACGCTCGAAGTGATCGGCTGGAACCACGCCGAGCCGGTGCTGCGGTCGCTGGCGTTCGCGCTGCTGAAGCACGACGGCAAGAACCCGGCGAAGGACGACCTCGACCCGGACAAGCCGGGCCGTAAGAACGCCGAGCGCGCGCGGAACCTACGCCCGGAGGTGCCCCACGGCAAGCCGTTCCAGCTCACGGGCGTAGTGAAGGTGCTCCGCGCGGCCAACGCCGATGAGATGGCGGTCGAAGTGACCGACCGGCTCAATGGGGGCGAGTCCGCGCGGTTCATCTGGAACGGCCTGTTCCTCGGCGGCGCGGAACTGCTGATGCGGCAACCGGGCATCGTCAGCCTGCACTCGCTGACCGCGCTCAACGCCCTGCACTACGCGGCCCGCACCACCGGCGACGCGAACCTGCGGTTGTGGCTGACGCTGCAAGCGGCGTCGTTCGTGCCGCTGTTCCGCGACGCGATGAAGGCCCGCGGCAAGGTCGGCGACGCGAAGATCGACGAGTTGCAAACGCGCGACGAGAACGCCGAGTTCACCGCGCACAACGTGTTCGCCGAACTCGGCCGCAACAAGGCGCTCGCGGCCAGCACCGCGTATTCGGTCCTCAAGGGGAACGCGCTGGGTGCGAAGGAACTGACCGACGAGGCCCGCCGGCTCATCTTTCTGAAGGGCTCCGACGCGCACGACTACAAGTTCAGTTCGGCGGTGCTCGAAGACGCGAGCTTCCTGAGCGGCGACGCGCGCGACCGCTTCCTCGCGGCTAGCGTGTTCTGGTTCAAAGGGAGCGACGCACCCGACTCGAAGTTGGTGCAGCGGACGCGCGCGGCGCTGCAGTAGCGGGGTTACTTCGGGTTGGCCCACGTGAAGACGCGCTTGTCGCGCCCCGCGCTGAGGACCTGCCGCCCGTGCGCGCCGAACGCGACCGCCCACACCGCCTCGGCGTGGCCCTTGAACGTGGCCAACTCCGCGCCTGTGGTTGTGTCCCATACGCGCACGGTGCCGTCGTGTCCCCCGGATGCGACGCGCGCGCCGTCCGGCGAAAACGCGAGACACATCGCGCCGTTCGTGTGGCCGTACAGCGGCGGCCCGGCCTCGTTGCTCGCAAGGTTCCACAGCCGGATCGGGCCGTCCAACCCGGCGACCGCGACCGTCGTTCCGTCGGGCGAGAACGCCGCGGCCTTCGTCGCCCCGCGCGGCAGTTTCAGCGGGCGCTCGACAAGGGTCCCCTTCGACACGTCCCAGACGCGCGCGAACGATTCCCATTCCGAACCGGATACGGCGCGCGTTCCGTCCGGGCTGATGGCGAGGCTGCTGAGCCAGACGTTATCCTCGTTGCCGAACCCCGGCAGGTCGGAGCCGTCGCGCGCGTCGAACACGACGGCCGTACCCTCGCGCCCGGTCGCGACGGCGCGCGTCCCGGAGCGGTTCACGGAGATAACGTTCGTCCACGTCAGCCCGGCGCGCACGGTGTACGCGGGGCGCGCGCGGTCCGGACCCCAGCACAGGATCACGCTCTTGTCGTCCTCGTCGTTACCGCCGGTGAGGACGCGCCCGTCCGGGCACACGGCCAGCCCGAACCCGCGGCCGGGGTGCGCGCGCCACTTCGCACGCGGCGCGCCCGGCATCCCGTTGTGCCACTCGTACACCCAACTGTCCTCGCCCATCACCACGACCGTGAGGCCGTCCGCTAGGAACGCCGCACCGACCGCGGGCGCGGTGAGTCCGGTGTACTCGCCGAGCGGCTTGAGTGGATCGGGCGCGGGCGCGGCCGGCGCGGGCGCGGCCTGTTTGTGTTCCGGTGCCGGCAGATCCGCGCCCGCGGCCGGCGGTTGCCGTGAGGCCGCGAACGGCGCGACCGCG
>VGZJ01000292.1 GCA_016872595.1 Planctomycetota bacterium
CCTTCCAGTCGTAGAATGTGGTCGTGTGGGGCACGGCTGTGGTCCCGAACCGTTGGAGGTAAGAGACCGATAGTTTAGGCCCAGCCGTGCTTCACACACTACACGCCCGTTAACCTCCACCCGCAAGGGGCGAGGTCCGCAGTCGGCAACCCGGCCGCGGCGCGCCACACGAGCGCGTTGGTGGCCGTGAGCGTCATCCCGACGCCCCCGGCGAGCAGTAGCGCGTACAGCGCGCGCCGCCCCGCAGCGGAGGCGTCGAACTTGGCCCGTCGCAGAAGCGCGACCGCGAACAGCGGCCCGGCCGTGTTCCCGCTCGCGATCCCCACCGCGACCCACCACGGGAAAATCGCCAGCTCGCACGCCAGCGCGCCGACGAACACGCCCGGCCAGCACCACGGCGAGATGCGGAACAGCACGGCCACCGCGACGCCCGTAGGCGGCCAGATGTAGGCGATCTTGTTCGCGTCGGACGCGAGCGACAGCGCCGCGAGCGCGCCGAGATAGTACGCCGCGCCCAATAGGACCGACCCGACAGCGTAGCGCAACAGCCGGGAACCGGCGGTATTAGCAGGAACGGTCGGAGACACAACGAGGCTCGGTGAGGCGGGACTCGGCACCCAATTCTAGCTCGCGTTTCGCCGGATGCCTCAATTCGTGCCAGTTCTCAGAGTTCCGCCACCACCCGATTCACCAGAACCCGCAACTTCTTCTCGGCTTCGTTCGCGGTCGCCACAATTGCCGGCAGGCTCGCGGGTTCCAGAGCGTCCGGTAGGCACAGGTCGGTAATCACCGAGACGCCGAACACGCGCATCTTGGCGTGAACCGCGACGATCACTTCCGGTACTGTGGACATACCGACCACGTCGGCCCCGATCGCGCGCAAGAAGCGGTACTCGGCGCGCGTTTCGAGGTTCGGCCCGCCGACCGCGACGAACACGCCCTGATGACAGACGATGTGTTCTTGCATCGCCACGCGCCGGCCGAGTTTCAGCAGATCGCGGTCGTAGCAGTTGCACATGTCGGGGAACCGTTCGCCGAGGCGGTCGTCGTTCGGCCCGATCAGCGGGTTGTCGCCCAACAGGTTGATGTGGTCCTCGATCAGCATCAGGTCGCCCTTGTTCCACTGCGGGTTCATGCCGCCGCAGGCGTTGCTGACGACGAGCGTGCCCGCGCCGAGCGCCTTCATGACGCGCACGGGAAACGTGACCTGTTGGAGCGTGTACCCTTCGTAGAAGTGGAAGCGGCCCTCCATAACGATGACGGGCTTGCCGCCGAGCGTGCCGCACACGAGTTGCCCCTTGTGCGAGGGCGCGGTCGAGCGCGGGAAGTGCGGCAACTCGGCGTACGGGATCACGACAGGGTTCGCCACATCTTCGGCGAGCTTCCCGAGGCCTGTGCCGAGGATGACGCCCGCGGCCGGGGCGTGCGGCCACCGCGCGCGCACCGCGGCGGCGGCTTCTTGGATCTGGTCGTAGAGCGCGGTCATGGGTGTGCCGGGGGCGCTGAGGTCGGATCGCTTCCGACCTCAGTTATATGTCGCGGCGGGTCGGCGCGTCAGGGCCGGCGGTACAGCGGCGCGCTGGCGCTGCCGAACACGGTCGAGTACGAGCTGATCGGCGCGCCGCCGCGCGAGCTGTAGTACAGCGGGTTCGGCGCGGGCGGCGGGTACGACGGCCCGCGCCCGAGTTGCTCGCGCAGCGCGCGGTTGTCGCGTTCCAGTTGATCGACGCGGCTTTCCAGCGCGCCGATCCGCGCTTCGGCCGCCGCGAGCCTCAGCGACAGGTCCGCGTACTGCTCTTGCAGTTCCTTGATCGTGCGGAGCATCTGGTCGGCGCGGCGCAGCGTGCTCTCGCTGGAGCGCCGGCCGGCGTCGAGGTCCGATTTCAGAACGGCGAGGTCCGCGTCGAGCCGGCGGAAGTTCTCCGCGATCAGCCCGTTGATGCGGTGCTGCTGCGCCCGGAACTGGGCGGCCTGTTCGGGCGTTTGCGCGGGCGCGGCGCGTGCGACGAGCGCGAGGGCCGCGAGGGCGAGAACGGTTCGCATGGCTGCCTTTCGTGGTACCGGTCACTTCTTCCGGTTCAGCAGGTCTTCGAGTTCCTGAATCACGCGGCGCTGGGCCGCGAGCTCGCGCTCCCACTCTTTCGCGGGCACGGACTGCGCGGGACGGGCCGCAACGGTGAGCGTCGGGTTTGAACCCCGCGCCTTCAACTGCTGTTCGAGCGCCGTCACTTGTGCGACGAGGGCGACGTGTTGCGCGTCGAGCGCGGTCTGTTTGCGCACCAACTCCGCGACGCGCGCGTCCGGGACGGCAGCGGTGGCGCGTGTGGCGCGTAGGTCCGCGAGCGCGGCTTGGGTCGCGATCCGGTGCTTGGCGCAGTCGGCGCTCAGGGCATCGAGTCGGGCGAGGAGCGCTTTCGAACCGTCGAGCGACGCGCTTTGATACCGCAACACTTCCGCTTGAAGCGCCGCGATCTTGCCCGCGAGCGCGTGCGAGGTCTTCAGGGCGATTTCTTGGTGCCGGTAGAACTGGACTTCGAGCGCGCCTATCGGTTCGTCGGCGCGGGTCTCGGGCGCGCTCAGGGCGAACAGCGTGGTGGCGAGCAGGGCGCTTTTCATTGGGCACCTTCTGAGTCAGGGGCCGTTCAACTGTTTGAGGAACGCTTCCGCCTCATCATTTTTCGCACGAATCCGGTCGATAGTCGGGCCGCTCGGTGTGGCCGTCTTCACCGCGACCGGCGCGGCAACCGGGGTCGGGTCGCGCGCGGCGACCGGCGCGGGCGGGATCGTGTGCGTCGCGGGCGCGGGCGCGGATGCAGGAGCTGCGGGCGGTTCCGACTTCGCCAGCCCGTCGCCCAGTGCGAGCTGGATCGACGCGACGACGAGTGCCGCGGCCCCGGCGAGCGCGCTCAGGACGGTCCAGCCGTAGGTACCCTCGGTTCGCAGCGCGGGGTCGTGTTCGGAATTGTTCATGGGGCTTTCCCGGAAGTGCGCGGGAGCGAAACGAGGTGCCAAGAGCGCTCCGTGCCGGCCCACCGCTACGATAATAACGCCGGTCGGGCGCGCGATTTTTGACGCGCCCCGCGGGAGCGAGAGAGTACCAATGGCCGTCAACCTGCCGCCGCACTACCACGACGCCGAGGCGCGCTACAAGAAGGCGCAAACCCCGGAAGACAAGCTCGTCGCGCTCAAAGAGATGTGGGTGCTGCTGCCCAAGCACAAGGCCAGCGAGAAGGTTCAGGCCGAACTAAAGACGAAGATTTCCGAACTGACGGACCAGATCGAGCAGGCCAAACAGGGGCCGAAGAAGGCCGCGCCCGGCACGTTCAAGTTTCCGCGACAGGGGGCCGGGACGGTCGTGCTCGTCGGCCCACCGAACGCCGGCAAGTCGCAACTGATGACGAAGCTGACGAAGGCCGCGCCCGCGGTCGCGCCGTACCCGTTCACGACGCGCGAGCCGATCCCGGGCATGATGGACTACGAGGACGTGCGCGTTCAGCTCATCGACCTGCCGCCCATCACCGCGGACCACTTCGAGCCGTTCGTGACCGACGTGACGCGCGCGGCCGATGCCGCGGTCCTGTTCCTCGACCTGTCGGACGACGACGGCCCGGCCGCGACCCGCGCGGTGATCGAGCGCCTGAAGCTGGCGCGGCGCGAACTGGTTCCGCCGGGCACCGGGCAGAGCGCCGACCCCGCCGTGTACGCGGTGCCCGCGGTGCTGGTCGCCAACAAGTGCGACGACGACGCGGCCGACATTCGCCTCGAACTGGCGCGCGAAGAGTTCGGCACGGCGTTCCCTTTGGTCGTGGTGTCGGCCGAACGTGGCGACAACCTCGACGCGCTGCGCAAGGCGATCTACGACGCGCTCCGCGTGATGCGCATCTACACGAAGCAACCGGGCAAGCCCGCGGACATGACCAGCCCGTTCACGCCGCCCATCGGGGCGACGGTCGCGGAGCTAGCGGGCAAGGTCCACCGCGACCTCGAAGACAGCGTGAAGAGCGCGCGGGTGTGGGGCACCGGCGTCCACGACGGCCAGACCGTCGGCCGCGACCACGTGCTGAGCGACAAGGATGTGGTGGAGTTGCATACCTAACGAAACGCATGTGTGCCGTCGCCGTCTTGCTCCTGTGCGCTGTCGTTGTGGCACTGGTCGCGGCGTGTGAGGACTCCGTGCGCGAATCGCTCTCGATACTCGCCCTGTGTGTGGTCGCCGCGATTGTGTACGGCGTGCTGCACGATCTGGTGACGGCGCACGTCTGCGTCGAGTACTTCACCATCGGCCACCCGCCGATGTTCGGGACCGAAAGCCCGGTGCTACTCGCGCTCGGTTGGGGGGTGGTAGCGACGTGGTGGGTCGGCGCGTTCTTAGGTGCGGTGCTGATCGTGGCCGCGCGGTTCGGGAGCCGACCGAAGCGCTCCGCGCGCTCGCTGGTGTGGCCGGTCGCGCAACTCATGGCGGTCGTGGGCGTGTTCGCGCTCGGCGCGGGCCTACTCGGTTGGGTCCTCGCCCGCGCCGGTGCGGTGTACCTGCTCGAACCACTGTCGTCCAACATCCCGCCCGAAAAGCACGTCGCGTTTCTGGCCGATCTGTGGGCGCACAGCGCGAGTTACTTGTCCGGGTTCGTCGGCGGGTTGGTCGTGTGCGCGCGCGTTTGCTTCGCCCGGCGCACCGTTGCGCAAGGGCAGGCTGGAAGCCCGCCCCACGAAATGCGATGATACCCTCATGAGCGTGACCAACTACGTTCCGCCCCCGCCGGGGCCGGCGCTGCTCGTGCGGCACGGGTCCATGCGGTTCATCGGCGAGTTCGCCCAGCCGCACGCCTCGGGCGCGCGCCGTGGCGATGTCGTCGTCGCGCGCACCGAGCGCGGCCTCGAGAGCGGCGCGGTGCTGTGCCCGGCCACGCCGCAGGCGCTCGCGGCCATTCCCGAACCGACCCGCGGCGAGATCGTGCGCGTCGCCACCGCCGACGACCGCGCGAAGATCGCCCGCGTCGCCGAACAGCAAAAGCAGCAGTACGACGCCGGCACGAAGCTCGTCATTCAGCACAAACTCGCGATGCAGATCGTGGACGTCGAGTACCTCTTCGGCGGCGAACGGCTCATCTTCTACTTCCTCGCGGAAGGGCGCGTCGACTTCCGCGAGTTGGTCAAGAGCATGGCGCGCGAGTTCCACACGCGCATCGAACTGCGACAGATCGGCGTGCGCGACGAGGCCAAGCTGCTCGCGGACTACGGCGACTGCGGCAAGCCGGTGTGCTGCAACTCGCACATGGTCGTGATGCCGCCCGTGAGCATGCGCATGGCGAAGTTGCAGAAATCGACACTCGACCCGACGAAGATTTCCGGGCGCTGCGGGCGGCTGAAGTGCTGCCTGCGGTTCGAGCAGGACGTGTACGAGGAGTTTCAGGCCGAGCTGCCGCCCATCGGCTCGCGCGTGGTCACGGACAAGGGGCAGGGGCGCGTGCTCGCGCACGAGATTCTGGCCCGCCGGCTGCTCGTCGAGTTCGAGGACGGCCGGCGCTTGCCGGTGGGCGTCGATGAAGTGCTAACGAGGTTGTAGAACGTGTGTGGTGGGCACGATGCCCCGTCGCGAGCGCGAACCCCGGAGACGACGTGGACCCGCGAATACTCGAGCTGTGCCGCGCCGACGCGCGGTTCGCTTACGAAGCCTACGAGTTCGTGTGCGAGGCGGTCGAGTTCACCCAAGACCGGCTCGGGCGCGCCGCGGAGCGCGCGTCGCCGGACGGCGACCGCCACATCAGCGGGGCCGAACTGCTCCGCGGCACCTGCGAACTAGCCGTGCGCGACTTCGGCATGATGGCCCCGGTCGTGTTCCGGCAGTGGGGCGTGAAGACCACCGACGACGTGGGCGAGATCGTGTTCCGGCTGATCGGCGCGAAGCGCCTGAGCAAGTCCGACCGCGACGACCCGGACGACTTCCGCGACCTGTTCGACCTGCACCAAGCGCTTGCCGACGGGTTCGCGCTGACGCTGAGCGACGCACCGGCGAAGCGGGGGGCGCGATGAGCGTGGCCGCGAACCAACCCACCGACACCGCGCCGCTGAACCCGCCCGCGCCGCCCCCGTCTCAAGGGCAGCCGGAACGTCCGGCCCCGGCCGCGCCGCAGCGGTCGCGCGCGTTGCTGCTCGTGGCCGGGGCGCTGCTCGCCGGCTGGTTCGCGTGGCTCTCGTACACCGCGCTCACGAAGAGCCGCGCGCCCGTCGTGTCGCGCGCGCAGGCGTCGGCAGCGAAGGTGCCCGTGCGCGGCACGCTCGCCACCGGGCGCGACGACCTCCGCGCGAACCACTCGTTCGTGGGGCCGAACAACGTCGTCGTTCAGAACCTGCTGTCGGGCAAGGGCGAGCGCCCGGCGTTCGCGGTCACGGTGACGGAGCAACTGCACCCAAGCGGCCCCGCGGTCGGCGAGAAGATCGCGGTGCGCAACTTGCCCGACGCGAGCGGGTACACCGGCCCCGGCGATTACCTGCTGCTGCTGGTGCGCGACGGCGACGCGACCATTGACGGCGCGCCCGCCTACGTGCTGGCCGGGGTGCCGCGCTCGGTGGGCGGCGACGGCGGCGACGGCGTGGCCCCGCCCGTCTACCCGTGGGCCGACCCCCACGCCGACGACCTGCGCAAGCAGGTCAAGCGCCTGTTCCCGTAAGCGGGCGCGAAACGAGCGAGCGGGCGCGGGGCGAGTCGGGCGATACACCGCGTATCGCCCGACTCGCCCCGCGCCCGCTCGCGGGTTTGGTGAAGGTGTGTGGCCGACTACAGCACGATGGCGCACCCCCGTTCTTGGATTCGCGCGAAGGCGTGTTCGCACGTGGCCCGGATGACGCCGGCCTCCCACTCGGGGTAAGACAGGCTCGCGGGCGGATCCGGGTTGAAGCTCGCGATGACCGTGTCTTGGATCAGTTCGATTGCCAAGTCGGGCTGCTCGACATCGGGTAGATCGCTGTTGCGGCGTAGGTACGCGACGACCGCGTCGAACGCGCGCCCGGTGCCGGTGACGCACTCGGCGAGTGTGCGGACGGCGCGCTCGACGCGCTCGGCACGCACCACCTCCTGCGTACCTTTCTTCTTCCGCTCCTTCGTCGTTGCCTTACGCGTGCGCTCGTTCTCTGCGTAAGGCACTCCGAGAAGTTCGTGTAGGGGTTCGCGCACCGTCCTGAACCACGCGGTGATGGTCGCGTTCGAAATGCAGAGCGCGCGGGCGATCTGAGTGTTCGTGAGTTGCATCGTCAGCTTCAGCATCACGAGGAGGTAGTGGTTGCGCGAGAGTTCGGTGATGAACTCCGTGCCCTTCGCCACGACCTCGCCGGTCAGCACTCCAGACGCGCCGTCCGGGTTGCGCCCCGGGTGCGATTGAATAGCGCTCGCGCCGGCCTCGCCCGTCAGCACTTCGATCACTTTCCCGTTCTTCCGCTTCTTGCGCGCGCGAAGGTAGTCACGGGCCTTGTTCCGCACGACCCCTGACAGCCAGTCCAGCGGGTCCGACTTCTGAAGGTCGAATAGCCCGCCCGCGTGTTTCACGAACTGCTTATCGAAGACGTCTTGGACGACGTCTTCGGCGGTGTCGGCGTCCACTACCTTCTGCGCCCACCGAAGTAGTATCGGTTTGTACCGGGCGTAGAGCCGCTCGAACGCCTCCTTCCGGGCCTGTGGATCGCGCTCCGCGTACCACGCCTCGAACAACTCGTTCGCGTTCGGGCACGCTGTCAGTTGCAGTGCCTCCGACGCCTTGTCGGAACCCGTGTCACGCGCCGGCGACCTGCCGCGCGCATACGGAGTTGTCATCTTGGTCCTCCGGTTGGAACTCTACACATGAGACTCGTTGCGCAATAGCGATCGATGGCCTATTCATAGGGTTATGACGAATTACGAGAAATTGCGTCGGAAGCCGTTGTTGTTCCGCATGTTCACGGGGCTCTCGGCCGACGAGTTCGACAAGGTC
>VGZJ01000293.1 GCA_016872595.1 Planctomycetota bacterium
GCATCGCCGCGCGGCATGCTAGGGGCCGGAGGCGCATGAAATATCGCGATCGGATCGTCGGGCTCATCCGCGTGCGCGGGGACCGAATCCTCCCGCACCCCAAGAACTTCCGGACCCACCCGGAGAACCAGAAGGACGCGCTCCGCGGCGCTTTGGCTGACGTCGGGATCGGAGACGCGCTCATCGTCGTGCCGGCTGACGAAGCGCAGGTGCGCGAGGTCGCCGCGCTGAAAGGTGCCGAGCGCGATGCGTGGCTTCGGTCGTTCGACGCGAGCGGGGCGGACGTGCTGCTTCTGGACGGGCACTTGCGCGCCGAGGAGATCCGCGACCAGCCGATCCCCGTGCTCGTGCTGGACCTCAACCCGCGCGAGCAAGCGGAGTTCTTGGCGCTGTTCGACCCGCTCGGCGACCTCGCCGGGTTCGACCGCGAGAAGTACCTCTCGCTCGCCGAGGACTTCAACAGCACCAACGCGGCCGTGCAAGCGCTCGTCGCGGACCTGGCCAAGGTGGACACGGGCGGCGGCGGTGGCGTTGATCCCGCGGCCAACAAGCCATCGCTGGACGACTTGGAGGAGGAATTCGGAGACGAGCACGACGAGTCGCTGTTCTGGCCCGAGGTCAAAGTGAAGGTTCCACCGCCGGTGTTCGAGCAATACGAGGCGCGCATGGCGGAGCAAGACGGCAAGCCTCATGAGCGGTTCGCCGCGCTCATCGGGGCGGATGTGTGACAAGCATCGTGCTTGCGATGGGCGCTCAACTTCACGGGGCCACACAGGCGGCCGACTTCTGCCGATCCTACGTTGCTGCCACTTACGAACAACATCCCCCCCCGATGAGCATCCGACTCAAGATCCTGCTGTCGTATCACTACTACAAGGACGTGGACCTAGACGCGCTTCTGGAGAAGAAATTCGCGCCGCACTACCCCGAGATATTCATCGATTCGGGCGGCTTCTCCGCGATGACGCAGGGAGTGTCGATCGACATCAAGGCGTACGCGGCATTTCTGAAGCGATTCGCGCATCGGATCACGGTGTACGCCAACCTTGACAGCATCGGGAACGCGCAGAAGACGGCCGACAATCAGAAGCGACTGGAGGACATGGGGCTGCGACCGATCCCTGTGTTTCACACGGGCGAGGAGTGGAAGTGGCTAGAAGCGTACATCGAGCGGTATCCGTACATCGCGCTCGGCGGCATGGTGCCGTATATGCGGCAGTGGGAAAAGATGATGCCGTGGCTCGTGCGCGCTTTCAAGATGGCAAAGGATCGTAGCGTGTATCACGGGTTCGGTTGCACCACGTGGAATATCATCTCGCGGGTGCCGTGGTATTCGGTGGACTCATCGTCGTGGTGCGCGTCGTTCCGGTTCGGGCAGGTTGGCCTGTTCGATCCGCGCACCGGCAAGTGGCATCAGGCCAACCTCGGCGACCCGAAGACATGCAGCAAGGCCGCTCCGCTGATTCGCTCTTACGGCTTCGACCCAGCCGACTTCGCCGATCGGAAGCGGAACGAGCGGAAGAAGATCGCTGCCATCTCGGCGCTCGCGTACATCAAAGCCGAGGAGTTTCTGCGCAAGCGACACGGGGCGATCGGGTTACCGGGTCAGCCGGACGGCGTCCGGCTGTGCCTTGCCACGGGCGGAGACCCCGGGATCGACCTCGCCAACGCGAATCGCACGCTGAATGAGTCACCGGGGGGGGCTCGGGTCTACTTGGCGCACACGGGGCCGTACCACATCGACGCGAGCCGCGGTCTGAACGGGCAGACGTCACTGGGGGGGGGCGCCACGGAGTGAACCTCTGGCTGGCCGACCCAACACCACCGGACGCGAAAGACTCGCTGGCAGCATCCAAGATTCTGAACCAGAGTAAGACATGACGACTTGCACACGCATCCTGGAGTTTGACGCCGCGCACCGCCTCGTGAATCACGAGGGGATGTGCGCGCACCTGCATGGTCACCGCTACCGCGCCGAGATCGAGTGCGCCGCCCCGCTCGACTCCGTGGGGCGGGTGATCGACTTCTCGGTCATCAAAGAGCGCGTCGGCGGATGGATCGCGCAACGGTGGGACCACGCCGCCATCGTCAACGGCGCCGACGAGCGGCTCCTCGGGTTGCTCCGCGACATCGGGGAGGAGCGGGTCTACCGGCTCGACGGCAACCCCACCGCCGAGAACATCGCCGCTGAGTTGCTCAAGACGGCGGCCGCTCTTCTCGCGCCGATTCGAGTGGTGCGCGTCCGTGTCTGGGAGACGCCCAACTGCTATGCGGAGGTGCTCGGGTGACGTACGCGGTCAAGGAGATGTTCTACACCCTGCAAGGGGAGGGGGCGCACGCGGGAACGCCGGCCGTGTTCGTCCGCCTCGCCGGTTGCAACCTGTGGAGCGGGCGGGAGGCGGACCGCGAGCGCGATGCCGCGAAAGGCACCTGCGCTCGCTGGTGTGACACCGACTTCCGCGGCACCGACGGGGCGCATGGGGGGCGCTGCACGGCGTCCGACCTCGCCCGGACGGCCGTGAGTCTATGGCCGGCACCAAGCGGCGTCAGAACCGCCGTTCTGACCGGCGGGGAGCCCACGCTGCAACTGGACGCCCCTCTCGTGGATGCGCTCGTGGACGTCGGGTTCCGGGTTCACGTGGAGACGAACGGGACCGGGCATGTCCCCTCGGGCGTGCACTGGGTCACCGTGAGCCCGAAGCCGCCCGCCGCGCCGAGGCTTCAACGGTACGACGAGGTCAAGGCCGTCCTGTGCGACGGTCACAACGTGGAGCAGTGGGCGCACCTTGCGCCCTTGTGCTACCTGCAACCCTTGTGGAGCGCCGATGACGCGACGCGCTCGGAGAACCTGCAACGATGCATTCGGTATGTAATGGAACACCCGCACTGGCGCCTGAGCCTGCAAACGCACAAGATGATAGGGCTTCCCTGAGAGCCGACGCCCTGCGCGGCGTTCGCGCGCTCCTCACGCTGTGCGGCGTGGACCCGAACGATCCGGGCGTGCGCGACACGCCGAAACGGGTCCTGAAAGCCATGGCGGAGATGACCGCGGGGCGGCAGGACGACCCCGCGAAGATCCTGTCCACAACGTTCGAGAAGCACGCTTACGACCAGATGGTCGTCCTGCGCGGCATCGAGTTCGTGAGCCTGTGCGAGCATCACATGCTGCCGTTCACGGGGCGCGCGGTGGTGGCCTATGTGCCCACCGATCGCGTCGTGGGGCTGTCGAAGCTCGCGCGGCTCGTCGACTGCTACGCCCGACGGTTCCAGATCCAGGAGCGGCTGACGCAGCAGATCGCCGACGCGCTAACGACGCACCTGAAGCCTCGTGGCGCTGGGGTCGTGGTGGCGGCGTCGCACTCGTGCATGTGCGCCCGCGGCGTCCGGAAGCCGGGCGCGGAGATGGTGACTTCCTACCTGACAGGCGTGCTTCGGGACAAGCCGGAAGCGCGCGCCGAACTGATGGCATTCCTTGGAGGCACATGAGCAACGCAGTCGTTCTTCTTTCCGGCGGTCAAGATTCCACCACGTGCCTGTTCTGGGCAGTGACGATGTTCGACAGCGTGCGCGCGCTCTCGATCGTGTATGGCCAACGGCACAAGGCCGAAGTGGACGCGGCGCGGGAGATCGCCGCGCTCGCGGAAGTGCCGCACGATGTGTACAGGATCCCGGTCCTCGGTCAGCTTGCGGACTCGGATCTTGTGCGCACGGAGACGTCCATCACGGGTGACGGTGGGCGCCCGGATGTGGCCATGCCGCAGGGGCTTCCGACGTCGTTCGTGCCCGGCCGCAACGCGCTCTTTCTGACAGTCGCCGCTGCCTACGCCGTGAAGCACTCGGCGCGTGACATCGTCACCGGGGTCTGTCAGACCGACTTCTCGGGCTACCCCGATTGCCGGCGCGAGTTCATCGATGCGCAGGAGCGCGCTCTCACTCTCGCGATGCCGTCGAGCGCAGGACCGATCCGCGTTCACACGCCGCTGATGTACATGACGAAAGCCGAGACGGTGCGGCTCGCGAAGCGGCTCGAATGCTGGCACGCGCTCCGCTACTCGCTCACCTGCTACAACGGTCTGCGACCGGGCTGCGGCACGTGCCCAGCATGCGTGTTACGCGCCAAGGGGTTCGAGGAGGCCGGCGAGACCGACCCGGCGCTAAGCGCCGCCTGACGTTGCCCCCGCGCGCGTCCTGCTGCATGCTCCCGAGGTGAGCCTTGCCGATCTAGCCGCAGCCTTCCGCCGGGGCCTCCAGGAGCCTACCCCGGCCCGCGTCACCGCCTCCCACGAGACGGAAAGTATATCGGGTGCGTACTGTTCGCCCGGGGCGCGAACATGAATATCGGCGCTCCATACAGCCTCAAGACGACAGAAGTCGCGGAATTGGTGCGGATAGCACTCACTAAGCACCAGTCGCCAGTGTCGCGAGTGATGCGCATTGCGATCAAGTTCCTGCGCGACAATTCACCCGGGCTGCGGTTGCTGGTCAGTTATGCTGACCCGTCCGAGGGCCACCATGGCGGCGTGTATCAGGCGTGCGGATGGGTGTATGAGGGACCGTGCGCGGAGGCGACGTTGTTCTTTCACTGCGGCAAGTGGAAGCATCAGCGCGAAGTGACTGCGGTTTCCTTCGCGTCTACTGGCCAACCAGGCAGTGGTAAAGTGGCAAATGTGAGATCACTGCCGCAGAAGAAGACGCCGGGGAAACACAAGTACCTCCTACCGCTGGACGACGCAATGCGCGCGCAAATCGCTCCGCTTGCGAAGCCGTACCCGAAGCGCCCAGTTGACAGCAAGGCATAGCGTGCCGCATACTACTTGCGCGTCGGAAAAAGCTCGCCCGGTGGCTCCACCATCGGAGAGGGCGGCGCAGTCCCGACCCCGACGCTCCACGCATCTACGCGGTCTCTGGGCAACGACGGCGCAGCGATGCCCTCTGGCGATCATGGCGTTGCAGTTTATGAGGGCCTCCGCATGCGGGTGTGATGGCCAGTGCTTCCGTCGGCAAGCGTGCAGATGTCGCCATCGCGGCGGACGAATGTGGTCGTTTCGCGCGAGTTGAAGGACAGGCACGCGTCACCTTGCTTCCACTCGCGGCGGACATCTTGCAGCATCCGGGCGAGCATCGCAGCGTCTTGCTTCTTGGTGGTGTGGCGCATGAGAAGAGAGTAGCAACGCGCGTAGCTACTGTCAACTTCCAAGCGCCTCTCGCGCCATCAGCGCCCGGCGCAGAACCGCCGTGTCCTCGTTCTGCGCGAGCCATGCCGCCCGGTCCGCTGTCATGAGGTACGACAGCGCGCGCCGCACGGCTGCTGAGCGGCCCTCGGGCTGCGCACGGAGCCACGCGTGCATCTCGCGCGGCAAGGTGATCGCTACGGCAGGGCTGTTGCGGCCCCGGTTGTGGGGTTGCTTCGAGGGGTCGGCGAGTTTCTTCGGGGTCATGGCCTACTCCTGCGCCAGTTTGAAGCCCTTGCGGATCAAGTCGCGGTAGAGCGCCTCGGCCTTCGCGCGCGGGATCCATGTCGTGAACTGCCGGTAGGTGTCGCGGCTCCAACCGTTTCGCGCTGCGAACCGGCGGACCATCACAACATCTTCGCCGTTGTAGCGCTCGGCACCCGAGTCCAAGGTCCATTCCGCAGGTGACATCGGTTGCTCGCCGGGCTGGAACGTCCACTGCACCAGCGTCGGGGACGTCTTCTCGATCATCGCGTAGGGCTTCTCGGTCGGCTCGCTCATACCCCGTGAGTAGCAACGTGCGTTGCTACTGTCAAGAGAGACGTTGTCGATTGCTCAAAGGGGCGTCCTGCTGCATGCTTCCGACGTGAGCCTTGCTGATCTAGCCGCAGCCTTCCGCCGGGGTCTCCAGGAGCCTACCCCGGCCCGCGTCACCGCCTCCCACGAGGACCGCATGCGCGAGGCCGCGCGCACGTACGACTGGCAGATCCAAGACATGACGCGCCGACTGCGCTCCTGCCGCGACCCGCGGGAGAGCGCCTCGCTCCACGCGCGGATCACGGAAGCGCGCACACGGCTGGACGGCACGCTGGCCATGCTGCAAAAGCTCGCCGACGAGGCGCCGCGCGCTGACTATGAGGCCGCGCCGTCGTTCGAAGTGCACCTGAGCTACCCGGCGCGCCCCGGCGCGGACAGCGCGCTGCGAGAGGCCGTCCACGTGGTCCTCGGCGATGTGGACGCGGTGGCAGCAGCAAGCGGTATCGCGTCGCCCGACGTCGCTCGCGTGCTTGACGCAGTGAGCGCGCTCCTCGCGGAACGGCTCGCGAATGTCAACGCGGCAGACACGTCGTCGCAGAAGCCCTAGAAAACAAGGCTGCGCGCGCGGCGGATTG
Organism: Planctomycetota bacterium; assembly: GCA_016872595.1. Lineage (GTDB taxonomy): Bacteria > Planctomycetota > Planctomycetia > Gemmatales > Gemmataceae > Gemmata. Next base: position 6,344 of record VGZJ01000293.1, read on the forward strand.
TGCTAGCCGTAGCCACGATCGCGCCGCATGCTTGGTGTACGCTTGCGCTCGCAGTGTGGTGAGCCCGCAAGCCCGCAAGCGTGCAATCACAGCAGCCCGGCCGATGGGTGTTCCGGCCCGCGCCTCGCCGGCCTGATCCAGGATGGATACGCCTACGACATTGGGATCAAACACCCGATGTGGGCTCTACCGCCGGATGTAGTGCTATCGCCGCAAGCACCTGGTCGACGGTAGGTTGTGTCAGCCCAAGGGCTGCGACTGCCGCCGCCGCGGCAGTGACCAGCGGTGCAGCTTCCGCGGGTTCAAGGCCCGCCGCGTGCATCAGGAGCCGTTCGGCCTGGTGTTCCAGTTGTTCTCGGATAGGCAAGCCTTGGGCGTGACACGCCTGACTGGCGTTGTCCAGGCATATGTTGATCAACGTTGAACAATATATGCCCCCGTCACGTGTCGAACAGGCTCAACTGCCGGGGCTCCCGGCTCGGGGGCGTCCACGAGAACAAGTCCGCCTGCCCGGTTTCATCGAAGCGCAGCGCGGCTGCTGGGCCGGCGACGACTTCAAACGTGACTATCGTGGCTCGGGTGGAGGCGGCGCAGGCTACGCGTGTGGTCTACTCTACTCGTCAAGGATTGCTCATGGAAGCCCTGGAAGTTGCGCGGGAGGCGCTGTTTTCGCTGCTGGAGAATCGTGATTTTCTGGGGTACCAGTTGGCACACGCGAATGGCAGTCTATCGGATCAGGAGATGGACGCGATCGCCGACGCTTTCTTCGGCACTGCACCTGTTTTTGATGAGAGTGCCGTGGCGCGAAAGGCGGCCTTTTTGGCAGGTATCATTCAGGAGAGGCTTGACCCCGAATTGGTGTCCACCGTGTTTCGATGCGAGTTGGGCCAAGCGGAGCGGGCCATTGCGATTGCTACCAAGAACATCGGAACGTTCCTGCCGGAGGCGGCAGAAACTAAGGAACTGGGGCGGTAAGATCCTTATGCTCCTCATGCAGACGGGCTTGATCTCAGCCCGTCTGCAAAGTGCAGCACTCTTGTTCAAAGTGCAGGAGTGCCCGTGACCACGTGGCACTTCAAACCGGCGCCCCGGCGCCCCGGAACGCGCCTCACCTGGTTCCAATCCTGGCTCTTCCTGGAGTCGAAGCGGCACCGCTACACCACGGCGGTGGCTGCCCGGCGTTCAGGCAAGACGGTCGGCGTCCGCGCGCGCATCATCGATGCGTGTCTCGACAAGGCGCCTGGCGACGTGGGGTACATGGCCCCGACGCTCGGGCAAGCGAAACGCCTCCTTTGGCGCCCGCTGATGCGCGACCTGCGCGACCCGGCCGCGAAGTTCTTCGTGGAGGGGCGCCCGAACCATTCCGAGCTGTCGGTGGAGTTCAAGAGCGGCGTCCGCCTCTACCTGTACAGCGCCGAGGCCTTCGAGCGCGTCCGCGGCGACGGCTTCAAGCTGTTCGTCACCGACGAGAGCGACGACCCGCTGTTCTCGGACGAGGTGTTCGACGAAGCCGTGTTGCCGGCGCTCTCGGACAACCTTGGACACCTGATTCAAGTCGGCACCCCGAAGGGACGCGGCCGGCTGTTCCGCGAGTACCGCAAGGGGCAA
>VGZJ01000294.1 GCA_016872595.1 Planctomycetota bacterium
TCATTTCGGCAGGAAAGAGGCAGAAACGCTGGGAATCCCAGGGTTCCGGCGCACATGCCATGCCGAAAGTCGAAGGTCATCTGGGAAATAGGGGCTCAACACTTGTACGGGCTGCTGCCGCCGGGGTACACCGCCGCTCCGAAAGTTCACCTCGGTAGGTCCTTCGAGATCAACGTATCGGCATTCGAGACGGACGACGCGCCGCCCCGCACCGACCGGGGCGACGGCGCGACCGCCACGTGGACCGCACCGACCCCGACGATGACGCTCGAAACCGAGAGTACCGAACCGGACGAGTACGAAGTGCGCGTATACGACGCGGAGCGCGGCCGGCGGCTCGTAGCGGCCATCGAGATCGTCAGCCCCGCGAACAAGGACCGGCCCGAACACCGGCGGGCGTTCGCGGTGAAGACCGCCGCCCTCGTTCAACAGGGCGTGGCCGTGTCGGTCGTCGATCTGGTCACGGTGCGGCAGTTCAACCTGTACGCCGACGTACTCGACCTTCAGGGCTACGGCGACCCGGCGCTCGGTGCGACCCCGCAGCACCTGTACGTCGCGACGCTGCGCGTGCGCCCCGCGGCCCGCGGCCCGGCGAAGCTCGACACGTGGTTCACCCCGCTGGAATTGGGAAGCCCGCTTCCGGTCCTCCCGCTGTGGTTGGAAGTCGACCTCGCGGTGAAGCTCGACCTCGAACCGACCTACGAAGACGCCTGCCGCGTACTTCACATCACCTAGGTTCACGCCTTCACGGGCTTGGCGCGCTCCTTGTTCGCGACGAGGAACTCGACGGCCTTCGCGGGGTCGGCCAACTCCGGCGGGAGTCGCACGCCGCCGGTGCGCGCGGGCAGCAGCGGCCCGTCCGGTTGGCCCTTCGTCAGGTCGCGCATCTTGCGGACCTTGTCTTGCACGCGCATCAGCCCTTCGAGCAGCGCCTCCGGGCGCGGCGGGCACCCCGGCACGTACACGTCCACGGGCACGATCAGGTCGACGCCCTTGGCGACGTTGTAGCCGTACTTGTAGTACGGCCCGCCGCCGCAGGTGCAGGCCCCCATCGCGATGACGAACTTCGGGTCCGGCATCTGGTTGTACAGCCGGCGCACGCGCTCGGCCATTTTCAGGTTCACGGTGCCGGCGACGATCATCAGGTCGGCTTGGCGCGGGGTGGCCCGGAACGCGCCCGCGCCGAACCGGTCGATGTCGTACCGCGGCGCGCCGGTCGCCATCATCTCGATGGCGCAGCACGCCAGCCCGAACGTCATCGGCCACATGCTCGACTCGCGCGCCCAGTTAATGGCGAACTCGAGGTTCGTCGCCATGAACCCGTCGCGCATCGCCCCTTCAAGAAGTCCCACTGTTAACCTCCGTACGCCCATCGATTGCAGTCGATGGGCTTGGCGGCGCTTGTCCCGCGGTGCTGCGCACCCATTCCAAATCACCGCGCCGCCACAGGTACGCGAACCCGACCAGCAGCACCCCGAAGAACACCATGATGTCGGCGAACGCGAGCCACGCGAGCTTGCGGGCCGCGGTCGGCGGGGGCGGCTCCGGGTCGGCGCTCGGCGGCGCGCCGGGTATCGGTTGCAGGTTCTGTGCGGCCTCCACGCGCGCCGCGACCGGCAGGGCCTCGTCGCCGGCGCGCGTCGAGCTTCCGAACACGACCGCCCACGGGAAGAAGAACGCCAGCTCCACGTCGAAGATCACGAACAGCAGCGCGACGACGTAGAACCGCAGGTCGAACTGCACCCACGCCGGGCCGACCGCTTGTTCGCCGCACTCGTACACCTCGGCCTTTTCCGGGCTGGGGTTGTTCGGGCGCACGAGCCAGCCCAACACAAGGTTCGCCGCGAGCAGCGTCAGCCCGGCCGCGAGGAAGATCAGGATGAGCAGGACGAGGGTAGTCATGTGCGATCAGGAGACAGGAGACAGGAAACAGGGGACAAAAAACCAACTCATGCGCCTTGCTGCTTTTCCGGTGCCGTCGTGGGCACGGTCATCTTGTCTTCTGTCTCCTGTTTCCTGTCTCCTGTCTCCTGTGGAGCCGTCTTCGTCCACACCGGAAGGCTGATCCGCTTGCTCTCCTGCACCGCGGTCGGGTTCAGGCTCGCTTGGCCCCACGCCACGGTCAGCGGCAGCTTCGCGTAATCGACCACGCACCCGTCGCGCGTGTACGTGCTGATGTCGTGGTTCGACCCCATGAAAATGCAATCGACCGGGCACGGGTCCACGCACAGCGCGCAGAACATGCACTTCGTGTAGTCGATCTTGAACCCGGTGACGACGAACCCCTTCGCGGGCGGCGGGGCCTTTTCCTTCTCGATGTAGATGCAATCGACCGGGCACGCGCGGGCGCACTTGTCGCACCCGATGCACGTGGTCAGGTCGAACCGGTGGAACCCGCGGTACCGGGGCCGCACCGGGATCGGCTGTTCGGGGTACGCGAAGTGCGTCGTGAAGCTCCCGCGGCGGAACGACTGCACGAAGTACCAGAGCGTGACGTACATGCCCGCCGCGATGGAGACCGTGGCGAGGTACACGTTGCGGAACCAAGCGCGCATGGCGGCGACCGTGGGGAGGGGCCGGGGGAGAGGTGATTGTACGGGCGCGGGCGGGCGCGCCGCAAGCCGGCGGCAAGGCTACAGTCGCCCGCTCACCGGCTCGAGCGCGAACGTGAAGGCGTCGCACGACACCACGGCCGGCAGCGGCAGCGCGGCGCGGTCGGCGCACGGCCGGTCGTCCACCGTGAACCGCGCGTCGGGCACGCGCACGCCCAGCCCGTCCTTCGAGCGGTAGATCAGGACCGGCGCGTCCAAACCCGGCAGTTCGACGTGCGCCTCGGGGCCGGGGCCGAGCATCAACTCGTTCCCCATGAGGATGACGCCGTCTACCGCGACCGGGAGCCGGTGCCCGCTGGTCAGTTCGAGGCGCACCGACGAGCTGACCGCGACCGGCTTGTGAAACAGGAACTGGCAGCTCGCACCGAGTGTCACGCGGTCGCCGGCCGCGAGCACGGCGCGCTTCGTCTCGGTGCCGTTGACGCGGACCGCGCGCCCGGACTCGATCACGTAGCCCTCGCCGTCGCGCGTCACCTCGGCGTGCGTGCGCGACACCTCCGCGAACAGCGGCACGTCCACCGGGCCTTCGGCCGTGGCCTGCCCGAACGTGACCCGGTTCGACAGGCACACCAAGTACCCGCCGACGCCGTCCACCCACAGGAGGAACCGCTTCGGTAGCGGGCTTGCGCCCGCGGCGGCGGTTCCCGATAGCGGCGCGCGCAGGGCCGAACTCCCGGTCGGGGCGCGCGGCAGCGTGCGCCCCACCGAGTGCGCCGGCTCGGCGCGCGTCGCGCGGGCCAGTTCGTTCGCGGTGCTTTGGGCCGGCGGGGCCCCGTCCGCGGGCGGGGCGGAGGGCGCGAAGTCGGCCGTGTCCGGTTCGACCGCGACCCACGCCTTGCCGCGCACGGCCTTCGCCTCGCGGTGATCCGGGGCCACCGCCAGCACCTCCGCGGCCACCTCGACGGCCTCGCGCCACCGCTTCCCCTCGGCCGCGTCGTACAGGCGCGCGACCGCCTCGGAGAACCGGGCGTGCCGGTCGGCCACGTCCGCGCGGCACTGAGCGAGGCCCGTGGTGGGCGGGTTCAGCTTCGGCTCGACGCGGTCCAGTTCGGCCGCGGCGCGCAGGAACTCGCCGCGGTCGGCCAGTTCGTGCGCGTGAATCCAGTCCTGCGCCGCGGCCTCGAACCGCTCCAAGTCCGGGTGCCGCACGCCGCGCTCGCGGCTCTTCGCCACGCGGTCGATGGCGTCGATCGGGCGGCCCGCTTCGAGCAGCCCGCGGACCTGCACGAGTGCCAGCCGCGCCAGCACTTGGCGCAGCTCGGCCACGGCCTTCTCGCCGGTGTTGAGGGCCTCGGCGGAAATGAGATCGACCCACGCGGCGTCCGGGTTGTGGCGGTCGAGCGCCTTGCGGGCCCGCGCGACGTACCCCTTCACCACGTCGCGCGCCAGCCGGTACGCGCGCCGGTGCCCCTCCGCGAGCAGCGGCTCGATGTGCCGGTGCGCCTCGTCCGGGCGACCGGCCGACACCGCTTGTTGCGCCTGACGCAGCGCCAGCCACGGGGACGCGGGCATAAGTCTCGCACCGAGGAGCGGAACCGCATTCAGTTTACACGAAACGCGCACACAGTTGGAGTGCCGCGCGCCGGCGGGCCGTGTTGCGGTAGAATGGGGGTGCCATTCTTTCTCTGGGGCCGCCGATGAACGCACTGTTGGTCCTCGCGGGCGTCGCGCTCGCCGCGCCGCCGGACGAGCCGTTCGAGAAGCACGCCGACATCGCGTACCGCACCGACACGGGCGCGGACAAGGAGCGCCACACGCTCGACGTGTACACCCCCAAAGGGAAGAAGGACTTCCCCACCGTGCTGTTCGTTCACGGCGGGAGCTGGAAGACCGGGAACAAGGTGCTGTACGCGGCCCTCGGCCAGTCGCTCGCGGCCGACGGCGTCGGGTGCGTGATCTGCAACTACCGGCTCTCGCCCGCGGTCAAGCACCCGGCGCACGTCGAGGACGCGGCGAAGGCGTTCGCGTGGACCCGCGCCAACATCGCCAAGTACGGCGGCACCAAAGACCAGTTGTTCCTGTGCGGGCACTCCGCGGGCGGGCACATCGTCGCGCTGCTGACCACCGACCCGCAGTACCTGAAGGCCGAGAAGTGCGCCGCGGCCGACGTGCGCGGGGTGTGCGCGCTCAGCGGCGTGTACGAGATCGTGGCCGGGGCGAAGGTGTTCGAGGTCGCGTTCGGCGCGGACGAGAAGGTGTGCAAGGCCGCGTCGCCGATCGCGCACGTGTCCGGCAAGCACCCGCCGTTTCTGATCGCCTACGCCGACAAGGATTTCGCGCAGCTCGACACGATGGCCGAGGCCATGCACGCGGCGCTGAAGAAGGCCGACAGCCCGACCGAGCTGATGAAGTGCAAGGACCGCAACCACTACACCATCATCATCCAGTTCGTGAACCGCGACGACCCGCTGAACAAGGCGTTCCGCGCGTTCGTGGCGAAGCACGCGAAGTGAAGTATGTGGGGCGGGCTTCTGGCCTGCCACGAACTGAGGCAGGCCAGAGGCCCGCCCCACGAATCGCTCAGCGGTTCAGCTCGGCGGTGAGGGCTTCGAGGTCGCGCACCGCGTCGCGCACGCGCGGGCTATCGGTCACCTTGCCCGCGGGGAGCGCGGCCTTCAGCGCGGCCACGTCGTTCGTCGTCGCGCGGCGCAGGTCGCGCAACTTCCGGCCCGACGGCGACTCCGGCGTCACCCCGACTTGCGCCTCGCTGATGGTGGGAATCAGGCCGTCGCGCACCACTTCGCGGTAGAGGCCGGCGAGTTCGGCGACGCGCTCGGCGTCCTCGGCCTTCGCCGCGTCCTCGATGGCCCGGAGGAGCGAGAGGGCCGCGCCGCGGCACTGGGCCGCGCGGTCCTCGGCGTTCGTGGCCCGCGCGAGCGTGAGGCCGTCGCGCACGAGGCTGTCGACGAGGTTCCCGTTGGCGCGCATCACGCGCAGCTTGTCTTCGGCGGAAAGTGCGGCGGGCGCGGCCGGGGGCTGCGCGCCGGCCCACGCCGCGAGCACGGTGAACGCGAACAGCAGGTACAGCGCGCGGGCCATGTCACTTCCCCCCGCGGGCCGCGGCCCGCAGCTTCTGCTCGCCCTCGCGGGCGGCGTCCGCGATCCGGGTCAGCGCCGGTTGCGCGTCCTGCGGGACCTCCTTCGCCAGCGCGTCGGCCGCGGTCGCCTCGGCCTTCAGTTTCTCGGCCAGCGCCTCGAGCGCGGCCCGCTCGTCGGCCTTCATTCCCAGCGTCGCCCGTTGCACGTCCTGCGCCCGCGGCACCACGCCGTCGCGGATCAGGTTCTCGTACTGCGTGGCCCGCGCGCCGATGTCGGCGGGCGCGAGCCGGGCCATCGCGCGGGCGTCGCTCGCCACCGCGTCGGCCATCGTACCGAGCACTTCGAGGCGCTTCGCGGGCGTCCCGGCGCGGGCCAGCGCCGCGTTGCCCGACACCAGCTTTTCCAGCAGCGGGTCTTTGTGAACCTTCGCCACTTCCGGCGTGCCGACCGGCCTCGTGGGCCAGAACGAGTACAGGCCGACGGCGACCAGCACGGCGGCGGCGAGGCCGGCGACGTAGCCGGCGTTGGCGCGGAGGAACCGCCCCGCGACCGCCCCGAACCCCGGCCGCGCCGCGGGCGTCGCCAGCGGCAGAATCACCGGGTCGGCCTGCATCAGGTCGCCGAGCAGCGCCTCTTTCTTCTCGCCGGGAGCGGCCGGCACCGGCAGTTGCGCGAGCAGCCCTTCGAGCCGCGCCGCCTGCCGCGCCCACGCTTGGCACCCGGCGCACGACAGCACGTGCCCGCGCAACTCCGGGGTCAGTTCCCGCGGGTCCGGCAGGGCGAGAATCTGGGTCCGCACCGCGCTACAGTTCATCACATCACCTTGAGTCCGCGAGTTTCACCGCGGAGACCACAAACAGAGGAAGACAAAAGGCAGAATGGCCACAAAAAAGCACAGAACACGCAAAAGAAGACAACAGACAAAGCAGAGTCGGGGTTAAAGGCACTCCGCTGCGTTGCTCAATCTGTGGTCCTCTGGCCCGTATTCGGTCTTGGTTTCCTTTTGAGTGTTTTGTGCCTTTTTGTGGCCATTCTGCCTATTGTCTTCCTCTGCGTTCTCTGTGGTCTCCGCGGTGAATACCTCAGTCCTTCACTTCTTCGGACACCGCGCCCGGGGGGAGCAGTTCGGGGGCCAGCACTTTCATCAGCTTCTGGCGGGCCTTGAACACGCGCCAGCGGGCGGTCTCTTCGGTTGTGTTGAGCGCCTTCGCGATGTCGCGGAAGCTCATCTCTTCGTCCACCCGCAGCATCAGGGCGGCGCGGAAGTCGGCGGGCAGGTCGTCCACCGCCCGGCGGACCACTTCGAGTACCTCGCGCTGTTCGGCGGCGCTCTCGGCGGAGGTCGCGTCGTTGGCCGGGGCGTCGTCCGGCAGCGGGTGCTTGGTCCGGCGCTCGGTGCGCTTCTGGTTCACGAAGTTGTTGTGCCCGATGCGGAACAGCCACGCGCGGAAGTTGCTACCGGGCCGGAACGACTTCAGGGCCGCGAGCGCCCGGGCGAACGTCTCTTGGGTCAGGTCTTCGGCGCTGTGCCGGTCGCGGGTCAGGTGGTACAGCCAGCGGTACAGGCGGTCCCAGTAGCGCTCGACGAGCCGCGCGAACGCGCCGCGGTCGCCGCCCTGCGCGGCGCGGATCCAATCGACCTCCCCGGCATCAGGAGGGAGGGGTGGCACCGGGTCACGGGTCACGCGGCGGGTCCGGCGGCTGGGGGGCGATTCGGGGGCAGCAGTTCACCTTAGTCTCCACGGCCGCCCGTTGTCCAGCACCGGCCGGCAGTTCCGTTCCGCCCTCGGTCACAAGGGTAAACGAACTCGCCCGCGATCCGTTGGCGACCGGGGGCGGGAAAAATGGCCCTACGCTGTCACAACCGGCCCCGCCGCGGGTACGGGGTGCGACCGCCCATAACCCGTACCCACAGGTGCCCCGTGCAAACGCTCTACGGCTTCGGAAAGTGGCTCGGCGAAGTGGTGATTGAAGTGATCGTACAAACCGTGGGCGCGGTGGTGGAATCGCTATTTGAGGGCTGACGAGCAAGTTCGGCGATCCGCCCCATGCAGGGCGCGATCAACTCCCAGACACCGACGCGCGGGCCGGATCGGATGTGGAGCGCCACGGGCGGCCCGCTTCATCCGATCTTTCCCAGATGAACGCCTCTGGAAACGCAAATCGGCCGTGCGGCCACAAAGTACCCCCGCGAAGGGTGGTCCGCAACGATTTTCGCACCCGGATGAGGTCCCGACCACGGTCGAACGGTTC
>VGZJ01000295.1 GCA_016872595.1 Planctomycetota bacterium
GAGCGCTGTGCCTGCCATCGGTCCCGCCTCCTTCCTCCTTGGCTCCAACACCAAGTAGGGGAGGCGTTTCCGTTTCAACTGTCAAGTAACTTCCACACTGGGTGAACTCCAGAGAAGCTCACACCGACCAGTCTTCGAGCCGGTTGGTGCGGTTTTCCATTTGGGGGTAAGATGCGCCCACGTATCGCAGGCCTTCAGCCTGCAAAGGCATTGTGCCGGTGCGTTGCACCGGGCTAAGCTGTCCGACCCCTTCGGGGTCAAAGACAGGCGCAACGGTCGGGGCAACCCGGCCGCTGTTGCTCACAGGCTCATGGCACTGGTTGCGTTGTGGGCAGGTTGAGCGCGGCCTGCTGGTCGTCGGCGTCGCGCTGGCGACGGTACTCGGCGATGGCGTCGAGCCATGCGTCGGTGGTTTCGTCGTCGGGGATCGAACCGGCCGACGCGATCCACGGCTTGTCGGGCGTTACTTCCAGCGGCAGCACCGTGACCGGGCCGCCGACCGCGGCCTCAACTGCGATTCGATGGCTTGCACCGCGTCGTAGCGCGTCGGGCCGGTGGCGCTGGTGTCGATGGGGTGGCGGCAGCGGGCGCGCCAGCCGCCGTTGTGCGGTTCCACGATGACCGGGATGTCCGCGTTCGCGCCCCTCCTCTGGTCCGTTGGCGGCGCTATTGTACCACGGCGCGCGGCGCTCACGCGCTCTTGCGCAGGGGGAGCGTGGCGGGGAGGTCCGGGGCGGCGACGTGCGGCGCGCCGGCCACCGTGCGGTACAGCGCCGCGAGTGCCGGGGTCAGCGCGGCCCCGCGGCGGCGCATCGCCACGTCCGCCGCGGCGAGGGCGCGCTCCGCGTCCAGTTCCGATTGCCCGTCCGGGCCGGCCCGGTGGAACGCCGCCACCGCGCGCGGCGCGAACGCCCCGGTCGGCAGCACCTGCGCGAACGGCCCCAGTACCGTGCCGCAGTCCAGCAGCACGCCCAGCCCGGTCTTGGCGTGGTCCCCGATCAGGCTCCCGAACTTCGTGAGGCCGGTGGGAACGTCGGCGTCGCCGACCCGCGCGCGCACGGGCCGGTAGTCGTAGCGCAGGTCCGCGGTGCCGGTGCCGGCGGCGAGGTTCGCCCACTCGCCCACGTAGCTGTGGCCCAAGAACCCGTCGTGGTACTTGTTGGCGTAGCCGAGTACGACGCTGCACTCGACCTCGCCCCCGATGCGGCAGTGCGGGCCGATGGTGGTGCCGGCGCGTACGTTCGCGCCCAACAGGTGCGTGTGCGCGCCGATCGCGCACGGCCCCTCGAGGCGCGTGAACGCCGTCACAACCGCGCCCGCGCCGATGACCACCGGGCCGCGCGTCGTGTCGGCCACGACGAACGGATCGACGCGCGCGGTCGGGTGAACGAACGCGCGGTCCAAGTGACCGACCACGGCGAACCCCGGGGGCGGGAACCCGTCCGGCCCGCAGGTGGCGGCGAAGTCGGCGTCGATCTCGTCCCCGTTGCGCGTGACCAGTTCCCACGCGCGGCCGATCACGGTGCCGCCGACCTCGCGCGTCGGGAGCGCCTGCGCGAGGTCGGCGAGGGAATCGTCAACGGTGCCGGGCGCGACACTCTGGAGCCGGCGCGGGTCGAGCACGGCGTAGGCGATTTCGCCGTTCGCGGTGCCGACGAACGGGGCGTCGGCCAGCAGCGCGCGGCCGGGAACGGCGCACGCCCGCGGCGGGAGCCAGCGCGCGTTCACGAGGACCGTCGGCGCGCTCCGGAGCCACAGGGCGTCGTTCACGGGGCGGTTCGGCTCGCGCGCGCGGAGCCACGGCGCGAGCGCCGGGCGGCACAGGTGGCCGGTCACCTCCGGGGCGAAGTGCCGGGCCTGCTTGTCGCCGAGCGTCGTCAGCCCGCACAGCAGGTCCGACGCGGGGCGCGTGGCGGTGAACGGGTACAGGTCCGCGGTGCCGCGGTCTTCGTACAGGCAGATGCGCATCCGTGCGGTCTCCGCGCGAGGGGAAACGGGGACACGGTTTCGCACGCCGCGGGCGCGCCTGTCAAGGCCTGTTGCCGGCGGCGCGCGCGGCGGGTATCTTCGACCGGATGCACGAGATCACGCGGGTGCTGGGCGAGGTGCGCGCGGGCCGGGCCGCCGCCGCGGACCTGCTGCCGCTCGTGTACGCGCAACTGCGCGAACTGGCCGCGGCCCGGCTCGCGCGCGAAAGCCCCGGCCACACGCTCAGCGCCACCGCGCTCGTTCACGAGGCGTACCTGCGCGTGGCCGGCGGCGGAGCGCAACAGGGGGCTGACGCCCCCCGCTCGCCGGAGTTCGATCACCGGGGGCACTTCTTCGCCGCCGCCGCGGAAGCGATGCGGCGCATCCTCGTCGATTCGGCGCGGAGGAAGCGGGCCGCGAAGCACGGCGGCGCGCGGCACCGGCACGACATCGCGGACGTACAGGTCGCGGCCCCGGAACCGGGCGAAGACCTCGTCGCCCTCGACGAGGCCCTGACGCGCTTCGCCGCGGTCGAGCCGCAGAAGGCCGAGTTGGTGAAGTTGCGCTACTTTGTGGGCCTGACCATCGACGAGGCCGCGGCCGTGCTGGACATCTCCGCGGCCACCGCGAAGCGCCACTGGACCTACAGCAAAGCGTGGCTGTATCAGGCACTCGCCGGCGACGGCGCGCGCTGAGCGCGCGGCGGCGTTACCTGTAGCGACGACGCCCCGGCCGATGGCCGGGGCGCGGGAACCCCGCCCCGTTGGGGCGGGAGACGACCGGTGCGCTCAGTCGCTGGCGCGGGCCTTCTTGAGCTTCTCGCTCACCTTGCGGCGGCGCTCGCCGTCGCGCTTCGAGATGTCCTCGAACTTCAGCCCCTTCTCCCACGCGGCGATGGCGTCCTTCTTGTTACCCAGCGCCATGTGACAGTCGCCGAGGTGGTCCCAGATTTCGAGGTGGCTCCCGTCCTCGTCGTCGGCCGCGGCCTTCTTCAGCGGGTCCAGCGCCTCCTTGTACTTCTTCTGCTTGAACAGCACCCAACCGAGGCTGTCGAGGTACGCGGCGTTCGGCTTCACCTCGTCCAGTTTCCCCTCCTTCTTCAACTTCTCCTGCGCCTTGATGTCGAGGTCGATGGCCTCTTTGATGAGCTTCTCGGACTCGGCCAAGTTCATGTCGTGGTCGCACCAGATGAACCCGAGGTCGTTCTTGTAGGTCGGGTTGTCCGGGTTCCGCTTGATGAGGATCTCGAGCTGCTTCGCGGCCTTGTCGATCTCCTTGTTGTCCACGTACAGGCCGGTGAGCTGGTACCGGACGCTGTCCTTCTCTTGGTCCTTTTCTTCCTTCGAGAACGCCTTGCTCGCGTCGATCTTGTCGAGGGCGTCGTTGAGCGCGTCCACGGCGGCGTCGATCTTGCCCTGCTCGCGCAGGATCGAGGCCTTCGTCTGGAGGAAGTACCCGGCGGTGTCCTTGTTCAGCCCGATCAGGTCGTTGGCGATGCGCAGGGCGTCGTCGAACTTCTCCTCCTTGGCCTTGATGCGCGCGAGCCGGTCGTAGAACAGGATGTGGGCGTTGCGGACCTCTTGCGGCCCGGTCAGGTCGAGGAACTTTTCGCACGTCTCGGCGGCCAGCGCGAACTTCTTCTGGTCGTAGTACATCCCGACGAGGCCGTTGTACGCGGTGACGATCTTGCTCCCGCTCTTGATCTTGGTGGCGTTCTCGATGAGGGACTCGAAGAACGGTTCGGCCACGTCGTACTGCTTGGTGAAGCTGGCGAGCCGGGCGACCATCAGTCCGCCGTTGTAGTTGAACGGGTTGTCCTTGCCCTTCGCCTCTTTGAGCATCTTACCGGCCTCGAGCGCCAGCTTCTTGGCCTTGTCCTTGTCTTTTACGAGCGCGCTCAGCTTCGACCGCTGGGCGTCGTCGCCGGTAATCGAGTTGAGTTTGAGCAACTCCTCGCGGAGCGGGTTCTTCTCGTCCTTCTTGTCGTCGGCGCGGCCGGTGGCCCCGGCGAGCAGCACCGCGATTCCGACCGTTGCGAGCGCCCAGCGCGCCCCGCGTACTCCCGCCGTAGCCATGGCGTACCCCTCTGAAGGTGGCGAACTCGTACCGTGGGGACGATTCTACCGACCGCGCGTAACCGCTGCCATGCGGCTTTCGCGGCGCGTACAATCTCGGTAGGGGCGCGCGGGCGCGCCCCAACTCCTTCGAGGGCGACCCTATGAAGACGTTCGCGCTGGCGGTCGGGCTGCTGGTGTGCGCGGGCGCGGCGGCCCGCGCCGCCGACCCGGACCTGTCCGGCAAGTACGAGGTCGTGAGCGGCAAGAAGAACGGGGCCAACATCGACGAGAAGGCGAAGAAGGCCAAGTACACCGTGACCGCCGACACGTTCACCATCACCGGCGGCGAAACCAAGTTCGTGATCGGCTACAAGATCACCGATCTCAAGAGCACGCCGATGGCGCTCGACATGGCCGTTTCCGAGGGGCCGGACGGCACGAAGAACACGGTCGCGGTCGGCATCTTCGAGCTGAAGGGCGACACCCTCAAGATCGCGTACTCCCTCGACCGCGAGAAGCGCCCGAAAGACTTCGATGGCAAAACCGGCTACATGATCGAACTGAAGAAGGTGAAGTAGCGCCGACGTTTCTGGCGAGCGGCGCGGCGTCAGCCCGCCGGTAGTTACACAACTGAGAACCGCAAAGCGTTTCGCGATGTTCGGCTACCGGCGGACTGACGCCGCGCCGCTCGCTCACCTTACTCCTTGCACCCAACACCCACCCATGACGCGCCTTCTCTTTTGCGCCGCCCTCGTCGCCTCGTTCGCCGCGCTCGCGCCCGCGGACGAGAAGCTCAAGGGCATCGCGTGCCGGTCCGTTCACCTCGGCTACCCGGCCCCGGAAGGGGTCGCGTTTTACAACGAGATGGCCGTCGAGAAGTCCGCAGACGGCACGTACTTCATGGCCGCCGGTTGGGGCAAGGGCTACTTCGGGATCCAAGAGCTTGCGAACGGGAAGAAGCTCGTGCTGTTCTCGGTCTGGGACCCGACCGCGGGCGACGACCCGAAGAAGGTCGATCCCGAAAAGCGGGTGAAGATGCTGCACAAGGACGACGCGGTGCGCGTACAGCGGTTCGGGGGCGAGGGCACCGGCGGGCAATCGTTCTTCGATTACGAATGGAAAACCGGCCAGACGTACCGGTTCCTCGTCACCGCGAAGGCGGACGGCGACGCCCGCACCGCCTACAGCGGCTACTTCTACCTTCCTGAGAAGAAGGAGTGGAAGCACCTCGTTACGTTCTCGACGATCACGAAGGGCGAGCGGCTGAAGGGCTACTACTCGTTCGTGGAAGACTTCCGCCGCAACAAGGTTTCGACCACGAAGGAGCGCCGCGCGACCTTCGGCAACGGGTGGGTGATGAGCGCGAAGGGCGACTGGCGCGCGCTCGACACGGCGCGGTTCACCGCGGACGCCAACCCGGTGCTGAACGTCGACGCCGGCCCGACCGCCGCGGGCTACTTCCTCGCCACCGGCGGCGACACCGAGAACAAGACCACGAAGTTGCGCGAGGTGATCCCCCGCGCGAAGGGCAAGGGCGAAGCGAAGCCGCCCGCCGACCTGCCGAAGTGGGAGTAGGTGTGAAGAGATTGGCCACAAAAAAGCACAAGACACACAAACAAGACAGAAGAGAACACAGAAGACAGGGAACCGAGTTGATCGGCTCCTCGTCTTGAACTCTCTTCTGTTTCTTGTCTTCTTTGTGGGTCTTGTGCTTTTTTGTGGCCAATCTCTTCTGTCTTCTACTCCTCCAAGAACTTCTTGAACTCGACTTGGTAGCAGGTGGTGTTGCCGTTGGCGAGGAACAGGAACCGGCCGTCCGGGGAGAAGGCGAGGCCCTGAACGGGGCTGTCGAACGCGCGGGCCACCAGTTGCCGGCCGCTCAGCACGTCCCAGCAGCGCACGGTGCCGTCGTCGCACCCGCTCAGCAGGTAGCTCCCGGACGGGTCGAAGCACACCGCGTTGATGTTCGCCGGGTGGCCGCCGAACACGAACACCGTGGGCGGTTCCTCGCCGGGTTCGACCGGAACCCCGATGTCCCACACGTACACGGCGTCGTCGAGGCCCGCGCCCACGAGGTACTTGCCCTGCGGGTCGAACGCCAGCGCCGTCACGCCGGTGTCGATGGTCCAGAGCTTGTCCTTCGTCGGCACGTCCCACAGGCACACCGCGCCGTCGCGCTCGCCGGTGCCCATGTAGTCGACGCCGCCGCACGCGATCCAGCGGTTGTTGGGGTGGACCGCGACCGCTTCGAGCGTACAGGCGTCCGCGGCCTCCACGATGATCACGTCCGGCTGCGCGGTGGCGCACGTCCACAGCCACACGAGGCCGTCGGCGGGGCTGGTGTGAACGAGCGACTTCGAGTCCGGGGAGAACGTCACGAACCCGACCGGGGGCTTGGTCGCTTCGAGCGACGCGGCCAGTTCGTTGGTGCGGGCGTTCCACAGTTGGGTGAAGTAGTCGGTGCCGCCGACCGCGAGCCACTGCCCGTCCGGGCTGGCCGCGACCGCGAACGCCGGGCACAGGTTCGTGGGCGCGACCTCGTCGCCGGTGTCGGTGTCCCACACGCGCACCTTCGGCGCGCCGGAACTGGCGAGCCGCACCGGGGAGCCGGGCACCACGGCGAGCGCGTGCCGCCCCTTCGGGTTCGGCCCGGCCAGCAGCTTCCCGTCGCGTACGTCCCAGACGTGAACGACGCGGTCGCACCCGGCGCTCGCCAGCTTCGTGCCGTCCGGCGAGAACGTGAGGCTCTTGATCTCGTCGCTGTGCCCGCGCAGGACGTGCGCCCGCTTGCCCGTCTCGGCGTCGGTCCACAGGTGGATGTCGTTGTCCGAGTCGGCGCACGCGAGGTACTTGCCGTCCGGCGAGTACGCCAGCACGAGCACCTGATCGGCGTGGCTGTTCAGGAGCATGAGCGGGTCCGGGTGCGGCGGACGCCAGACGCGCGCGGAGGTGTCCCACCCGGCGGAAATCAGCAGGCTCGAGTCGGGCGACCACGCGAGGGCCGGCACGCGGTCGGTGTGGCTCTTCAGCTCGGCCACCAACTTGTGCGTGTCGGCGTCCCACACGCGAACCACGAGGTCTTCGCCCGCGGTCGCCACGAACTTGCCGTCGCGGGAGTAGCGGATGGCCGACACGCCCTTGCGCGGGTGCGCCGCGATCTCGCCGAGGAACGCCTGCGTCGCGGTGTCGCGGAACCGAACCTTGCCGTCGTCGTGCCCGGTGGCCACCGTCGCCCCGTCCGGGCTGAACGACAGCGCCGTGATCCACGATTGTTGGTCCGCGGGCTGCTCGACGCGCCCGACGAGTTGACCGGAAGCCACGTCCCAGAGGATCAGGTCGTCGTTGCCGCTCGCGAGGAGCTTCGCGCCGGGGCCGAAGCACCAAAGCGTTTCGAGGTCGCTGAGGAAGTGCCGGGCGAGTTGCTTGCCGTCCGCGGCCCAGTGGCGCAGAAGCCCGGCTTCGTCGATGGAGTACAGGGTTCCGTCGGCGGCGAAGGCGACGGCGGCAATATCGGCGTCGGTGTGGAACCGCGGTTCACCGTAGACGCGCTGGACGAGCGGGGACGGTCGCACGGGCACGGTTTCGTCGGCGTGGGGGGCGGAAACGGGGGTGGACATGAACGGCCCTTCTGCGTTCAAGCGAAAGCCGCAACGGGAGTTAGGGGGCGTTGCAGGTGATACGAGTGTAGAACAGCGTTTCACATGGAGCGAGAAAAAGAATCGGGAGAAGCGGAAAATCCGGACGGTTGAGAAGAATAGACTCGTTGCGCAATCCGATCTTTCCCAGATGAACGCCTCTGGAAACGCAAATCGGCCGTGCGGCCACAAAGTACCCCCGCGAAGGGTGGTCCGCAACGATTTTCGCACCCG
>VGZJ01000296.1 GCA_016872595.1 Planctomycetota bacterium
ACCTTGTCGAACTCGTCGGCCGAGAGCCCCGTGAACATGCGGAACAACAACGGCTTCCGACGCAATTTCTCGTAATTCGTCATAACCCTATGAATAGGCCATCGATCGCTATTGCGCAACGAGTCTACTACTTCAATGACCTCGAAACCTACCGGGCGAATGCTCGGTGGGAGAGGTAGCCCACCAACTCGCCCCCGCCCCACTGCTCGCCCCACCGCCGGTTCTCTCCCCGGTTCGTCCGCCCATACTTTCGTCCCCCGGGGCCCGGCCGCGCCTGTTCGTGTCATACCCTCCGTTTAACGGATGCGCTTGCCCTCATCCGGCCCCCCGCGGTGCTGCCCCGCGGGGGTTTTTCTTTCCTGTGCGGCGCGTTCCGCGTATCGTGTCGTCACTTCTCCCACGAGGTGCCGACATGACCGACCGCCGCAAGTTCCTCGCCACTTCCGCGCTCGCGACCGCTGCGCTGCTCACCGAATCGTCGCGCGGGTTCGCCGCCAACGACACGCTTCAGGTCGGGTTGATCGGCGTCGGCGGGCGCTGCAAGCATCTGCTGAAGTCGTTCCCCGGCCTGCCGAACGTCAAGATCACTGCCGTGTGCGACGTGTTCGACGACAACCTCGACGCCGCGAAGAACCTCGCCGCGCCGGGCGCGTTCGCGACCAAGAAGCATGAAGAACTGCTCGCGCGCAAGGACGTGGACGCGGTGCTGATCGCGTCGCCGGACCACTGGCACGTCCCACTGACGGTCGATGCGTGCAAGGCCGGCAAGCACGTCTACGTCGAGAAGCCGCTGACGCACGACCTCGCCGAAGGCCGGGCCGTCATCGCGGCCCAGAACGCCAGTAAGTGCGTCGTTCAAGTCGGTACGCAGCAGCGCAGCATGACGCACATCCTCGAAGCCTACAAGATGCTCAAGGAAGGCGTGATCGGGAAGGTTCACAAGGTCCACTGCACGTGGAACCGCAACGCCAACCGCTTCGCGAAGGGCAAAGACCCGCTGGACCCGAAGAAGGTCGATTGGAAGCGGTTCTGCGGTAACGCGCAGGCGCAGCACTTCGACGCCTACAAGTTCCGCCAGTGGCGCTGGTTCTGGGACTTCGGGGGCGGCATCTTTACCGACCTGATGGTTCACTGGATCGACGTGGTTCACTGGTTCCTCGACCTCGACCACCCGGCGAGCGCCGCGAGCGTGGGCGACCACTTCGCCGCGAAGGACGTGTGGGAGACGCCGGACACCGTGCAAACGCTGTTGCGCTACCCGGACAAGCAGGTTCAGGTGTACTTCGAGGGGACGTTCAGCAACAACCGCAACGGCTCGATGTGCGAGTTCATGGGGAGCGAGGGCACGCTGTACATCGACCGCGGGCGCTACGAGATCATCCCCGACCGCGGCAAAACCAAGCCGGAACCGAAGGCGCTGGTCCTCGGCACCGACAAGCAGAAGGGCCTCGACTTTTACGACAAGCCCGACGGCGAACTGCTGCACCTGTCGAACTGGATCGAAGCGATCCGCGACCGCAGCAAGAAGGTGGCGTGCCCGGCCGAAGCAGGCGTGAGCGCGGCAAGCGCCGCGCACCTCGCCAACCTGAGCCTGCGCACGGGCGAAATCGCGAAGTGGAAGGCTTAGGAGCGCGACCGCGCGTTGCCCGGCGCGCCCCCCCAGAATACACCGGGCGTTGCCCGGTGCTGAGGAGTGGCACCCTCCGGGTGCGTGCAGTCCGAAGGACTGCGATTCCTCAGCACCGGGCAACGCCCGGTGCGATGCGATCACGAACGCGGTGTACGACACAACCCATGGAACCCGCACCGTGTCCAAGTCCATCGGCCGCAACCTGATCCACCTAGTGTTCAGCACGAAGTTGCATGAACCGCTCATCACGGACGAACTGAACCCGACTCTGTTCGCGTACCTCACGGGCGCGGCACGCGGAATCGACTGCCCGGCGATCATCGTGGGTGGGGTTGCGGACCACGTTCACATGTTGTTCGCGCTCAACAAAACGGTCGCGTTGTGCAAGGCCGTTGAGGAGATCAAGAAAAGCTCCTCGAAATGGGCGAAACAGTACCGCGGGCGCGCGAACATCTATTGGCAGAACGGGTACGGCGCGTTCTCAGTCAGCCCGCAGAACGTGCCGCGCGTGACCGCGTACATCGCGAACCAAGAGCGCCATCACGTGAACCAGACGGTAATGGACGAGGTCCGCTGGTTACTGCACCGTGCCGGTGAGGAGTACGACGAAGGCTTTTGGGAGTAACGACCGCGCGCTACCATGTTGCACCGGGCAACGACCAGTGAGGGCGCACAGGCAATGCGGGTCGCGCCCCTCAATATTCGCACGCTCGCACTACCCCCGCGACGCTGCCCGCGGGCCACGCTTCGCCCGGCGCGCGCTCGGCACTGAGCGCGTCTAGGTCGCTCGTCTCTTCGCCCTGCGCGCGGAGGCCGGTGGCGGCGATGCCCAGCAGTTCGCGGCACACGTCCGCTACCCTTCCCCACTTGCACGCGGCGCGGAGGCCGTCGCGTGCCACGGCTTCCGAGAGAGCGCGCAGTTCGCCCGGCACCAGTTGGCGCGCGAAGCGCTCGGCTTCCGCGAGCGCGCCGGCGTCGTACAGCAAGCCCTTCCAGAGTGCGGCGACCGACACCGGGGTTGTGGTCGCGTCCGCGCCGCGCACTTCGATGAACCGCTTCATCCGCGCTTCGGTGAACAGCGTCGAGAGGTGAACGTCCCAGTCGTGGCAGGTCGGGAACCGGCCGTCGATGCCGCGGTTCAAGAACTGGCGGAACGTCATCGCTGGTGCCGGCGCGTACGAGTCGCCGTCCGCGAGGATCAGGAGCGGCACGTCGAGGGCGTACTGCGCCCACTTCGCAAAGGTCACGTCGCCCGCGAGCAGTTCCGTGAGCAGCCCGCTGCGGTCCGGGTCCATGCGGTGCCAGATGTTGGCGCGGAACGACACGAACCCGGTGGGCGCGCCGGCGTACAGCGGCGAGTTGGCGAACAGCGCGTTCACGACCGGCGCGAGCAGCAGCGCGACCGCGAACTTGCGCCCGGCGTCGGCCTCGTCCGCGTAGTCGAACGTCACCTGCGTGCTGGCCGTCGCCTTCATCATGTGGAGCGCGGTCGGCGAGCGCCGCGGCAGGTACTCGGCCATGAGCCGGTGCCGCACGCGCGGGTTCAGCGGAATCTCTTCGAGCGTGCTGAACGGCGTCACCCCGCAAGCGATCCACGCGACCTGCGCCGGGTCCGTGACCGCCTTCAGTTCGCGCAAGTGCGTATCGAGTTCGGCGCGCAATTCGGACAAGCGTGATGATGGCGCGGTCGAAAGTTCGAGCTGCCCGCCGGGTTCGACGGAGATGGTGGACGCGCCGCGCGTCAGCGTCGTGAGCCGCCCGCCCTCGGAATGCGGTTCCCACGCAAAGTGGGTCGCGAGCGCGTGCAGCACGGCCTCGGTGCCGGCGTCGAAGCCGATCTGTCGGCCGGTCGCGCGGTCGACGGCGAACTTCTCGAACTCCGCGCCGACGCGCCACGCCGCGCGCGGCTTCTCGCCGTCGCGAAAGTAGTCGATCAGGTCGGGTTCGGTAACGGGGGTGTCGTCCGTGCCGCTCCGTGGCAGGTGCGTGCTCATGTGCGAACGCTCCGCGGGGCGGAGAGGTGCGCCCCGCGATTAGGGTACGAGCGCGCCGCGCGCGGGCCAAGCCGCGTAACGGCCCGCGCCGCTCCTATTGTGTCGGGTCCGGCCGCGCGTACATTTCCCCTGCCCTTCCCTCGTACGGAGTCCGATCATGTTCGTTCGCTCGCTCGCGGTCGCCGCGGCGCTGGTGCTGGTTCCCTCGGTTCGCGCCGACGACGTGTCCGACGCGGAGACCAAACTGAAAGAGTACCTCGGCGCGATCAAAGGTTCGGAGGCCGGGCGCGTGACCGCGCTCGCCGATGGCACGCGCGAGACGTTCCCCGATTTCGTGCTGTTCTCGCACGTCATCCCGCAGTACCCGGTCGCGCGCGAAGCGCCCGCCCCGCTCAAGAACACCAACGTGATCGCCGTTCCGAAGAAGAAGGACGCGAAGCCGGTGCTGATTACCGACGCCGCAGAACTGGAGAAGTTCTTCAAAGCTCACGCGCGCCCCGTGACGAAGGGCAGCGAGGGGCAAGCGACCGCGACCGCGTGGCTCCGGGCCAGCGCGGAACTGGCCCAAGACGGCTACTTCAAGTTCGCGGTGAAGGCCGGGACCACATCGACCGCGGACGACAAGACCACCGCCAGCGGCACCGCGACCGTCGACCCGCAGAACATGGACAAGGGCGAGATCAAGGCGACGCTGACGTTCAAAGCGGGGAAGCTCGCGAGCGCCGAAACGAAGTCGAGCGTGAGCGCCGGAATCCGCCCGCGGTGTCAGGCGACGAAGCTCCTCGACCCGGACCCGGTCGTTCGCGCGATTGCCGAGGACTCGCTGCGCGTGATGGGTTCGACCGCGAAGGACTACCTCGACGCACAATACGCGAAGGCGTCGCCGGAACTGCGCGCCGCCATCGACCGCGTGCGCGCGAAGATCAAGGCCGAGGGGCGGTAAGCGGGCGCGCTCGCCTGCGGCTCGCGGCCAACGAGGTGGACCACTACACCGCGCCCAAGCCGACGCCCTTCAGGAGCGCCGTGTTCATCGCGCCGTCCTTGATGGTGAACACGCCGGGGAACTTCGCGTCCCACGGCGCGTTCGCCACCGGGCAGTACTGGCGGCCGTTCGACTCAATGGCCGCCACGCCGGGGATGTGCGCGGCCAGCCCCGCGGAGTGGATCAGCGACGGGCCGACGCAGGTGAGGTCTTGCACGCAGCGGAATAGGCCGTACTTCTGCGCCGCCGCCGCGAGGAGCAGCGATTGCGTTTGCCCCTTGCACGCCTTGAACGCCACGCCGGTGTAACCCATCTCCATCGACAGCCGGAGCGTCTCGAGGTCGAGGAGCGACTCGTCGATCACGACGGGCTTGAGCTTCGCGGCCTCGTGCATCTTGTTCTGCGGGTGCGCGGCGAGGTCGCGCGCGGTCGGCTGTTCGACGTACTGGACGCGGTCGTAGCCGGCCGGCGTGCGGGCCTTCAGTCGGCGCAGGAACTCCAGCAGGTACTCGACGTTTTGACACCGCTCATTAAAGTCGAGCGAGTACCAGAACCGGGCCGCGCCGCGGCGCAGGCTCCCCTGCTCCTCCGCGACCGCGTTCACGCGCACGCAGCGCTCGACGTCCCAGTTCAGGTCGTCGCCGTTCAGCTTGATTTTCAGGTGCGTAAGGCCGTCGCGCGCGATCCACTCGCCGAGCGTGTTGGGCAAGCCGTCGTTCGGGCGGTCTTTCACGTCGGCGTCGGTCAGCGCGTCGAGCGCGCCGACGAGGTGGTACAGCGGCATCGTCGGCTTCGGCGCGGGCGACACGAAGTTGTGCAGGCGCAGGCCGTCGAACTCCGCGCCGAGGTAGTGGCCGAGGTCGTTTTCGAGGAACTCCGGACCGTACGTGCGGTAGCTGCTGAGGCCGTGGAGCCGCCCGTAGGCGTCGTGCAGCGCGGCGTCGAACGGCGACGCGACCACCAGCACGGCGAGGTTCGGCACGGGTTCCGCGAGCTGGTGCAGCGCGGTGTAATCGTTCCCGGCGTGCAGCAGTTCGGCTTCGAGGCGGTGCGTGATGTCGACGGGGTGCCCGCTCAGGCCGCACGCGCGGTAGTCTTCCGCGACGCGCGAGGCGATGAACCGCATCGCGGCGAGCGTCTGGTCGTAGGTGAGCACGCGCGACGGGAACGCCCACACGTTGCCCAGCGGCATGGAGCCGAACCCGGTCGCGCTCGTGCCCGCGCCGCTCTCGACCGTGAGCCGCACGTTCAGCACGGTGACGCGGTCCAGCGCGACCCCGCCGAACTTGATCGGCGTGCGGTACCGGAAGTCCTCGTACTCGAAGTACACGTCGCGAACGCGGATGTCGGTGCTTCTCATCGGAGTGCGCAGGCCGTGGACAAGGAACGAACCGCCTCCGATGTTATCACCGTTCGCGCCCCACTGCACACCCACAAGTGACAATGATTCCCGATTGGCAACTCCCCGCGGGCGTGGACCGCGGGCTTTGGGACTACCTGCACGCGGCCGACATGGTCGCGGGGTACGACGAAATGATGCGCGCCTCGGCGCTGGCGCGCGCCGATGTCACGTTCTGCGCGCGCGCGTTCCCCTCGCCGGGCCGGCTGCTCGACATCGGCTGCGGCACCGGCCGGCTGTGCGCGTACTTCGCCCCGAAGGGTTACGAGTGCGTCGGGGTCGATCTGTCGGACGAGATGCTCGCTCAGGCGCGCGCGAACGGGCCCGGCGCAACGTTCGTGAAGGCGAACATCGCGGAACCGCTGCCGGTGCCGGACGGCTCGTTCGACTACGGGGCGTGCCTCTTCAGCACTCTGGGAATGGTGCGCGGCGCGGAACACCGGACGCGCGTCCTGTTGAACGCCTTCCGCGCGCTCCGGCCGGGCGCGACCTTCGTGCTGCACGCGCACAACCGCTACTATCGGGGGTTGGGCCGCAAGCGCGTCTGGGGCCAGTGGCTGAAATCGCTGCTCGCACCCGCGCGTGCGGGCGAAATCACCATGCCACAGGCCTACGGCGGCGCGCCGCTGACGCTGTACCACTACACGCGGCGCATCGCGGAGCGGCTACTGGATTCGTGCGGGTTCCGTGTGCAAGAGGTGCTCGCGCTCGGTGCGGACGGCGAACCCGCGCGCGGCTCGCGGGCGTACGGCTGGCTCGTTCGCTCCACGCGCCCGTGAGCGCGCGTCAGTCTTCGATGATACGCACGACGCCCTTGCGCCACAGCTCCTCGATCATCTTCGCCTCGTCCGCCTCGTAGAGCTGGCGGTTCAGCTTCTCGCGGACCTCGCCTTGCAGCTTGGCGTCGAACGGGCGCACGCCGGCGTAGTCGCGCTCGACCACCTTCACGATGTGGTACCCGGTCGGGGTCGGGATCACGGCGCTGACCTGACCGACCTTGAGCGCCCACACGGTCGGCTCCACGTCGGCCGGCAGCACCTCGCCGCGTTTCTCGCCCACGCCGAACCCGTTCTGGTTCCGCGCGAGGCCGTCGTCGTACTGTTTGGCGAGCGCGCCGAGGTCGGTGCCGGCGGTGGCCTTTTGCCAGATCGCCAGTGCGTGGGCCTGCGCTGCTTGCGGCGAGGCGTGCCGCGCGGCGCTCACGAACACGTGCTGCCACTTCACCCGGTCCGCCGTCTTGAACTGGTCCGGGTTCTTGTCGTAGTAGTCGCGGATCTCGGCCAGCCCGACGCGCCGGCCCTTCTCCTTCAACATGCTGTTGGTGTACTGCTGGGCCATGATCTGCCGCTCGTACTGGCGGCGCAGCACCGGCAGCGTCAGCCCCTGAAGGCGCAGGAACGTGACGAGGTCGTCGTCGGTCTTCCCGCCGATGCGCCGCTTCATCTCGCCCAGTTGCTTGCTCGTGAGCTGAACCGACATCTCCTTGATCTCTTCGATCACCTGCATTTTCCCGGCCTTCTTGAGTTTCGAGTACATCTCGTCGAGGATCAGCTCGCGCTCGATGGTTTTGCGCAAGGCGACGCTGTACAGCTCTTGTTCCTTGGTCCTGCGTGCCTCGCCGGTGAGCCGCATCAGTTCCTCGTTCTGCTGCCAAACGGCCTCGCGCACCTCTTGATCGGTGATGACCGTGAGGCCGGAGCCGACTACGGCCACGGGCTTCACGCGCGGCACGCTCTGCTTCAGCAGCTCCGCGGCCGAGGTCACGGTCTTCACGTTGGTGAACCCGGCGACCTTCACGCCTAGCGGCACCGGCGCGCCGGCGACCGGCCCGCCGGGGACCGCCGGCACGACGCCAGTTCGCGCGACTGGCGCGCCCGGCGCGA
>VGZJ01000297.1 GCA_016872595.1 Planctomycetota bacterium
GCCGTTGTTGCCGCCGCCGGGAGCGGGCGCGCCACCACCGGGGGCCGGTGGGCCGCCGCCACCGGGAGCCGGCGCACCGCCGCCGCCCAACCCCGGTGTGCTCACGCCGTTCAGCGCGGGCGGGTCCGTACTGTTGTTCTTCGCGGAGTCTTTCTTCTCGTCTTTGCTTCCACCGGAGACGAGGAAGATTGTCACGCCGACGATCGCGGCGAGGCCGAGCGCGCCGGCCGCGATGATGCCGATCATCGCGCCGTTGCCCTTCTTCTTCGTCGGCTTGTCGTCGTCGTCATCGTCGTCGTCGTCGCGGCGCTTCTTGGGCGCGCCCTTCATCGTCGCGCCCTTCTTATCGGTCGCGGCCTTGCCGGGTTTGGTCTTCTCAGTGGCCTCGTCGTCCTCGGCCACCGCCGCGACGACGGCCTTTGTGGTCGTCTTTGTGGGGGCTTTGGTTTCGGCTTTGGCGGGTGGCGCGCTCGGCTTCGGCGGCGCGCTCTTCGGTTGGGGAGCCTTTTGTGCCCCAGAGCCGAACGCCTTCTTCGCGGGGACAGCCTCGTCTTCGACAACCGCGACCATCACTTCGGACTCGGCCGGCACACTCATCTGCGCCTTGCACGACGTGCAGCGGATCGTTTTCCCGGCGAGATTGTCAGGCACCTCGAACGCCGAGTTGCACCCGGCACAAGTAATCGGGATGGACATGTGCCCCTCAACGACAGGTAGCCCGCGGGGAGTCGACCGCGGGCGGAACGAGAGCTAACGAACCGACGATCCGCCCCGGTGGGCGGATTGCCACTTTCTCAAAAACTAGAGTAGCGACAACAGCGCGCCGCCGCAACGACGATCTAACGAGCGAACCCGACCGGCGTTGGCGCGGAGCCGCGAGCGGCTCAGCCCGGATTACTTCGCCGGCACTTCCAGCAGCATCCAGACCTTCGAGGTCAATGGCGGGATCTTGTCCGTTTTCGCCTCGTAGGTGAGTTGGGCCTCGTCCTTGCTGATGGGAACGGGGAACTCCAGCGTCGAGTACGGGAAGTTCGAGATGCTGATGATGTCGCCGCTGTTGGCCCCGTAGTACGGCTTGGCGTTGGGGTTGTCCGGGTTCTTGATGTACACGCTCCCTGCGAACACCCACTGGTGCGCGATCGGGGCCTTCTTCTTCGTGTCCCAGATCCACTCCTGCGCCGCGTGCGTGTGCAGCTTGCCGTCCTTCTTGTAGTGGACGCTCACGTTGACCTTGCTGCCGGTCGCGGGCGTGTGCTTGGGTTGCTCGTTCTTGTCGATGAACCCGGTGGGCGTTCCGGACTTTCCGTCGGCCGCGATGATCGCGAGGTGAACCAGTTCGGCGTCCATGTCAACGCGCAGAACCGCCTCGTGTTCCTTCGTCCCCTTCTTGCACAGGAACTGTTCGAGCGGTCCCTCGCGGAGGCACACTTCGGTGACGATTCCGACGCGCACCACCTTGGCCTTGCCGGCGACGGTCGCGACTTCCGCGATGATGGACTTCTTGTCCGGGTGCAGTGGGGCCTGCTTGTTGTTCTTGGCGTCGATCATCGGGAAGTCGGGCAGGGCTTCGCCCTTGGGCTGTTCCGGCTGCGCGGGCGCGGGCCGCAGCGCGACCGCTAGGGCCGCGCACGCGACCAGACCCAGTACCGTCGTCTTCATGGAGGAGCCTCGCGGGGTTTCCACACTCAAGACTACCAGCGAACCGCGAACCAACACAACGACAAACCGGCGCGCGCCGGGGACAATCGGGCGGTCTTTTTTGCCACGGAGCCGCGCCCGTGCTCGACGCCGACCGTAACCTGCTGTTCGCCGTTCTCGCGCTTCAGGCCGATTGCCTCACGCGAGCGCGGTTCGTCGAGGCGTGTACGCTGTGGGCCAGTCAAAAGGACGTGCCGATGCCGGAGTTGCTCGCCCGGCACGGGTGGCTGCAACCCGACGAGATCGCCGACGTCGAGCGGTTGCTCGCGCGCAAGCTCCAGAAGCACAAGGGCGACGCCCGCGCGAGCCTCGCGGAAGTGACCGCGGACGCAGTCGTGCGCCAGTCGATCACGCGCTGCCCGACGACGACCTGCACCGCACGGTCACGCCCGACCCCGGCGGGCACGTCCTTCTGACGACGATCACGCGCGAACCGGTGGCAGGCGAACGGTACACCGTCACGCGGTTGCACGCGACCGGCGGCATCGGCCGTGTGTGGCTCGCGCGCGACGGCTCGCTCGGGCGCGACGTCGCGCTCAAGGACCTGCGCCCGGAGCGCGCGGAGAACCCCGCCGTGTGGGGCCGGTTCTTGCGCGAGGCTCAGATCACCGGGCAGCTCGAACACCCCGGTATCGTACCGGTGTACGAGCTGGGCCGGCGCGACGACGGCCAGCCGTTCTACACGATGCGGTTCGTCCGCGGGCGGACCCTGCGCGAGGCCGTCGCCGCGTACCACCAGAAGCGCGAGCGGCGCGAACTCGGCGCGCTCGACCTGCGCGAGCTGCTGACCGCGTTCATCGGCGTGTGCAACGCCATCGCCTACGCCCATAGTAAGGGCTTCGTTCACCGCGACCTGAAGCCCGCGAACGTGGTGCTGGGCGAGTTCGGCGAAGTGATGGTGCTCGACTGGGGGTTGGCGAAGGAGGTCGGTTCGACGCCCGAAGTTCCCACTGAGTCGTTAGCCGCGAGCCACCGGCGAGCGAGTACCGATTCGGGGTCGCAAACGCTCGAGGGGCAGATTCTCGGCACGCCCGCGTACATGGCCCCGGAGCAGGCCGACGGGCGGCTCTCGGACATCGACGCCCGCACCGACGTGTACGGCCTCGGCGCGATCCTGTACGAGGTGCTCACGGGCAAGCCGCCGTTCGGCGGCGCGACCACCTAAGAGGTGCTGAGCCGGGTCCGCGCGCTTCAACCCGATCTGCCCCCTCGCGGTCGTCCCCGACACGCCGCGCGCGCTCGAAGCGGTGTGCCTGAAGGCGCTGGCGAAGAAGTCGGCCGACCGTTACGCGAGCGCGGCGGCGCTGGCCGACGACGTGCAACACTTCATGGCCGACGAGCCGACCACGGCGCTGCGCGAGCCGCTCACCGCGCGGGCGTGGCGGTGGGCGCGGCGGCACCGCACGCTGGTCACGGTCGCGGTCGCGGTGCTGGCGGTCGCCGTGCCGATCCTCGCCACCGGCATCGTCCTCGTGAACCAGTCCGAGCGCCGCGAGCGCGCCGCCCGCGAGCAAGAAGAGGCCGCGCGCAAGGACGAACAGGCCGCGCGCGAGAAGGCGCAGGCCAACTACCAGCGCTCGCTGCGCGCCGCCGACGCGCTCGCGGAGGAACTGGCGCGCGGGATTCGCCCCATCGCGGGTACGCAGACCAAAACCGTCCTCGCGGTCCTCGACCGGGCCAAGCAGATCACCGACGACCTGCTGACCGACCCCGACCCCGGCCATGAGGTGCTGGAGCGCAAGGCCCGGATGCTCGTGCAGTTCTCCGAGCTGTACCGCGACGTGAACCGCTCGGAACCGGCGCGGAAGAGCGTCGAACAGGCGCTCGCGACCCTCGACCGGCTGATCGAGCAGCGCCCGGACGACCGCGCGCTGAAGCTGGAACGCGGGCAGGCGCGGAACCGCCTCGGCTGGGTGCTCTACGAACAGGGCCGGTTCAAGGAGGCGCTCGTCGCGTTTCGCGACAGCGCCGCGGAACTCGAAGCCAGCGGCGCGGTATCGGACCCGCGCCTGACCGCGCGCTTCCTCGCCAGCAGTTTCACCTTCGAGGGCAACATCCACGGGCACTTCGGCGACCACGAACTGGCGGAGCGGGCCTACCGGCGAGGGTTGGAACTGCGCCGCGCCGCGCTGACCCCGGCCCCCAATGACCACGACGTGCGCGCCCAACTCGCCGTCAGCCTCGAACGGTACGGCGCGTTCCTCGCGCGCACCGGGGCCGAGAGCGCCCGCAAGAGCGACGGCCTGAAGATGCTGCGCGAGGGGCGCACCGTCATGGCCGCGGTGTGCGCCGAAAACCCCGCCGATTCCGGAGCGCACCTCCAGTACTCGAAACTGCTCACGAATCTGGCCGCGTGGGTGCCGGACCAGAAGGAGGCGTTCGACTGCCTCGACGCCGGTGAGAAGGTGGTGGCGCAGTTCACCCGCCGCGACCCCGACCACGCTGCGTGGCGGCGTGAGGCCATCCGCTACAAGTCGTTCCACAGTGACCTGACGGTACGGCGACTCACGCCGGGCACCGGATACCGTGAAGTGAACCAGTTGCGCACGAAGGAGCACCAGAACCTGAGCGAGTTGTACGCGGCGTTCGCCCGCAGCGGCACGGAAGACCCCGATAACTTCTTCTGGCAACTGGATCACGCCACCACCGCCGGGCGGCTCGGCAAGTCGCACGCCGAGGTCGGGCGGCTCTGGGTGTCGTTCGTGATCGGCAGCATGACGCGCGCGTCCGGCCGCGTCCCGGACCTCGTGGTCGCGGTCGCCGGTCTGAAGAACGTGTCCGGAAACTTCGCGGAGGCGCGCAAGCTCACGCGCGAGTCGGTTGAGCGGGTCACGGCCGTGGCCGCCCGCGTGCCCGGTGTCACCGAATACGAGCACTCTCTGGTGAGTGCGCGGTCGAACCTGTGGGAGGTCGATCGCATCGCCGGCGACGCCGCGGCCGAGCGCGTCGCGCGCTGGGAGTACGACGCGCTGGTGATCGCCGGCGCGCAACAGAAGCTCGCGGCGCACCCCAACGACGAGCACTGGAACTTCGCCCTGCGCCGCGCGTACTTCCACCTGTCGCAGACGTGGAAGCCGGCGACCGAGCCGCCGAACTGGGACGTGCTGAGCCGGCCGGAGGTGCTGCGCGCGCTCGCGAACCTCGCGACGGTGCTGGCGGACCTCCCGCCGACCGTGTCGCCGGCGCAGGCCGAGTACCTCGCCCCGATCCGCCAGCGCGTCATCGACACCGTGCGCGCGGTAGACGCAAAGGGCCTGCTCCCGCCCGAAGGAAAGAAGCTGTTGGAGAAGTACCCACAAGAGAAGAAGGAGTGACGCGCGAACCCGCGGGCCGAGCCGCGCGTCTGGCCGGTAGGGAAGGGCAAGCCGACTGGCGACGGCACCCGGTTGGAAGCCGGGCGAGCGATGAGCCTTGCAGGTTCGATTCCTGTCCCTTCCG
The DNA here is from genome assembly GCA_016872595.1 of Planctomycetota bacterium. Lineage (GTDB taxonomy): Bacteria > Planctomycetota > Planctomycetia > Gemmatales > Gemmataceae > Gemmata. Next base: position 5,137 of record VGZJ01000297.1, read on the forward strand.
CTGGTTCCTCTCGTAGGTCGCGGTTGAGCGAGGCTCCGCGAGCGAGGCCCGACGACCAGCAAGCCAAGCGTATCTCGCTTGAGTGCCCTCTGTAGCCGGCCTCTGTGAGGCCGGGGCTGCACGCGCGATCTAGCTATGGGACACTGCGGGGAGCTAACCGCGGGGTTAACCCCGGCCTCGCAGAGGCCGGCTACAGAAAAGGCCGAAGACTGCTTCGCAGTTACGCGGAACTGGTTGGCCGTCGGGCCTCGCTCGCAGAGCCTCGCTCGACCGCGACCTACGAGACGCCGGCCCCGATGGTGAAACGGCCATCACCCCCCGCTTCTACCGGGGCGTTCCGGGTTCGAATCCTGGTCGGGGTACTTGCTCCACTCTCACCACTTGAACCGGCTCTGCACGGCGGGGTTGACCACCTTCTCCGCGGGCCACTCGCCGCGGCGCAACGACGCAACCGCTTCCGCCGCCGAGCGCGCCATGTCTTCCAGCGACTGGACATCGACGCCGGCCGCGTGCGGCGTCAGCACCACGTTGGTTAGTGTTCGCAGCGCGTTATTCGCCGGCGTCGGCTCCTCCTCGAACACGTCCAGCGCCGCGCCCGCGAGCTTGCCGCTTTGAAGTGCGCCGATCAGGTCCGCTTCGCACACCAACCCGCCGCGCGAGGTGTTCACCAGCACCGCGCCCGGTTTCATCTTCGCCAGCGTGTCGCAGTTAATGACGTGCTTCGTGCCCGCCATCAGCGGCAGGTGCAGAGAGAGGAAATCGGACTGTGCGAGGAGCTGATCGAACGACACGAGGCCGATATTGTGGTTGGCGCAGAACACGATGTCCGGCACCGGGTCGTAGGCGATTACGTTCATCTCGAAGGCAATCGCGCGCGTGGCGACCGCCTTGCCGATGCGCCCCAACCCGGCGAGGCCGATGGTCTTGCCGCGCAGCGGCACACTCATCAGCCGGTTCCAGCCGCCGGCGGCGAGCGCACCGTGCCGCGCCGGGATGTGGCGCGTGAACCCGAGCATCAGCGCGAAGGCGTGCTCCGCGACCGACCCTTGATTCGTGCCCGGCGCGATGCATACCGCCGCGCCGCACTTGGTCGCGGCGTCCAGATCGACTGCGTCGTAGCCCACCCCGCTGCGCGCGATGACGCGCATCTGCGGGTTCGCGGCCAGCACCCGCGGGCTGTACGGCTCGGACCCGGCGATCACCGCCTCTACGCCCTTGAGCGCGACGAGTAGCTCGTCTTCGGTGGGCAGGTTCGCCTCGGCGGGCGGCAGCGCCACGACCTCAAGGCCCGCGGCGTCGAGCGGCGCGCGGAACTTGTCCGCGAACTTCGCCAGCTCGCGCGGGACGATCATCACCTTCGCCATCGGAACCTCGGGGGAAGAAGAGGAATGGCCACAAAAAAGCACAAGAGCCACAAAAGAAGGCAAAAACAGAAGACAGAGAACGGAGGTTTGAAGACAGCAGGCAGGGCAGAATAACGGTATGTCCTGAACCCTTGTTACTGCCTTCTGCCGTTGTCTTCTTTTGTGGCTCTTGTGCTTTTTTGTGGCCATTCCTCTTTTGCTTTGCTGCTGTTGTAGCCGAACCTGTTCGTCGAGGCGCGTGTCCGTAACGGTGCCAGTCGGCATCGCCGACTTACCCGCTCTGGATTCGCTCGTTGCGAAAAAAAGGTGGCACCCGCTACCGAGCGTGGGAAGTCGGCAACACCAACCGCTTGTTGCGGTATGGAGTTTATTCCCATGCAGTTCTGCAAGGTTCACGTCAACGTCGGCACCATCGGCCACATCGACCACGGTAAGACCACCCTCACCGCCGCCATCCTCGCGGTTCAGGCCCGCAAGGGGCTGGCCGAAGCGAAGAAGTACGGCGACGTCGCCAAGGGCGGCACGGTTCGCGACCCCACGAAAACCGTCACCATCACCTCGGCCCACGTCAAGTACGAGACCGAGACGCGGCGGTACGCCCACGTGGACTGCCCCGGCCACGCGGACTACGTGAAGAACATGATCACCGGGGCCGCGCAGATGGACGGCGCGGTGCTGCTGATCGCCGCCACCGACGGGCCGATGCCCCAGACCCGCGAACACGTCCTGCTGGCCCGGCAGATCGGCGTGCCGCACCTCGTCGTCTTCGTCAACAAGGTCGATCTCGTTCCCGACGCGGACCTGATCGAGCTGGTCGAACTGGAGACGCGCGAGCTGCTGTCGCGGTACGGGTACGACGGGGACAACGTGCCGTTCGTTCGCGGCAACGCGAAGGGCGCGCTCGACCACCCGGACGACCCGGCGTACAGCGGCTGCATCACCGCGCTGCTGGACGCGCTAGACGCCCACGTCCCGGCCCCGGTGCGCGACGTGGACAAGCCGTTCCTGCTCGCGGTGGAGGGCGTGTACTCCATCGAGGGCCTCGGCACGGTCGCCACCGGCCTCATCGCTCAGGGCCGCGTCGCGCGCGGCGACAAGATCGAGGTGGTCGGCTTCGGCGACTCCGTCGAGGCGGTCGTCACGGGCGTCGAGGAGTTCCGCGAACCGCTCGACGCGGGCGAGGCGGGCATGAACGTGGGCGTGCGCCTTCGCGGGGTGAAGGCGGACGAGATCCGCCGCGGCCAAGTGCTGGCGGCCCCGAAGTCGATCCGCCCGCGGGCGCGGTTCCGGGCGGAG
>VGZJ01000298.1 GCA_016872595.1 Planctomycetota bacterium
GCCGACCGCGCGCGGCGCGAGCGCGCCCACGACGCCGACGCGGAGCCAGTCGCGGCGCGAGGGGACTGCGGCAGCGAGGCGGGGCGGCACGGGCGCGAGGTCCTCCGTCACCGTTTGAGTGAATACAAAACGACGGCGCTCGCGACCTTCAGCGCGCTCTCTTTGTCGTGGCCGAGGCAGTCGGCGGACTTGTGGCCCTCGATGGCGCAGCCGATGTCGTACTTGCTGTACACCACGAGCCAGCGGCCCTTCACGAGTTTGCCGTCGATCACGCGCTCCTCGCGAATGCCCTCAAGGTGCGCGCGGTAGCTACGCAGTTCCGGTTCGGGGCCGCTGCCGTCGGCCCGCTCGCGCCGGCACCGTACGGCGTTCAAGTCGATGCCGGACGCGGTCGCCATCTTGAACACGGGGTCGTCCTGCGGGATCAGCTCGAGGTCGCGGCCCCACATCGCCTTCATCGACGCACGGAACGATTCGTCGAACGTCCGCCACCCCTTGATGTCTTGGCACGCGGCGTCGGCGAGGAGCAGCCCGCCGGTTTTCAGGTTCGCCTTGATCGCGTCGGACTCGTCCGGGGTGAACTGCACCGGCTTGCGCCCGTGCAGGTACAAGAACTTGTACTTGGCGACGTTCTGGTCGGTGGGCGTGAGCACCTCGCTGTTCATGGTCACGTCGAGCTTCGCCGTGGCCTTGAGGAACTGCATCAGGTTCCGCAGCGCGTCCGAGGCCGGCGGGGGTTGCACGCTCTTGTCGTTGATGTACTGCAACTGGAGCGCGCGGAACTTGCTCCGCGCGATGCCGCTGTCGGCCTGCGCCAGAATCGTTTTGGTCAGCTTCGGCTTGGGCAGTTCCATGCCGGTGGCGTAGGCGATCACGTTGCGCGCGAGGCAGTACGCCTTCTCGCCGCGGTTCTTCGGGTTACGGGCCTCCTTCGGCATGAACCGCCGCTCTTCCCAGTACCCGGCGAGCGGGCTGGGGCTGAACACCGCGACCGTGCGGCACCCGCGGTCGAGGTACTCTAGGTCCGGGAAGTCCGCGGGCGACACGCCGGGGAACATCGTCCAGATGGCGTGTTCCGGCGGCAGCTTCTTGAGCGTGCTCCCCTTAAAGATGCGGCCGATGAGCTTCTCGAACGAGCGCGCGAACTCGACGTCGCCGCAGCACGCCTCGCCGACGAGGAACCCGCCCTCCTCGACGTACTTCTGGAGGATGCGCTCCGGCGTGCTGAGCAGTTCGCCCTCGGTCCCGACGAACGGCATCGCCCCGTGACCGTTCAGGTACACCACGGGCGACTGCAACAGCAGCCCGACCTCGGAGTCGATCTTGAGGTCGTCGGTCAGGTCTTGGAGCCTCGGGTCGTACACCTGCCACGAGAGCGGCGCGCCGTCGAACAGTTCGCGGGATGCGAACTCTACGAGGTTCCGGCAGTCGTTGTGCTTGCGGTTCCAGTTCACCAGCTTGGCGTCGTTGCCGCGCGGGTCCAGTTCCGTGAGCACCGCTTGGGCCTTGCCGATCTCGGCCTTGCGGTAGTTGCCCCACGCGAACTTGCTGACCAGCACCGGGGTGCGGCCCTTCGACAGGAACAGCAGCGCGAACGAGCTGGCGATGACCGGCTGCGTGTCCACGCCGACGCTGTGCTTCTGCTGCCCGAGGCGCGAGATGAACGACCCGTCGGCCTCTTGCATCTTGATGAGCCGCTCGCACCCCTCGCGGTACCAGTCGATCTGGCCGATGAACCGCTGGCCGGAGAGCCGGCCGAGGCGCTCGATGCCGTAGTAGTTGTAGAAGTACGACTTGCCCTCGAGGAAGTTGAACTGCGAGCCGATCCAGTGCATGCCCTTGGCGAGCGCGGAGTCCTCGGAGTACCGGCCGCAGTTGGCCGCGACCCCGGTGGCCGCGTCCAGCCCCTGTTCGCTCGCGTCGAGGCCCATGTTGGCGATCCACAGGCCGCACGCGCCGGCCACGGTCATGGTGAAACTGGCGGCCGTGTCGCCGTCGTAGTACGTCCAGTACCCGCCGCTCGCGCCGGACTTCAGTTGTGTGCGGGTGTAGAACTCCTTCACGGCCTTCCACATGTCGTCGCCGATGTCCACGCCCGCGGTCTTGGCCGCGTACAGCCCCAAGAGCGCGTACTGCGTGTTCGAGGCGTCGGCGATCTGGTTCATCGGGTAGCTCCACCCTTCGAGCTTCCCTCCCTTGTAAATGGCGTGCTTCTTGAGCCACTCGACGTTCCGCTCGATGGCCGGGACGTCCTTCTTGTCGCGGGCCTCGGCGAACGCCATCGTTTGGAGCGCGACCACATACGTCTTGGCCGGGATGCCGAGCTTGCGGAGGTACACGAGTGCCCGCGCGACCGTCTCGTCGTCGCGCGACAGCCCGCTGTTGAGGAGGGCGAGGACGGCGAGCGACGTGGTTCCGCCTTCAAGTCCGGCCACCTTCGCGATGACGATGTCTTCCCAGTTGCCCTGCTTCGTCTGGACGCGCTTGAGGTACTTCACCCCGCGGGCGATGCTGTCCTGCACCGCCTGCACGAGCTTCGTGTCCGCGGCGTTCTTTGCGTCGCGCTCCTTCTCCTTCGCGTCGGCCGGGGGCTGAGCCCGCGTCGGCGCGACCGCGACCACCCCGCCGACGCACAGGGCGAGCGCGACCGTGAGCAGGAAGCGGATCATGGCGGGTTTCTCCTGTGCGAAGTCGCGAGCGGCCCCGCCATTATACCTTCACCAGCGCAGCGGTTTCTGCCACGCTTCTTTCAGCACACCCAGTTTAACCCAGACGAGCCACTCGCCGTTGGTGCCGGCGATGCGCAGTCGCGGGTCGCGAGTGGTCGTGCCCACCCGCGCGACCGGCACGCCCGCTACGGCCGCCTCGAACGCGCTCGCGTGTTCCGGCTTCACTTCGACCAAGAACCGCGATGGCGACTCGCCGAAGAGCTTGGCGTCGTCGGAGAGCGCGCCCGGCAGCGCGTTCAGGTCGGCTCCGATGCCGCCGGCGAAGCACATCTCGGCCGCCGCGACCGCCAGCCCGCCCTCGCTCAGGTCGTGGCACGCCCGCACCAGCCCTTGCGCGATCGCGCCGTGAACGGCGGCGAACACCTTCGGCGCGTCCTCCAGCTTCACAGAGGGCACGGTGCCGCCGCTGCGCCCGGTCACTAGGTGGAAGTGCGAGCCGCCGAGTTCGTCGCGCGTTTCGCCCACGAGGTAGAGGGCGCTGCCCGCTTCCTTCAGGTCCATCGTCACGCACTTGCGCACGTCCGCGACGCGCCCGAGCGCCGTCACCAGCAGCGTGTGCGGGATGTCGAGTCGCTCGCCGCCCCTGCCAGTGTAGGTGTTGTTCAGGCTGTCCTTGCCGCTGATGAACGGCGTGCCGAACGCGACCGCCACGTCGCGACACGCCTCCGCTGTGCGCACCAGCGCGCCCAGCACTTTCGGATCGTGAATGTTGCCCCAGCAGAAGTTGTCCAGAATCGCAACGCGCGCCGGGTCCGCGCCGACCGCGACCACGTTGCGCACGGCTTCGTCGATGGCGCACGCCGCCGCCGCGTAGGGGTCAAGGTCCGCGAGCCGCGGGTTAATGCCGCACCCGATCGCCGCGCCGACGGTCGAACCGAGCACCGGCATGACGACGGACGCATCCGAAGGCCCGTCGTTCATCACGCCGACGAGTGGCTTGACCGCGCTGCCGCTCTGCACCTCGTGGTCGTACTGGCGAATCACCCACTCTTTGGAGCAGACGGAGAAATGCGACAGGATGGCGAGCAGTGCGTCTTGCACCTGTTGTGGCTCCACGCCCTGTCGTTGCAACGACAGGGCGTGTGGCGCGCTCCACTCGGCGCTCTTCACGACAGTGGGCCGGCCCTCGTGCAGGAAGTGCATGTCGAGGTTGGCGACCTCGTTGCCCTTGTACGAGAGCTTCAACCGGCCGCTCGCCTCGAAGGTGCCCAGCACGGCGGCCTCCACGTCCTCGCTCGCGCACAGCGCCCGCAGTTCGGGCCACTTCGCCGCCGGCACGGACAAAACCATGCGCTCCTGCGACTCGCTGATCCAGATTTCGGTGTAGCTCAGCCCCTCGTACTTGAGCGGGGCCTTATCTAGTTCGACGGTCGCGCCCAGCTCCGCGCCCATCTCGCCCACGGCCGACGAGAACCCGCCCGCGCCGCAGTCGGTAATGGCCGTGAACAGGCCGCGGTCGCGGGCCTGCAGGATCACGTCCTGCACCTTCTTCTCGGTGATGGCGTTGCCGATTTGCACGGCGCCGCCGCTGACCGTTTCCGACTCGTGGGTCAGTTCGAGGCTGCTGAACGTCGCGCCGTGGATGCCGTCGCGCCCGGTGCGCCCGCCGACCGCGACGATCAGGTCGCCGGCGTGGACCTGCTTGAACGCCTTGTCCTTCGGGATTAGCCCGATGGTGCCGCAGAACACGAGCGGGTTCGCCAAGTAGCGCTCGTCGAACAGGACCGCCCCGTTCACGGTAGGGATGCCCATGCGGTTGCCGTAGTCGCGCACGCCGCTGACGACGCCCTGCATCACGCGACGCGGGTGCAGCACGCCCTGCGGCAACTGGTTCGCGTCGAAGTCGGGCGGGGCGAAGCAGAACACGTCCGTATTGCACACCGGGCGCGCGGCGAGGCCGGTGCCGAGCACGTCGCGGATGACGCCGCCCAAGCCCGTGTTCGCGCCGCCGTACGGCTCAATCGCGCTGGGGTGGTTGTGCGTCTCGACCTTGATGCAGATGTGGTTGTCGTCGTCGAACTTCACCACACCGGCGTTGTCGGCGAACACGCTCACGCACCAGTCGTCCGCGCCCAGTTTGGCGCGAATGGTCTGAGTCGCCCCGAACACGGTCTCTTTCAACAGGTTCTTGTAGGTGCGCGTCGCGCCCGTGCTGTGGTCCGTCAGTGTGATCGTGCCGCGCAGGGTCTTGTGCGAGCAGTGCTCAGACCACGTTTGCGCGATCGTCTCCAGTTCCACATCGGTCGGCTCGCGCTTCAGTTCGCGGAAGTGCGCCTGCACCACCTTCATTTCGTCCAGCGACAGCGCGAGCGTGTTCTCTTTGCTGAGCTTCACGAGGCCGGGGTCGTCGAGTCCCGCGACCGGGACCGTTGCCAGTTTGAACTTGTACGGCGCGCCGAACGCGAGGTGATCGGCCTTCACCGGGCCGACAACGATTTGTTCGATGGCATCGTTCGCCAGCACCTTGCGGAACAGCACGTCGCGGTCGAGCGACGAGATTTCGGGCGGGCCGTAGTAGCGGCGGAACCGGCGCACGGCGGTCGCGGGGACGCCGAGCATGGCGAGCGCGTCGAGCACCGTTTGCGCGACCGGGTCCATCACGCCCGGCTTCAGCAGCACGGTGTAGTAGTGGCCGGTGCGCGCGCCGACCTCCGCGAACTCGCCGCGCTCCACCAGCGGATCGACCAGCACTTCGCCGGTCAGCCGCGCCCGCTGTTCGTCGGTGAGTGGGCCTTCGATCAGGAACCCGCGGGTGGCGGATTCGATCAGGTCGCCGCCGCGCTCGGCGTGCGTGAGCAGGTCGAACTCGTCGCACACGCGCTCGCGCTCGCCGTCCTTACCCAGCGGCTTGATCTCAAGTTCCCAGAGCATCGCGTACCTGCTTCCCTTCGGTGAGCCAGCGCTCCAACCCGGCGCGGTCGCCAGCGGTGAGGAGCGCGCGGAATTGTTCGAGTTGGTTCGTGAACGCGGAGAGTGCGGAGAGGACACAGCCCTTGTTCGCTTCAAAGATCGCGGCCCACAGCTTCGGGTCGCCGGCCGCGATCCGGGTCACGTCGCGGAACCCGCCGGCCGTGACCCGGAGCCAGTCCGAGTGCGTCACGCCGGCCACGGCGCTCGCGACCGCGTGAGGCATGTGGCTGGTGAATCCGAGGACGCGGTCGTGTTCTTCGGCGTTCATCAGGACGACGCGCGACCCAAGCGCCTCCCAGAATCGGCCGACCGCGAGCGTGCGCCCCCAGTCCGCGCCGAACGGACTCATGACGACCGCGGTGGCGCGGTTCACGAACAGCTCGGCGGAGCCGTGTTCCGGGCCGGACTTTTCGGACCCGGCCAGCGGGTGCGCCGGCACGTAATCCACCCCGACCGGCAGCCGCCCGCGGACCGCGGCGACGATCGCGGCCTTCGTGCTGCCGGCATCGGTCAGTAGCGTGCCCGGCGGCACGAGGGCGGCGACGGCAACGACCACCTCCGCGACCCGGTCCACCGGGGTGCAAACCACCACCAGGCCGGAGCCGGCCACCCCTTCCGCAAGGCCCGTGCAACAACTGTCGAGGGCACCGAGCCTGCGCGCGATCGCGAGGGCGCTGGGGTCGCGGTCCACGCCGACCACGCGCGCCGCGACCCCGCGGGCCTTCGCCGCGAGCCCGACCGAGCCGCCGATCAGCCCGACGCCGACGATGGTGATCTGCTCGAAGAGCATGGCGAGATTATAAGGACGCGGGCCGCGCGCCGCCCCTTACTTCGGGCCGGCGTACTGGTACGAATCACCGAGCAACTCGCGGGTGGCGCGGATGATCTCCTGCGCGTGCCCGCGGAAGTGGGCGAGGCTGCGCACCGCGGCCTGCACCCCGGTCCAGTCTTGGTTGTTCACGCGAACCACCGTCGCGAGGCGCGCGTCGCTCGCGCCCGCGAACGCGGTCTTCGCCTGTTGGATCGTATCCGTCAGGTTTCGCAACAGCTCCGCTTTCGGCACCGCGTCGCGCGTGGCGAACTCCGCGGCCCGGTTGCGCGTGTCCGGCGCGCCGGTCAGGTTGTTCGCGATCACCTGCTGCACGTTGCCCGCGAGGTGAACCAGCAGGTTCCCGATGGCGTTCAGGCCGTGCGGCGGTCGCCACCACACCTGTTCCTCGCTCAGTTGGTTGACGCAGTGCGCGATCCGCGACAGCGCCGCGTCCAGTTCGTCGGCGATGGCATGGTTCAGCGCGGCGCGGAGGTCGGTGGACACGGGTTGCTCCTCAAGAGTGAATGGCCCACACGCCCCAGAGCGTGAGGCCGAACGCGAGCCGAAGGCCGATCTGCACGGACACCCACCACAGCGACGCTTGTAGTGTCGATTGGTACTCGGTCAAGTTCTTCTTCACCTCGTTATCGACCATCTTGTGCGGGTTCACAACGCCCAGCGTGAGCACGCGCACCAGTGGCCCTTTCCAGCCGAGCCAACCCTCGGCTTGATCGAGGTACTTGACCGTCTCGGCGCGGTCAAACTTGGCGACGCAGACCACGAAGTACATGTCCACCGCGAGCATCGGGACCATCGGCACGAGGATAACGGCGATCCACCACCATTCGGCCCGAAGTTGTTCGCCGGTCAGCGTCGCCCGCGGAAAAAGAAGGCGCGAGGCGACGAGTTGCACGACGGTCAGTACCAGCGCCAAGAGCGCGGGCCGGAAAAACGGCCAGTTCAGGATCAGGCTCTTGTGTTCGCTCAGGCGCGCGATGAGTTTCGGCCAGCGCCCGCGGACAACGAGCAGGACGCGGATCGCGTTCAGGTACACGTCCCAGCGCCGCACGAGGCTAATGACGAACATCAGCGTCACGTAGAAGTCGAACACGCGGATCAGGTTCAGGGGCGGCTCTTCGGGCGGCATCGCGGGTACACTCGCGCGGGACCGTACATCCAAGTTGTATCGACTCACCCGGCCCGGCCTGGAGTTCACCCAGTGTGGAAGTTACTTGACAGTTGAAACGGAAACGCCTCCCCTACTTGGTGTTGGAGCCAAGGAGGAAGGAGGCGGGACCGATGGCAGGCACAGCGCTCACCACGCC
>VGZJ01000299.1 GCA_016872595.1 Planctomycetota bacterium
CGTTCGACCGTGGTCGGGACCTCATCCGGGTGCGAAAATCGTTGCGGACCACCCTTCGCGGGGGTACTTTGTGGCCGCACGGCCGATTTGCGTTTCCAGAGGCGTTCATCTGGGAAAGATCGGGTGGCAGTAGTACACGTCTTTGTCGCACGCGCCGCAGTGCCGGACGGTCGGATCGCCGGTGACGGTCAGGCTTTCCCACTGCTTCGGGCACTGGAACTTGAACGTCGGGGCGCAGTTCTCGATCTTCGGGCGGTCGAAGACTTCCACCCAAACGGCGTCGAGCGTGCCGCGCAGTTCTTCCAGACGAGCCTCGACCGTGTACCACTCCAGCTCGGTGTTGCTCAACTGCCCGCGTCGCGCCATCAGGCGCAGGAACTCCGCTTGGAACGGGTTGTCGTGTTCGTCGAGCCAATCGGCATAGACGAGCCACGCGGACAACTCGCCGGGGTTCGACAGGATGCCGCGAATAAACGCGCGATCCTCGGTGGTGAACATCGCCCGCGCTCCGGGTACACTGTGGCGGCTTCTCCCCAGCATACCAGAGGTGCGCCGTGAACCCCACCCGCCGCGATGCGCTCGCCGCTGCTCTCGTCGCCACAGCCACAGTTGGCTCTCGCCCCCCGCTCAGGGGGGCCGACGACAACACGCTCACGCTCGCGACGTTCGACGCGGAGGTAACGATCCCGCTCGGCCACCCGTGCATGGGCGGCGGCATCGCGCCCGCGAAGGAGGTCATCGACCCGCTGTTCGCTTATGGGTTCGTGCTATCTGGGGCCGGGAAGCCCGTCGTGTTCCTCGCGCTCGACTGGTGCGAGATTCGCAACGGTGCGTACGACCAGTTCCGCGACAAGGTCGCGAAGGCCGTTGGCACCGACGCCGTGCGCGTCATGCTCTGCGCGCTCCACCAGCACGACGCGCCCATCGTCGATCTCGAAGGGCAGCAGATGTTAGAGAAGGCGAAGGCCAAAGGCGCGATCTGCGACCTCGCGTTCTTCGAGAAGGCCGTGGGCCGCGTGGCCGACGCCGCGGGCAAGTGCCTGAAGGCCGCGAAGCCGGTCACGCACATCGGCACCGGCGAGGGGAAGGTCGAGAAGGTCGCCTCCAACCGCCGCTACTTCGACGCCGACGGCAAGGTTCACTTCAACCGCACCAGCGCCAGCCGCGACCCGAAGGCGCGGGCCGGCGAAGACGGCACCATCGACGCCAACGTGAAGACGCTCAGCTTCTGGAACGGCGACACAGCGCTGTGCGCGCTCTCCGCGTATGCGGTCCACCCGATGAGCTACTACGGCAGGGGCGGCGTGAGCGCGGACTTCGTCGGCATGGCCCGCAAGCGCCGGCAGGCCGACACGCCGGGCGTCATGCAAATCTACGCCAGCGGGTGCAGCGGCAACGTGACCGCGGGCAAGTACAACGACGGCGACCCCAACAACCGGCCGGTCCTCGCGGACCGCATTCACGCCGGCATGAGCGCCGCGTGGAAGGCCACCAAGAAGACCGCGATCAAGGACGTGACGTTCCGCTCCGTGCCGCTGACGCTCGACGCGCGCACGTCGGCCGGGTTCTCCGAAGAGGCGCTCGCGAAGCGTATGAAGGACGACCCGAAGCCGTTCGGCCAGTGCCTCGCGGCGCTCGGCCTCAGTTGGAAGAAGCGGTGCGACGCGGGCAAGCCGATTGATCTTCCGGTGCTCGACTTCGGCGGCCCGTGCATGACGCTGCTGCCCGCGGAGAGCTACGTCGAGTTCCAACTCGCGGCGCAGAAGGCCCGGCCCAACGGCTTCGTGCTGACCGCCGGCTACGGCGAGTGCGGCCCCGGCTATATTCCGATTGAGCGCGCGTGGAAGGAAAACGACGGCAACCTGAGCGACTGGAGCTGGGTCGATCCCGGCAGCGAGAAGCGGATGGTCGAGGCGATTGAGAAGGCGCTGAAGAAGTAGGTTCTATGTGGGGCGGGCCTCTGGCCTGCCAAAACTTTGGCAGGCCAGAGGCCCGCCCCACGAAATAGCAGCCGCGAGGCACCCCATGCGACCGGGCGACGTGATCCAGACGAAGCGCGACGGCGGCGAGCTGTCGCGCGCGCAGATCGATGCGTTCGTGCGCGCGGCGGCGCGCACCGAGGGCAGCGGGTGGGAGCCGTACCACCTCACCGCGCTGCTCATGGCGATTTACCTCAACGGCATGACGGCGGCGGAAACGGCGTACCTCACGCAAGCGATGGCCGACTCCGGCACGCGGCTCGACCTGTCGGACATTTCCGGCCCGAAGGTGGACAAGCACAGCACCGGCGGCGTGGGCGACAAGACCTCGCTGATCCTCGGCCCGCTCGCGGCGGCGTGCGGCGTGCTCGTGCCGATGATGTCCGGGCGCGGGCTGGGGCACAGCGGCGGCACGCTCGACAAGCTCGAAGCGATCCCCGGCTTCAACGTGAACCTGAGCGAGCGGCAACTGCGCGACGCGCTCGCGAAAGTCGGCCTCGGCATGATGGGCCAGACGAAGGACGTGGCCCCCGCGGACAAGACGCTGTACGCGCTGCGCGACGTGACCGCGACCGTCGAGAGCATCCCGCTCATCACCGCGTCGATTCTGAGCAAGAAGCTCTCGGAGGGCATCGGCGGGCTGGTGATGGACGTGAAGACCGGGCGCGGGGCGTTCATGAAGACCCGCGCGCGGTCGCGCGAACTGGCGGAATCCATCGTGCGCGTCGGCACCGCGAACGGCCTGCGCACGACGGCCATGATTACCGCGATGGACGCACCGCTGGGCCGCTACGTCGGCAACGCGCTCGAAGTGATCGAGAGCATCGAGACGCTGAAGGGCAACGGCCCGCCCGACCTGACGGAACTGTCGGTGAAGCTTGCGGCGCGCATGGTCGAACTCGCGGGTATCGCCGATGCGGAAGCGAAGGTGCGCGCGGCGCTCACCAGCGGCGCGGGCCTCGACGTGTTCCGCAAGTGCATCGAGCAGCAGGGCGGCGACCCGAAGGTGATCGACGAGTACTCGCGCCTCGGCGTTCCCACACCGAGCATGGTTCCCGTGAAAGCGCCCCGCGACGGATATGTGACAGACATCGACGCCGAGAAGGTGGGCGTCGCCGTGCGTGATGTGGGTGGCGGGCGGAGTCGCGCGGAGGACAAGATCGACCACAGCGTCGGAATCGTCATCCGCGCGAAACCCGGCGAACAGGTGCGAGCCGGCGACAACGTGCTGGAAGTGTGGTTCCGCGACGACACCAAGTTCGCCGCAGCGTGGCCTACCATCGGGGCCGCGGTAACATTCGGCGACGCGCCGCCTTCGCCGGAGCCGCTCATTCTGGAGGAGATCACATGAAGTACCGCCCCGACGACCCGCTGATCGCCGCCGCGATTGCCGCGCGGGAAAAGGCGTTCGCGCCGTACTCGAAGTTTAAGGTCGGCGCGGCGCTCCAAGCCGAAGACGGCACCATCGTCCCCGGCTGTAACGTCGAGAGCGCCAGCTACGGCCTCACGATCTGCGCCGAGCGGGCGGCCATCGCGCGGGGCGTGGGCGACGGCTTCCGCTGCTTCACGCGCGTGGCCGTTGTGACCGACACCGAGAAGCCGACGCCGCCGTGCGGCGCGTGCCGGCAACTGCTGTGGGAGTTCGCTCCGGACGCCGAAGTGCTGCTCGCCAATCTCAACGGCGACGTGATACGGTGGACCGTGCGCGACCTGATCCCGGGCGCGTTCGACGCGAAGCAGTTGGGTTAACGTAGCTGCCGCCTGCCGGGCGGCACGGTTCAACAGCACGGCGACCTTCGCGCGAAGGTAAATGAGTTCCGCAGCAGTGCCGCCCGGCAGGCGGCACCTACCCAGAGACAGCAATGCCCGCTCCCGTTCACGTTTCTTCGCACCCGCTGGTTCAGCACAAGCTGGCGCGGCTGCGCGCGGTTGATACGAAGCCGCCGGAGTTCCGCGAACTCGTGTCCGCCATCTCGCGCGGGCTGTTCTTCGAGGCCACGCGCGAGCTGCGCCTCGCCCCGGTCGAGGTACAAACGCCGCTGACGCGCACCACCTGCCAACAGGTCGCCGACCGCGTGGGGTTGGTGCCGGTGTTGCGCGCGGGGCTGGGCATGGCGAACGCCATGCTGGAGGCGCTGCCGGAAGCCGCGGTGTGGCACCTCGGCCTGTACCGCGACCACGCCACGCTCAAACCGGTGACGTACTACAACAAGCTCCCGCCGAAGCCGGAAATGGACGTGGGCATCGTGCTCGACCCGATGCTCGCGACCGGCGGCAGTGCGATTGCCGCGCTCGACATCTTGAAGAAGGCCGGCACGCCGCGGCTGATCTTCGCCGGGCTGATCGCCGCGCCGGAAGGCGTGGCCGCGCTGCAAGCGGCGCACCCCGATGTGCCGGTGTTCCTCGCGGCGCTCGACTCCCACCTGAACGAACTGGGCTACATCGTGCCCGGTCTCGGCGACGCCGGCGACCGGCAGTTCGGGACCGCTTAGGATTGCAGATTGCAGATTTGTAATTGATGATTGAAAGGCGACAACCGGCGCGCGTGTCTTTCAACCGTCAATCACAAATCTGCAACCTCAAATCACTTGAAACTGCGAATCCACTTCTCGAAGTCCTTGGCGTGGGCGTTCACGGTCTGTTCCGGCCCGCTCAGGCGGAAGTGGTGCGTTTCGTCCTTCTCTTCCACGATCACCCAGATCACGCGCCAGTCGTCGAGCAGCATTTCCTTCGACTTGGGGTCGAACGGGCGCTCCTTGAACTTCCACGTCCCGGTGACGTCGAGCACGTCCACCTTCGCGCCGGTCACCTCCCACTTGTGGGTCTTGGCGATGTCGTCCACGGTCTTGCCCTCGGGCGCGACGAACGTGCCCTTCCACTTCGGGAAGTTTTTCTCGGCCTTCGGCAGGCTCTCGTTCATGACGCTGAGTTCGGCGTCCGGGTGGTCCTTCGCGCCGGGCAGCTTGAACTGGTACACGCGGAGCGTGTTGGCGGGCTTCTCCTTCTTCCACGTGGCCGGGGCAGCGGCGCTGAGCTTGTTCAGCTTCACGACGACGGGCTTGTCGTCGGCGGCGCGCGCCGCGCCGACGAGCGCGAGGCCCGCGACGAGGGCGAGGCACGAAAGGGAACGCATGGTGAACTCCGAGGAAGGTGCGATGCCGCCATCGTAGCTCACCCGGCGGGGCGCGGCACGCGGATTCACGCGGTCGGCTTCGGCGCGCCCTCGGCCGGTTGCGGCGCGGGGGCCGGCGGCGCGGGCGGGTCCACCAGCGTGACCGCGGCCACCGCCGTGCTCCCCGCCGTCGCCCGGCGCGTGGCGAGGTAGTGCCGCCCGGCCTTCCACAAGATCGGCGCGACCGAGAGGAAGATGACCACAACGACGACCTTGTCGATGTGCTTGGCCCACGTGAACTCGGGCTTGCCGAGCAGCGACTGCACCGGCGGGTCGGCGATGGGGATCAGGTAGTACCCGAACAGGATCATGCTCACGATCCAGCCGATCCCGCCGAACACGTTGTAGAAGAGGAACGTGCGGTAGTTCATGTTGGCCGCGCCCGCGACGACCGGCACGAACGTGCGGACGATGGGCACGAACCGGGCGAAGATGATCGTCTTGCCGCCGTGCTTCTCGTAGAAGGCTTTGGCGCGCTGGAGGTACTCCTGCTTGAAGAACCGGCTCGACGGGCGGTTGAAGATCGCCGGCCCCGCCTTGCGCCCGATCCAGAACCCGACCGCGTCGCCGATCACCGCCGCGGCGCACAGGCACAACAGGAACGGCCACAGGTTCCACCCGCTGATCTGGGCGACGATGCCGAGCACGACGAGGAGCGAGTCGCCGGGGAGCAGGAACCCGATGAGCAAGCCGGTTTCGGTGAACACGATGAGCGTGACCGCGGCCAGCGCCGCCCAGTACACGCCCGGCTGGTTCAGCGCGGCCTGAAACAGTTCCGGGTGGCTCAGGTTCCGCGGATCGACGAGCGTGACGACGATCTTCCAGACCTGTGAGAAGAACTCTTCCATGTCGCGGCGGTCCCGTGGGTGGCGCGGCGGGGCGAACGCGGCCCGCCCCGCGGATAGAGATACAAGGTCCGGCCCGCCGGGGGGAAGCCCAACCGCGCCCGCCTACTTCTTGGGCGCGAGCACGGTCCACGGGTGCGGCTCCAGCGCCTTGATCTCGGGGTGGTCGCGCAGTTGCTCCTCGGTCGGCTTCCACGCCTTGCCGTGCGGCGGGCCGTACATCGCGTGCGACGACAGCTTCTTCGCCAGCTCCGCCGTCGCGTACTTCGCGTCCAGCGACGTGTCGCCCGCGAGCGGGGCCGCGGTCAGCGCCTTCTTCGCCGCCGCCCCGTCGATCTTCCCCGCGTGCGCCTTGTAGAACTTGAGCCACGCCTTGTCGCGCTCGTCGGCCTGCCACTCCACCTTGTCGAGCGGTTCGTCCGGGTCCGCGGGCACCGCCTCGCCGCGCACGTCGAAATCCTTGGCGTTGTTGCAGCCCCAGTAGAAACCCTTCGTGCCCTCGAACCACTCGTCCTTACTGCTGCGCCACAGCCGGCTCTTCTTCGTGCCCAGCTCGAACATGGCGATCTCGTTCGTCTTCAGGTCGCCGATGAGCCACTCGTTCGAGTACAGCCCGTTGTTCTTGGTCGAAAGGGCCTTCACCACCGCGTCGATGTTCTCGCCGTATTGAATGGCCTTGCGCGCGCGGCCCACGAGCGACGCGCCGGTCGGGTCGAAGGGCGACTGGTCGATCGTGGTTTCGCACAACAGGATGCCGGCGTCGTTGATGTAGTAGTCTTGGCTCGACCACACCGCGCCCGGGAACGCCTGCATCACGAACCGCCGCCCGGCCTTCGGCTGCACGTCGAGCCACACGTTCACGAACGGCCCGGCCGTCAGGCCGGACATGGTGATGTGCCCGAACACGATCTTGCCGTCCGCGGTCGCGGGGCCGGTGGCGATGAACGCGGAGCAGTGGTCCTTCTTCACCGGCTTCGGGGCCGGGGCGCGCGGCGGGCCGGGCCGCGGGAACTCCTTCCCCTCCAGCCCGTTCGGGGTCGCGGCCAGCGCGCTGTCGAGGCTCTCCAGTTCCATCCAGCAGTTCACGGTCACGATGTCGGCGAGGTCGATGTCGCGCCCGTCGTAGCTCGCCCCGGCGTCGGTCGCGCCCTCGGCGATGCCGCGCATCTCTTCGAGGTACTCGCGGTCAATCGTCCGCAGGAACAGCGCGCCGGCCAGTTGCCGGGCCGCCTTCCACCCGTCCGCGGGCGCTTTCACGCTGCGCTCGGTCGCCAGCATCCGGATGTACGCCGCGATCTCCTTCGCCAGCAGCCGCCCCTGTTGGTAGCCGCGGGCGTACGGCTCGCCCTCGACGTGGACGACGATCCACCCGTCCTGCTCGGTGCGGTGGGCCGGGCCGTGGCGCTTCGGGTCCTTCGGGGCGGGGGCCTCCGGCGCGGCGGGCGCGGGCGACAACGCAAACAGGGGAACAAGGGCGAACGGCGCGAGCCAGAGCAAACGGCGCATGGAATCGTCTCTTCGTTAGCCGCGACCCGAAGGGGAGCGCGAACGGTTCCCCAGCATCGCACAATCGCGCGGTGTTGGGAATGGCGAACCACACTAGAGTTCACCCAGTGTTGGTTGTGAGTTTGGGGTGCGGGTGCAGGAGCTTGCGGAGCATGGTGGCGATCCAATCGAACAGGTAGGTGACGGCTTTCTTGAGCCGCCACGGGTGGTTCATGAGCGCCTCGCGCAGTGG
>VGZJ01000300.1 GCA_016872595.1 Planctomycetota bacterium
TCATCATCAAGAACGTCGCCGGACTCCACAACCTCATGTACGCATGAGATCCAACGCCAAGGGGCGAGCCGGCTTGAACCGATCTGCCACTATTGTGCAGCGACTCTAATAATTGCACACGACGGGTCGTCTCATGGAGGAGGGCCGGCGTGGGGCGCGCCGGCCCGCGTCGTGGGATCAGCCGATCTTGTTCGCGGTTGCCACGGCCAGCGCCTCGTTCTTCTCCGCGTAGATTTCGGTCGTACTCGCCCTCGTGTGACCGAGCGCCACCTGCGCGGCTTCCAGACCGAACTCCTTCCGTACCCGCGTCGCGTAACTGTGTCGCAGTTGGTTCGGGTGCCAGTGGTGCGTGCGCCGCCATTCGCCCAGTCGCGCCCGCTGCTCGCCGATCACCCGCGCCTTCCACTCCGACGCCGTTTCGTCCGCTCGTTGCGCGAGCGGCGCGGGGGGCGGGAACGCCGACTCACACGCGCGCGCCACGGCCCGCGCGTAAGAGGTGCGGTCGTACCTGTCCTTCGGGGCGCGCCGGGGGTCGTCCTTGCGCTTACCCGCGTTGCGGCGCATGTGGCTCGGATACCGCGGCGTCTTCCGGGCCGCGGCCCGCGCGGCGCGGAGTTCTTCGAGCGCCCCCTTTGGAGAGAACAGGAACGTGTCGAGGTCGGGCGTGAGGAACCGCACGAGGAGTTCCTGTGCCCGCGGGCCGATTGCGATCACGCGCGACTTCCCGCGGTGGGCGGTCTTGTGGTGCGTGGGCTTGTACAACCAGACGGCATCGCCGGTATCGATGTCGCGCCGGCGTAGCGCGCACGCCTCACCGGGCCGGCAGCCGGTGAGCCGCTGGAACTCCACCAACCCGCGAACGTGGCGGTTGAGGAACGGCAGCGTGGCGTCCACCACCGCGTCGTCTACCGGCCCCACGGGGTCCGGTTCGCGGGCCTCGGTGCGGCCCCGTTGAAGCCCGGTCACGGTCGTGAGCGCTTGGTGGACCGTCGCCGGCACCAACTCTTCGGACGCGGCCCACTTGAACATCCGCCGGACCAGATTCGTGCGGCGGTTGCACTCCGAGCGCGCCAGCCCCGCCGTGACCCACTTCTGCCGAGCCGCCTTCAACCGGAGCGGGCCGAAGGTCACGGCGGTGGTGTCGCCGTACAGGTCGCGGAGCACCCGCGCCATCAATTTGACCTCATCGAACTCGCTCGTCGGCTTCCCGTTCGGTCCCCGGTAGTGCTGGGCCGCGTGGCCGAGGTAGGCGACGAGCAACTCCGCCATCGTGAGCGCCGCGGGTTCCTCGGTGCGGGTCCGGGTCGGTGACGTTGCCACTTCGAGTTCGAGTGTCGCTTTGGCCCGGAGTGATTCCTCACTTCCGTACGCGCCGGGGAGGAGTTTCTGTTGTCGTGCGCCGGTGGAGTCGTACCACACGAGCCGGCCCCGGCCGGACTGCTTGTGGGCCGAGTATGACGGGGCGGGATTGCGAAGTCGTGGCACGGTGCAGAACCTCCGATGGGTTCTGTGGAATCGTTCCACAGAACCCGTTGTTCGGAAGCCGCACCCCGCACCCGCGGAGGAAAGCGTGAAACGCTTCGGCCGTAAGGCTTTTCGTTCACCTTCGGGCAGTAGCGGGGGTGGGAATTGAACCCACGACACCTCGCTTATGAAGCACGAAAAGCCGAGCGTCCGGAGACTCGAATCACCTGCAATTCCCAGCATTTTCGCACATCCCGACTGCTTTGCAAGGTGAAACATGGGTTGCGCGAATCCACGAGGATTTGCGGGCAGTGCGGGCCGTTTTGCGGGAATTGCGGGAGCCGGCGAGGGCGCGCCTGATTGCAGCCCTCGCCGTATTCCGTTTCGCTCACGGGTGCGACGCGAAACGTTGCGCTCGTACACGCGAACCCTTTCGGCACGGCCCCGCGAGTGTCAGGCGAGGCTCAGGAGGAACTCGGCGCGGTCGGTGTTGATGACCTCGGTGCGGTTCAACAACCGGGCCGGGAACGGTTTGTCGGGGGCCAGCGCCGCCCACCGGTCGGCCAACTGCTTCAGCCCCGCCGCGCCCACCAGCGCGATTGGCCGCACCTCGCCGGCGACCGCGCGTTCGATCAGCTCGGACTTCGTGCCCGAGCGCCCCGGCCCTGCCGGTCCAGCGCGTCGCGCAGGTCGCCGGTGAGGACGCCGTCGTGCGCGAGCAGCCGGCGGACGTTCACGGCCTGCAACTCTTGGCCCTCGTGCCCGCGGCGCACCGTCTCGTCGACCTCGGCGGGATCACGTCGACGTTGCGGTTGTCCTCGTCGCGGGACGGCCACAGCACCCCTTGGCGCTGGAACTCCTTGTGGGCGTCGTTCATCTCCTCGGGGGTGTGGAGCGCGCCGCCGGTCTTGGGAACCGCTTCAGGAGCGCGCCGATGCGCCCGTGCTCGACGCGGGAGATGCCGAGGTGGGTGCGGAGCACGCCGAGGAGCCGGGCCTCGTCGGGGGACACTTGGCCGTCGTCGCCCCACGCCGCCTCGAGCACGCTCCGATAGGTGTCGAAGTGGTGCCAGCGGTCGGGGTCGTCCTTGCGCAGCGCGGTGAAGTCGAGGGACCGGGCCCGTTCGACGACGGCGGCCTCGAACTCGATCACCTTCTCGTCGAGCCGGTTCTCGGGCAGGGCGGAGGTTTCTTCTTGGAGCAGCACGCCGAGGATCGTGGCCTTGAGTTGGCCGCGGTTGAAGTCCGGGGCGGGGGCGGTGAGGGCGGCGAGGACGCGGGCGCGGTCGGCGAGCTTGGGAGCGTCGTCGCGGAGGACGCGGATGAGGTCGTCTTCTTCGAGACCACAGACCGAGGACAGGTAGCCGGTGAGGACGCGGAGCCGGACCATCTTGAGCATGTTCGGGGCGAGGTCGGACGAACCGAGCCGGTGCGCGCCGCGCGGCCGGCTCTGGGTCGCGTCCCGCGCTGCTGGGCGTGCGCCACCCGCTGTTGAGACAAACGGGCGCGTCGCCGACCTCAGCCACCCCCTACGATTCGCTGCATTGCCCTGCGACAGAATCCTTGGACAGGACGGTTGTGGCCTGCGCCGCTGGGCGCGCACCACCCGCTTTTGAGACAACCGCGTGCGTCGCCGACCTCGACCAACCCCTGCAATTCGCTGCGTTTGCCCTGCGACAGAATCCTTGGACAGCAAGCTGCCCACCGGTGCGATATACTTATAATAACATAGTATCACGAGGTAATTTCACATACCATTGAGGTTTCGCCATGCCTGTGACGCAAGACCGCGTGCCCGTGACCGTGCTGACCGGCTTCCTTGGGTCCGGAAAGACGACCCTCCTCAACCACATCCTGACCGCCAACCACGGCAAGCGGATCGCCGTCATCGAGAACGAGTTCGGCGAGGTCGGCATCGACCAAGATTTGGTGATCCGCGCTGAGGAAGAGATCTTCGAGATGAACAACGGGTGCATCTGCTGTACCGTCCGCGGCGACCTGATCCGTATCCTCGGCAACCTAATGAAGCGGAAGGACCGGTTCGACTACATCGTCGTCGAGACGACAGGTATGGCCGACCCCGGCCCGGTCGCGCAGACGTTCTTCGTCGACGAGGAGGTGCAGCGGAAGACGGCCCTCGACGGGATCGTCACCCTCGTCGATGCCAAACACGTCCACGACCACTGGGATAGTGACGAGGTGCAGGCGCAGATCGCATTTGCCGACGTGCTCCTGTTGAACAAGACCGACCTCGTCACCCCGGCCGAGCTGGACACCCTCGAAGCGAAGATCAAGGGCATCAACGGGGCGGCCAAGTTGTACCGAACGCGGAACTCGGTGGTCGAGATGGACCGTATCCTGAACGTCGGCGGGTTCAATCTAGACCGCGCGCTGGAGGTGGACCCGCAGTTCCTCGAGCCGGAGTACCCGTTCGAGTGGGGCGGCGTGTACGAGCTGACCCCCGGCACCTACGAGTTCGTCTGTAACGACGGCCCGGACCCGGCAATGAGCATCGTCCTGCTGCCGTGCCCGTCGGCCGACGAGGCGGGGCGGAAGGCGGCCGAGATGGATGCTGTGCTCACCTTCAGTGTCGACGAGGCTGAGGTCGCTCCCGGCGCGCCCGTCGCTACCGGCAAGGTGCTAAACCAACTACAACTGCCCGAGGGTGGAGAGAAGCGGTTCCCGGTCGTGATCGAGGCCGCCGGGTGCTACGCACTGTTTACCGAGCACGGGCCGGACGAGTTCAAGGCCAAGCTGGTCGGCCCGGCCGGCGAACTCGCCCCGACCGCGACCCACGAGTACAAACCGGACCACGAGCACGACGACGAGGTGTCGAGCGTCGGCATCACCATCCCCGGCGACCTCGACCACGAGAAACTAAATGCGTGGATGGGCAAGCTCCTTCAACAGAAGGGGGCTGACATCTACCGCATGAAGGGTGTGCTGGCAATCAAGGGAGACAAGAACCGGTTCGTGTTCCAGGGCGTGCACATGCTGTTCGACGGTCGCGAGGATCGGCCGTGGGGCATGGAACCGCGGGCGAACAAGCTCATCTTCATCGGCCGCAACCTGAACCGGGCTGAATTGACCGAGGGGTTCCGGTCATGCCTAGCGTGAGCAGTTGGTTCGGCGGGCCGCGACTGACCGGCGTGTGGCGCGCCGCCGTCGACGACCACGTTATCGCGCTGGCGTGGGCGCCGGACAGCCGTCGGGTGGCCGCCGCGGGCGCGGGCGGGGCGGTTGCGGCGCTGGCCGCCGACACCGGCGCGGCAGTGCGGCTCGCCGGGCACGCCGGCGGCGCGACTGCCGTCGCGTGGGTGGACGTGGGCACGGTCGCCTCGGCCGGCCAAGACGGCCGGGTCCGCCTGCACGACGCGGCGACCGGGTCTGAGCGGCTCGCTCTCGACGCCGGCGCGCGGTGGGTCGAGAAGGTGGTCGTCAGCCCCGACGGCGCGTACCTGGCGTCCGCGGCCGGCAAGACGGTGCGGCTGTGGGCGCCCGACGGCCGGCTGCTTCAGGACTACCCAGGCCACGCGAGCACGGTCACCGACCTAGCGTGGCGACCGGACACCGGCGAGCTGACCGCGGCTGCGTACGGCGGCGTCACCCTGTGGGCGGCCGACCGCGCCGAGCCAGCCGGGCGGCTCGAGTGGAAGGGGTCGGTGCTACGGCTCGCGTGGGCACCGGACGGACGGTTCCTAGCCACCGGCGACCAAGACGCGACCGTCCACTTCTGGGTGCCGGCCACCGGTGCCGATCTGAAGATGTTCGGTTACCGGCGGAAGGTGACGGAACTGGCGTGGGACCACTCGTCCCGCTACTTGGCCACCGGCGGCGGGTTCCGGGCGACGGTGTGGGACTGCTCCGGCCGCGGGCCGGAGGGGACGCGGCCGCTGGCGCTCGACGGGCACGACGAGACAAGCAAGGTATCGGCGCTGGCGTTCCAGCCCCGCGGGGCGCTGCTGGCGTCCGGTGCCGACGACGGGCGGGTGATCCTGTGGCGGCCGCCGAGCCCGCGCCCGCTGGCCGAGGTGCGATTCGACGCGCCGGTGACGCAGGCCGCGTGGTCGCCGGACGGCGCGCGAGTGGCGGTCGCCACGGACGCTGGCGAGGTGATCGCGTTCCGCGTCGGCTGACCGGTGTTGGCAGGCCTACTCGCCGAGACACCACAGGTGATTGTCACCGCGGACGAAGATGGGACCCGGACAGCGCGACGGTCGCCGCGATGTCTTTCTTACTGAGGTCTCGAATCACGCAGCAGAACGGGCGCGGCCAACAGTCGGCAGCGCCCGTTTCGCTCTCCGGCAACTCATTACGGAGGAGTTGCTCGGGTAGCTGAAGTGGCGGGGGTCGATTCAAGCGCCCGCGCTAGCTCACGGGCCTTCGCGGCTTCGGAGGCTCGGCCTGTGGCTTCCCAGTACCGCGCCTCGTTCTGCCAAGATTGGCCGAGTAGGTCCACTGCGCCGGCGGCGCGAAACTTCTCCCGCGCAGCAGCGAGCCACCTCAACCCGAGCGACTCGTCGCCAGAGGACAGGTACGCCAGACCGAGGTCGGCATCCGCTTCCGCCCGACCGGGCCACTCGCCCGGAATGGCTAGCGCCTGCAAGAGCAGCTTGCGGGCGGGGTCATAGGCACCCTCGGCGAGCTTCATCGCGCCGAGGAGCGCGGTCGCGGCTGGCGCGTAACGGCCGTTCGGACGCCCCGCTACATCGACGAGGATCGCGCTCGCCGCTTGGCGCTGATCCAGAAGGAGCAGTACACGGGCTTGGGCAACAGCGAGTCCGTCCCGCGTGATGGGGTCGGCGGTCATCGTCTCGGCGCGTTTGAACGCGGCCAACCCTGCGACAACCCGCTGTCACCCGCTTGCGGGGAACCGGACCGGTGCGCGCCGCGCGGCCGGTTTCGGGCCACGGCTCGCGCTGCCGGGCGCGCACCACCCGTTATTGAGACAACCGCGCGCGTCGCCGACCTCGACCAGCCCCTACGATCCGCTGCATTTGCCCTGCGACAGAATACTTGCACAGGACGGCTGTGGTCACAGCCGGTGCGAGGGTCAACCCTTGGTGAGTTCGGCGCGAACGGTTTCGAGCAGCTTCTTGGTCGCCCGGATGCCCTCCGGCTCGCCGATCTTGCCGCCCTCGTACTCGATCCCGATGAACCCGCGGTACTTGTGCTTGTTCAGCACGATGTCGAGCATCTTGCGGTAGTCGGTGTGGACCTCGTCGCCCTTGGGGTTGAAGTCGTGCGACTTGGCCGAAACCCCTTTGGCGAACGGCATCAGTTCGTCCACGCCCTTGTACCGGTCGTAGCTCTCTTCCTTCACGCTCTCGATCTTGCCGATGCGGAAGTTGCCGAAGTCGGGCAGGGTGCCGCACCGCTTGTGGTCGACCCGCTTCATGACCCCGGCGAGCCAACCGCCGTGACTCGACAGCCCGCCGTGGTTCTCGACGATCGTGTTGATGCCCAGCGTGTCGGTGAACTCGGCCAACTTCCGCAGCCCGTCGGCGGCCAGCTTCTGGGTCTCTTCAAAGCCCTTTTTCCAGTCGCTTGCGGCGTTCACCCGGATGCTGTGGCAGCCCAAAAACTTGGCCCACTCGGCCCACCGCTTGTGGTTGTCGACGGCTTGGGTGCGGCCCTTCTCGTCGGGGTTACCCAAATTACCCTCTCCGTCGCACATGATGAGGACGCTTTGAACCTTGTTGTCGTCGGCCACCTTCTTGAGGTCCGTGAGGTACGCCGCGTCCTTCTTCTTGTCGGCGTAGAACTGGTTGACGTACTCGAGCGCGGTGATGCCGAACTCCTTGGCGCTGATCTCCGCGAACTTGAGCGGGTCGCGCTTGTCGCCGCCCGTGGCGCGGAACGCCCGGTGCAGGGACCACTGGGCGAGGGAGATCTGGAACAGTTCCTTGGTGTCGGCGGCACGCCCGACGCCGGGCCGGGTGGCGAGGGTGGCGGTAGCGGCCGAGGTCGCGAGGAAAGCGCGGCGCGAGAGGGGGCGCATCGGATCGAACTCCGAAAGAGGGTGCGAGACGAGGTGAATTGTATCAACGATCCGCGAGAGGGCTAGAAGGTAGCGTATTCTGTGTGTAAACTCTTGCGTGATCATCTTTTCGCTGGAGGCGGCTCAAACGTGGAGGTCGGCAGGATGCCTTACCACTGGCCCAAGGATACCGATTTCGCCCTCCTGGAACTCGACGTTCTCGATCGGGATTGCCCCTTCTGCGGGCGTCTGATGCACATCTGTGACCACCGATACCGGCACTT